>CAUVMF010000077.1:0-6370 GCA_963552975.1 uncultured Selenomonas sp.
CTTTCGTTCAAGCGAAGCGCGTTTAAGAAGTCCGCAGGTATTTAGGCAGATAAGCGCACGACCGCTTGCGTAACTAAGCGTTTGCGTGGAGCTTGCACGGAGTCATTTCGTAGCATTTATCATGGAATCGTTTTGGGGAAGCGGAAAATATAGGAGAATGGGCATGAAAGACATTATTATACTGGATGGGGGCATGGGCACGCAGCTGCAGGCGCGCGGGCTTGCACCGGGCGAGCGCCCCGAACTCTTCGGCATGGAGCATCCCGATGTGATCGAGGAGATTCATCGAAACTATATCAAAGCGGGCAGCCGTGTCATCTACAGCAATACCTTCGGCGCGAACGGACATAAGCTTGTGGGCACGGGGAAGTCCGTCGCAGAGGTCATTGGAGAGAATGTCCGTACGGCGCGCCGTGCGGCAGAGAATTCGGGCGTCACGGGGGTACGTGTCGCACTCGACATCGGCCCCATCGGGGAACTGGTCGAGCCGCTTGGGACGCTCTCGTTCGAGGATGCCTGCGAGCTCTTCCGCGAGATGGTGACTGCGGGCGCGGAGGCGGGGGCTGACCTCGTGATTTTCGAGACGCTGACCGACCTTTACGAGGTCAAGGCAGCAGTGCTCGCGGCAAAGGAGCATACGAAGCTGCCGATCTGGGTGACGATGACGTTCGAGCAGAACGGGCGCACCTTCCTCGGTGCTGCCGTTCCGTCCGTTGCTGTCACGCTCGATGCACTCGGGGTTACGGCGCTCGGCGTCAACTGCTCGCTCGGCCCTGTGGAGCTCCTGCCGATTGTGGACGAACTCATGGAGTGGACGGATCTGCCGATCATCGTAAAGCCAAACGCGGGACTTCCTGACCCACGTACGGGTGCGTATGAGATGAAGGCGGAGGACTTCGGGCGTGAGATGGTGGAGTTTGCGCGGCGCGGTGCTGTCATCTTGGGCGGCTGCTGCGGCACGACGCCCGATTTTATCCGTGCGCTCACAGCAGCAGTGTCAAATGGGGCAGCAGAGCGTCCCGTTCGTAAAAAACGCAAGGGCGTCGCTTCGCCGGGGCGTGTCGCGGAGTACGGCAAGCTCAATGTCATCGGCGAACGCATCAATCCAACGGGGAAGAAGCGCCTCCAACAGGCACTCCTCGAGGAGGATATGGGCTACATCAAGAAGCTCGCCATCTCACAGCAGGAGGCGGGCGCGCAGGTGCTTGACATCAATGTCGGTGCACAGGGCGTGGACGAAGAAAAGATCATTCCGTATGTCGTCAAGGCGGTGCAGAGCGTCGTCGACCTGCCGCTGCAGATCGACTCGGCGAATCCAAAGGTGATCGAGGCGGCACTGCGTGTCACGAACGGGCGCGTCATCATCAACTCGGTCAGCGGTGAGCGCGAGCGCATGGAGGCCATCTTCCCGCTTGCGAAACACTATGGCGCGGCGGTGCTCGGCCTCGCGATGGATGAGCGCGGACTCCCCGAGACGGCGGCGCAGCGTGTCGCGATCGCTGAGCAGATTGTCGCGGAGGCGGAGAAGTACGGCCTGGACCGCGAGGACATCATCATCGACTGCCTGACACTCACGGTCTCGGCGCAGCAGGAGCAGGCGATGGAGACCCTGCGCGCCGTGCGCGAGGTGCATGAGCGGCTCGGGCTCCATTGCGCGCTCGGCGTCAGCAATATCTCGTTCGGACTCCCTGCGCGCAGTCATATGACGGAGAACTTCCTCATACAGGCGATGCACGTCGGTCTGGACTTCCCAATCATCAATCCGAATACGAAGGGGGTTATGGATGCCGTCGTGTCCTTCCGCGCCGTTTCGGGCGAGGATGTGGACTGCGCCGCCTACATCGAGCGGTTTGCGCCCGAGCAGGCGGAGATGCGTCGCCGCAAGGAGCTCGGCATTACGGAGGGGGACGCGCCGGGTGCGGTGCAGACTGCGGCGGCAGAGAGCGCGGATGCGGTCGATCCGCTGATGGATGCGATCATTCGTGGACTCAGTGACGATGCCGAGCGCATCACACGCAAACTCCTCACGGAGATGGCGCCGATGGACATCATACAGGAGAAGGTCATCCCCGCGCTTGACATTGTGGGCGACCGCTATGAAAAGGAAATCATCTTCCTCCCGCAGCTCATCAATGCGGCGAATGCCGCAACAGCAGGCCTTGAACTCATCAAAATGCGCCTCGCCGAGGAGGGGCAGGGTGTGTCGAAGGGGAAGATCATCCTCGCGACCGTCGAGGGGGACATCCACGACATCGGCAAGAACATCGTGAAGGTTGTCCTGGAGAACTATGGTTATCAGATCATCGACCTCGGACGCGACGTGCCCATCACGCGCGTCGTAGAGGTTGCCATCGAAAAGAAGGTCGGGCTGATCGGGCTTTCGGCGCTTATGACGACGACGGTCGCGGCGATGAAAAAGACCATAGAGGCACTGCACGAGGCGGGGCATCCCTGTGAGACCGTTGTCGGCGGTGCGGTACTGACCGAGGACTATGCGAAGGAGATCGGTGCAGATTACTATGCGGGCGATGCGCGCAGCATTGTCGAGATTGCACGCCGCGTCCTAGGATAAGAGCCAAGGAGGCATACGTATATGGTGCAGGGGTACATGGATATACGGGAACATATAAAGAAAGAGCCGCTCATCTTTGATGGCGGCATGGGTACGTACTACGCGCAGAAGACGCATACGCGCGGCAAGGGGGTGGAGCTCGCAAACATCGAGACACCGCTTGTCATCGAGGAAATTCATACGGAGTATCTGCGTGCGGGCGCGCAGGTAATCAAAGCAAATACCTTTGCGGCAAATCGCATCGTCTACCAGGGCGATACGGCGCTCGTTGAGCGCATCCTCTGCGCAGGCTGGGAGATCGCCGCACGCGCGGCAGAGCCGTTCGGAGGCTATGTATTCGCCGACATTGGTCCCGTCACGGGACTGCCGCCTGCCGACATTCTTGCGGAGTACCGCTTCCTCGTCGATACCTTTCTCGCGGCGGGGGCGCGACACTTCCTCTTTGAGACAAACTCTTCGACTGAGGGACTGGTTGAAACGGCGGCGCATATCAAGCAGGTATGCCCCGAGGCGTTTGTCCTGACCTCGTTCTCTGCGTTCCCCGGTGGATATACGCGCGACGGCTTCTTCGTCGAGGAACTGATCCGTACGGTCGCGGAGAGCGGCTATATTGACGCAGTCGGATTCAACTGCGTCAGCGGTGTCCAGTCGATGAAGGAGCTGGTTCACCTTCTTGGAAAATGCCCCCTGCCGCTCTCCCTCATGCCGAATGCGGGACATCCGATTGTCATCGACGGACGCACCTTCTATGAGAGTGCGCCGGACTACTTTGGCGAGGGGCTTGCCGCCATCGTGCGCGACGGCGTATCCATCGTCGGCGGCTGCTGCGGCACGACGCCGGAGCACATCCGTGCGCTTTGTGCGGCACTAGCAGACGGCGGAGATATGTCGGAGGAGGCGGGGGCGCGCGCAGAGCGTGCGTCACTTGCGCCGTCTCACTCTCCCTTTTTCGAGGCACTAAAGTCGGGGGATCTCCCCATCGCCGTCGAACTCGATCCACCCGAGACCGGCAATGCGGATAAATTCATGGCGGGGGCACGCGAACTTCAGGCAGCGGGTGTTCATGCCATCACGATTGCGGACAACCCCATCGCGCGCGCACGCATGGATGCGGCGATGCTTGCGGGACGTGTGCAGCGCAGCCTCGGCCTTGAGCCGATCCCGCATATGACCTGCCGCGACCGCAACCTCAACGCCATCAAGTCCATTCTTCTCGGACTCAGCGCCGAGGGGGTGCATAACATGATTGCGGTTACGGGCGACCCCATCCCAACAGCGGAGCGCGACGAGGTGAAGAGTGTCTATCAGTTCAACTCACGCAAGCTCTCCTCCTTTATCAAAAGTCTCGGAGAACGCGGCGACGTTGTGCCATTCCATATTTTCGGCGCACTCAACGTGAATGCGAGCCATTTTCCGTCGCAGCTCGGCCTTGCGAAAAAGAAGATGGAGGCGGGCATGACGGGCTTCTTTACCCAGCCCGTTCTGAGCAGCCGCGCGAAGGAAAACCTGCGCACGGCGCGTGATACTCTGCCGGGGGCATTCATTCTCGGCGGCATTATGCCCGTCGTCAGTGAGCGCAACGCGCGCTTCATGGAGAGCGAGATTTCCGGCATCCATGTCGAGGAGCGCATCATCAACGCCTATCATGGTCTCGATCGGGAGGCAGCTGAGGAACTTGCTGTCAAACTCTCGCTCGAGATTGCAAAGGACATCGAGCCGTACATCGACGGATACTACATCATCACGCCGTTTGCACGTACGGCACTCGTCGCGCGCATTGTCAAGGCGCTGCGGAGAAAATAGAAAAAGGAAGCCTGCTGCACGCTTTTGCCAGCAGACTTCCTTTTTTAATGTATCGTCCCGAGTGTCATCGGAAGCGTATGTGCAGCCTTTGCCATCGCGCGCAGATCGGCGGAGGTGTTCTCTGCCCAGATCGCCGCAACCTTCTTTTGAAAGGCGAGGGCGGAAAGGGGAGACTTCTTCTGTGCACGCACATTCCTGCGGATGATTTCGGCGAATTCCTCAGGCACGGATGCCGCTCTCTGTGCGAGCAAGATTTTCAGATTTGTGTCGATCAGATAAAGGTGGATCGTCGGGTCGCGTAGGCTCTCCTCATCCGGCAGGAGTTCGTCCTTGACGAGGGAGAGGGAGAGCGGTGCATCGCCCCAGCCGTCCTTGAAGATCCCGTCGATGCGGTAGAGGAGGAACAGAACGTCGTCCACCTCCGTCAAGGCAAGCTCGATCTCGCCCGTACGGAATGCCTCGACAGCGATCGCGTCCGTTCGGGAAAGCTGTAGCAGGAACATCATGCCGTTCTTGTCCGCTTGGAACATTCCACCGTCCGCCTGCGCGAGCACGGGCAGGGGGAACGGCTCGCCGACAGCGAAATTCATCGATGTACTCATGCGTGTCTCCTCACAGCATACGCAGACCTGCCACGCCGCGAATCCCAAGACCGGGGGCGGAGGAGGCGGTGATGTTCTTCTCGTCGAATACGGCACCGCCCTCGATCGGATCCTCGCTGCAAAGGACAGGTCCGTCAAGATCGATGCGCGTCACGATCTTCTTCGCGCAGGCGAGCGCGACGGCGGCATTGACGGAGATCTTTGCCTCAAGCATACAGCCAAGCATACACTCCACACCGTAGATTTCAGCTGCAGCGATGATCTGCTGCGCGGGGTAGAGTCCGCCGCATTTCATGAGTTTGATGTTCACCATGTCGGCGGCGTGGAGCTGCATGATGCGCAGGGCATCGGCAGGGGAGAACACCGCTTCGTCCGCAAGCACGGGAATGTCGCTCTCGCGCGTGACATAGGCAAGTCCGTCGATGTCTGCAGCGGCGACGGGCTGCTCGACGAGTTCGATGGCGAGCCCCTTTTCTGCCATTTGTGCGAGAATACGCACGGCTTCGCGTGGCTTCCATGCCTGATTTGCGTCGATGCGGATGCGCACATCACTGCCGACTGCCTCACGCACGGCGGTGAGACGCGCTACGTCGAGTGAGGGATCGACGCCGACCTTGATCTTAAGCGTGTCGTAGCCGCGTGCCATCGCATCCCGTGCATCGCGCGCCATCTCCCCGGGCGCATTTACACTGATTGTAATATCCGTTATGATACCGTCCTTCGCGCCGCCGAGCAGCTTGTGTACGGGGATGTTCCACAGCTGTCCGTAGAGATCATAGAGTGCCATATCGACGGCAGCCTTTGCCGAGGAGTTGTGAATGAGTGCCGTCTGTACGCCCTGAATCAGATCTTCGAACTCGTTCACATCGCGCCCGATGAGCAGGGGGGTGAGATGCGTGCGGATCGCATCGATGATGCCGCCCGTCGTGTCGCCTGTGACGACGCCCGTCGGCGGAGCCTCGCCGTAGCCCGTTGCGCCCGTATCCGTGCGGATGAGGACGATAACATCCTCCACACTGTCCACGCGTCTGCGTGCCGTCTTGAACGGGACACGCAGGGGAACGGAGAGCATGCCGAGTTCAATTTTCGTGATTTTCATGGGAATCCTCCTTCTGTATACAGAATTCTTTCACAGATAAGAGCAATTTAGGAAAGAAGTCCATTGTGTTCATTTATAGCTTTATTATATAATCATTATCGTGATTCTTCAAGACATTATCCGGTCACGTTATCATACCAAAGGAGTGCATTTTATGATTACAGATGGATTTACCTATGTCGCCGTGCTCATCCTCCTCGCGGGAGCACTGGTGTCGCTTGAAAAGGGGACGGGGTGGGCGCTGTTCCGCTACCTGCCTGCCGTCGTGCTCGTCTATCTCATCTCCATGCTGCT
>CAUVMF010000078.1:0-6073 GCA_963552975.1 uncultured Selenomonas sp.
GCGCCTGCTTGACCTTCGAGTTCATGAAGACCGTGCAGCGCGTGCCGAGATCGACGGGGGCTTTTGCATCTACCGCCCTCTCTGCAAACTCCGCCGGGGTCATGTGAAGCCCCTCGGCAAAGTTCTGGATAAAGGAGCCACACCCCGCCGAACACGCCTCGTTCAGCGTGATGTTTCCGACGCTGCCGTCCTGCACGAAGAAGCACTTCATATCCTGCCCACCGATGTCGAGCACAAAGCTGACCTCGGGGCAAAACTCCTGTGCCGCACGCAGATGGGCAAAGGTCTCCACCTCGCCGCCGTCCGCATGGAGCGCCGCCTTGACAATCGCCTCGCCGTAGCCCGTCGTCATTGCCCCCGCGATATAGGTGCCTGCGGGCATGACAGCATAGAACTCCCGCAGCGCGTCAATGACGGACTGCAGGGGTGAACCGTGATTGCTGTCATAGGAGGTATGGAGCAGCTCTTTATCTCTGCCGATGGCAACGAGCTTCGTCGTGGTTGACCCCGCATCGATGCCAATGCAGATCGGCCCGCGATAGGTTGCAAGACTGCCGCGCTTGACGCGGTCACGGTCATGCCGCTCCTTGAACGCCGCGTAGTCCGCAGCCCCCTGAAAGAGCATAATGTCCGACGTGCGTGTCTCCGCTGCGGCAGCCTCCTCCGCACGCGCAATGCACGCCTCCATCTCCCGCATATCGGTCACTCCGACATCATCGGAGAGCGCCGCGCCGACCGCGACGAAATAATTGCCGTAATCCACATCGACGACATGGTCCTCGTCGAGTTTCAATGTTTCGATAAAGCGTTTTTTCAGTTCCGGGAGAAAGTGCAGGGGGCCGCCAAGAAAGGCAACCGTGCCACCGATCGGACGTCCCTGCGCAAGGTTGCCGATGGTCTGGTTGACGACTGCCTGAAAGACAGAGAGCGCAATATCTGCCTTTGCCGCACCGTCGTTCATGAGTGCCTGCACATCCGTCTTGGCAAAGACGCCACAGCGGGAGGCGATCGCATAGACGCGCTTTCCCTTCTCTGCGAGTGCGTTCAGTCCGAGGGGGTCGGTCGAGAGCAAGGATGCCATATGATCGATGAACGAGCCCGTGCCACCTGCGCAGACACCGTTCATGCGCTGCTCCGGCGCATCACCGAAATACGTAATCTTGGCGTCCTCACCGCCAAGTTCGACCGCTGTCGTCGTCTCTGGAATGAGACGGCGCACCGCCGAGGCACAGGCAATCACCTCCTGCACGAACGGGAGACCGATGCGCTGGGCAATGCCCATGCCCGCCGACCCCGTGAGTGCAAACGAGAATTTCGCCTCACCCACCACAGTCTTCAGCTGCGCGAGGTTATCCTGCAGTGCCTTTCCGATCTCGGAGAAATGTCGTGCATAGTTCTTGTAGAGGATCTCATGCTCCTCGCCGAGTACGACCAGCTTGATCGTCGTCGACCCAACATCCACCCCGACGCGAAATGGGGATTCCAAAATAACACCACCCATCCGAATCCATATGAATACATACGGATTTTCTTCAATTGATATATATTAAATAGGAAAGCCATTTTAGGCTTCCCTATTTTAACGTATTTCACAGCACTATGCAAGTGTAGCACTCACAGTTCTGCAATATCCAATTTTTCACCAATGAATCTTCATTTCGAAAAAAGAATCTCTACTCAAATATTATAGGGCGCTGCAAGTTTCTTGAAGTAATTGCGTGCCTTCTGCATTGTGCGGATGATCGGCTCCATGAGCTTCGGCTGACGCACGACCGTACGGATGATTGCCTTGCGCAGCTGGCGATACTCTGCGTCGAAGTCGCGCATGACATCCTCCATCTCCGCTTCGACCGAAACAGATGGGATATTCGAGTGGATGAGATTCGCACTCCGCCCCTGGATCGTCACAATGTCGCCGAGGAAGGGCGCATACACCTCAAGCCCGAGTTCCTCCTGAATCCGTTCCTTAAGCGCCTCCTGCGCCTGTCCCTCACCGTGAACGAGAAAGACCTTCGCAGGGCGGGGATCTTTGATCGACCGCATCCAGTCGACAATCTGCTCCGCATCCGCGTGCGCCGAGAAGCCTTCGAGCATCTGAATCTGCGCCTTGACCGCAATCTCCTCACCGAGCACGCGCACGCGCTTGATGCCGTCGACGAGACGCCGTCCGAGGCTCCCCTCCGCCTGATAGCCGACGAAGAGCACGGTGGACTCGGGTCGCCAGAGGTTATGTTTCAGGTGGTGCAGGACACGCCCCGCATCCGCCATGCCCGAGGCGGACAAGATGATCGCAGAGCCTTCGGCAGAGTTCAGCGCACGCGACTCCGCCGCTGTCTCAGCAATCCGCACCTGCGGGAATGCGGGAATCGTCCCCTGCTCGCCAAAGAATGCAATCGTCTCCTCGTCGAAATCCTCATAGTTCTTGAGAAAGACGCGCGTCGCCTGGATCGCGAGCGGACTGTCGATGATGATCGGGATGTCCCCGTCGAGCCGCCCCGCCTTCCATAGATTGTAGAAATAGTAGAGGAGCGTCTGCGTCCGTCCCACAGCGAACGATGGAATGATGACGTTGCCGCCCCGATCCATCGTGTCGCGGATCACCTCGAGCAGTGCCGACTCCTTGTCGTAGTCGCGATGAATGCGGTCACCATAGGTCGACTCGACAAGCAGGAAGTCCGCCCCTTCGATGACATCAGGATCACGCAGAATCGGTTGGTTCGGTTGTCCGAGATCGCCCGAGAAGACGAGCTTTGTCTCCTGCCCGTTCTCCTCCACTGTGATTTCGAGAATTGCGGAACCGAGGATATGCCCCGCGTCGCGGAAGGTAAGGCTCAGGTTATCCACCTGCAGCGGCGTACGATAGGCAACAGGCTCGAAGAGTTCGAGTGCGGCAAACGCATCCGCCTGTGTATAGAGCGGCGAGATGGGTGCTTCGCTGCGACGTGCATTCTTTCGATTGAAGAGTTCCGCATCGCTCTCCTGAATATGCGCCGAGTCGGGCAGCATGATGCGAACGAGATCGCAGGTGGACCGCGTTGCATAGATTTTCCCACGAAACCCCTCGCGCACGAGACGCGGAATGCGTCCGCAGTGGTCAATATGCGCATGCGTCAGAAAGACCGCCTCGATCTCGGCAGGGTTGAACGGGAAATCCTCATAGTTCATCTCGCGCAGGCGGCGTGTGCCCTGATACATGCCGCAGTCTACGAGATACCGATGATCGCCCACATGAAGCAGATAACACGACCCTGTGACAACGTGAGCAGCGCCCAAAAACTCAAGCCGCATAAGATATCCTCCCTCCTGATATACCATATCGTTCTTATAGGAATCGCTGATAAAATGAAGTCCGTCGGATTGGTACAGATTTTTTGTCCTGTCAAGGAGACAAACCGGACGCATAGCCAAAGCTATGTGGAGGATTTGTCGACAAAGGCAGGGCGAAAAAGATGTGCTAAGACGGCGCGGCTGAATTTATCAGTGCTTCCTATACCTATAAAATTCGGAATTCATCAAAAAAATCCTGCATTTTTGCAGGATTTTATGCTACACTGAGCATATCAGCAACGTGTGAAATGGAGGAAATGATATGAAAAAGATCGGCTTTATCGGACTTGGCATCATGGGTGCGGCGATGGCAGGACATCTCATGGATGCAGGCTATGAGCTCAGCGTTTACAACCGCACGAAGTCGAAGGCGGACGCCCTCATTGCGCGCGGCGCAACGTACTGTGAAAGCCCCGGCGCATGCGCGCGCGGTCAGGACGCTGTCATTACCATCGTCGGCTATCCGAAGGATGTGGAGGAGATCTACCTCGGAGCGGACGGCATTCTCGCAAACCTCTCAGAGGGAGCATACACCGCCGATATGACGACCTCCTCCCCCGCCCTTGCCGAACGCATCTATACGGAGGCAAAGCAGCGCGGCATCCACGCGCTCGATGCGCCGGTCACGGGCGGTGACATGGGCGCACGGAATGCCACGCTGAACATTCTAGTCGGCGGTGACGAGGATGCGTTCAATGCCATGCGCCCCGTCTTTGCCGCGATGGGCAAAAACATCGTCTACGAGGGTGCGGCAGGCGCAGGACAAAAGACCAAGGCGGCGAATCAGATTGCGATTGCAGGCGCACTCGCGGGCGCATGTGAGGCATTCGCCTATGCGCGCGCGGCAGGTCTCGATGTCGAGAAGGTCTTTGCATCCATCTCAGGCGGTGCAGCGGCGAGCTTCCAAATGTCGAATATGGTGCGTATGGCACTCGACGGCAACTTCGCCCCCGGCTTTATGATTAAACACTTCGTCAAGGACATGACAATCGGTGCAGAGACGAGCAAGGAATACGGTGTCGAGCTGCCCGTTCTGGAGCAGGTACTGCGTGAGGCACGCACGCTTGAAGAGCACGGCGGCGGAGCCGACGGCACGCAGAGCCTGTTGAAGTATTACGAATGATTGATATTCTGTAGTGCGTGTCCCTCATGAACACCTCGTTACGCAATCGGTCGGGCTCTTATCTGCCTAAAGACTGCGGATTCCAAACGCGCTTCGCTTGAACGAATAAAATCCGCAGGGGGCAGAACGCGCCCTTTTTTCCGCTTGCTTCACTAGGGTTCGCTCGGGACATCGCACCACCAAGAGCATCGTTAGCAAATCACAGCAACGGGATGCACCGCTACGCACTCCATAAGCGCACCAACTCCTCGGCTGCAGCGTAGGGATGCTCCGCGCCCGCGACGGCACTGATGACAAAGAATCCCTCCACGCCCGTCGCTCTGAGCGCAGGCAGATCCGCCGCCTTCACCCCGCCGCCCACAACGACGGGCACAGGACTCACGCGATGCAGTTCCTTTAGTTCATCAAGGCTGCGCGTCACGACCTCCCCCGACGCCGTACGCCCCGCCTCGGGCTTTGTCGGCGTTGCGTGGAGCGGTCCTGCCCCGAGGTAGTCGATGCACGCGGCATCACAGTGTGACACATAGTCGAGCAGGTCTGTTGTGCGTGCGGAGAGTCCGACGATGGCATCCGCGCCGAGGTATTTGCGGCAAACATCGGGCGGAATATCGCCCTGCCCAACATGTACGCCGTCCACCTTGATGCCCTGCTCCCGTGCCGCGAGTACGCAATCCATACGATCGTTGATGACAAGCGCCACTTCAGCTGATTTCCCCTGCGCCGCGATCACATCCGCCGCCGCACGTGTGAGTTCGATGATCTCACGCGCCTCTGCGTTCTTTGCACGAATCTGGACAAAGGTGAAGCCCGCACGCACCGCCTCCGCGATCACACGCGCCACAGAACGCCCATCCGTATTCTCGGGACCGATCACGAGATAGGCGGACAGGTCAAATTTTCTTCGCATATATAACCTCCTAGTCAAAAGGAGCTGTCGCACGAAGCCGGAAAACTTCGTGCAACAGCTCCTTTTCTGTCAAAGCCGCATGGCTCAGTAGTTCTGCACAACCTGCTGGAAGAAGGACTGCGGGTGCTCACAGACGGGACACTTCATCGGTGCCTTCGGACTCTCGCAGACATAGCCGCAGTTGAGGCACTGCCAGATGATCTTCTCGTCGCGTTGAAACACCGTGCCCTCGTCCACCCTCTGCAGAAGCAGCTTGTAGCGGGCATCGTGCTCCTTCTCGATCTTGCCGACGGCATCAAAGAGACGCGCGATCTTGTCAAACCCCTCCTCACGCGCCACGCGTGCGAACTCGGGGTACATGCTCGTCCACTCCTCGTTTTCTCCGGAGGCAGCATCTGCGAGGTTCGCCTTCGTATCGCCAACGCCATGCACGAGCTTGAACCAGATCTTTGCGTGCGCCTTCTCGTTGACCGCCGTCTCATTGAAGATGTTCGAGATCTGGACATAGCCGTCCTTCTTCGCCTGCGATGCATAGTAGAGATACTTCGTATGCGCCTGCGACTCCCCGGCAAATGCCGCCCAGAGGTTCTTCTCGGTCTGTGATCCCTTGAGTTCCATAACGCTCTCCTTTACTAAGGAAGCACTGATAAATTCAGCCACACCATCTTGACGCATCTTTTTTGCCCGCACTGTGTCGGCAAATCCTCCACATAGCT
>CAUVMF010000079.1:0-6068 GCA_963552975.1 uncultured Selenomonas sp.
CGTAGTTCGTCGTGATAACCGTCGGCAACATGTACTCGTAACGGTGGTTGATGAGTACATAGATCAGCTCCACGACCCACGCTTTTGGGTCTTCCGCTCCGAGATCGTCCAACACAAGGAGCGGTGCATTCTTTGCCGCCTCGACGAGAGCCCCTGCCTTGCCGTCCTTCGTGTTAAAGCTCGCCCGCATCTTCGCGAGCAGGTCAGGCACCACCACGAACATCCCCGGAATCCCTGCCTCTGCCACCTCGCGCAGAATCGATACGGCCAGATGTGTCTTTCCCGTTCCGCAGTCACCTGTGAGCAGAAGCCCCGGCACCTTGGGATCACGCTTTACCGCCGCGCAGAACCGCTTGCATACGGCGACCGCCCGACTTGTCGCAGGGCTTTCCCGAAACGTCGCGAAGCTGCGTGAACGAAACCGCTCGCCGACACCGCCGCTTCCCATAAGCCGCACGATCCGCTGCTGCTCCTGCTGCGTCCTGTGCTTGGAACACAGGGGGATGCAGCTGAGAAACGGATTGTCATAGCGGCGATATGCAAAGTCCTGTCCGTTGTAGCGGCACTCATGGCAATTCTCCACGCAGTACGGACATACCGCACACGCTGCGTCATGTGCTCTCTTGATCTCTTCCGCCTCCGCTGCCAGAAGAAGCCCCCTCGCCGTACGGATCGCCGCGCGGGGTGCTCCAATCGTCCGCAGAATCTCCTCCCTCCGCGGACGTGCCGCCCAGATCATACGGGCTTCTCTTGACCGTATCTCCGTCAAGGTACGCAGCATAGACGGATTTCTCTGTGCCATCTCCTGCCATGTCGCCTTGAATGCCACCAGTGCCATAGTGCTCACTGCCTTTCTTGCGATCCGCCTTGAAGCCGTCACGCTTCCACCGCTCAAGAATCCTCGTGATATAGCGCAGACTGCGCCCGTTGGATAGGGCAGCCTCCTCGATGGCAGACTTCACCCAGAGTGCGCCGTATTCGTCCGTGAGGTCGATGAGCTTGTCACGCTCGATCTTTCCCGAGAGGGGATGGATGTTGTTCTCGAACGTACGAACCACCTCTCCAAGTTCATTTTCCTCGGGAGGATCATCACGCGCGCACGCACCTGCAGCAGCAGCATATACTACCCTATCCTTACCTATCCTATCCTCTCCTATCCTATGCCGTCCCATCGGCGTCCCATGGTTGTCCGTTGGTTGTCCATGGGACGCAAGCGGGACGTCCCATGGTTGTCCCACACTTGTCCCTTGGTTGTCCCGTGGCTGCTCTGCAACGGGCTCGTCCTCTTCAAAAACTGCGTCCAAAATCGCATCCTTCGGCGCTCTGTCGGCTCTCTGACGAGGCTCGATCAGCGAAGTTTCGGGCATGATCTGAAGGAGCAAGTCTTTGTAAATGCTGTTCACCTTACGATCTGCCCGTATCTTGTTGTTCTCCTGCCAATCCAGGATATAGGTCACCAAATCCTCATTGAGGACTTTGACAAATCCCTTTGCTGCGAGGAGCCTCAGATCATCCTCCGAGGCGTTGACCATCTGCATGATCGGATACGCCTCTACGATGCCGTCATCATCCGCAGCCATGCCGAGGTGGAAATAGAGTGCTTGCGTTGACCCCGGCATGCGGAGGAAGCGGGCAGAACCGATCACCCGCTTCGAGAACATTCTGCGTTCTGCCATCTTCTTACCCCGCGATCTGCCGAATGTCCGTGCCGCTGCTTCCCATCGCTACAAGGCGCACAGGCGAATCCTCGGGCGTTACGTTGCGCGGTTCTCCATCATCATCGTCAAAGAGATTCCCCTGCCCGCGATGCCCCTCAAGATAGCGCACCGCCTCCTCCTGCAAGGTGCGCAGGTGCGCTGCGGTCTCCCCGTCGAAATAGCCCGTCATGACCCTTTCCTCATCCGACCGCGCGAATCGGACGAGCGGTGTGTTGATCGTGGTCGTCAGTCCCGATGTCGGCATACGGTATTCGCAGGTGATGATGGCAGCGTCACGTCCTGCTGCGTCCGTGGAATAGCTGACGCCCGTCGGCATGATGCGCGTTGCGAGCTGCCCGGGGTCTACCTCGAGAATTCGGCAAACATCGACACGGAGATACCCGAATGCCTCCCAGAACGAAGGCTCCGGCTCTTCCTCGAACGTCGATTTGTGCGTGCTGATAGGGAGGTTGCCGTCTTCCTTCTTGTCGTACTCAAAGACGAGCTTCCCTTTTGCCGCCTTGATCTTCTTGATGGTGATGTCCATGGTTGTCCTCCTTTATGCGATATAGACCTCTGCACCTGTTTCCTGCTGCACCATCTTCTTGAACCGCTCCGCATCGCTGCTCATGTCCGAAAGATGCAGGAGATAAATCTGCCGCACGTTCGTCATGTCATTCGCCCGCAGGAGAGAGAGCAGTGTGTCAATGCTCATGTGCGTCCCTGCGACGCGCTCGGCGAGCGAGAGGGGGACTTTCTCGTCTCTCACGTTCCCGATCATGATGTCCTCTGCGTAGTTCGCTTCGATCATAATGTGTGTAAGACCCGTAAACGTGTATCTCACATACGCGCTGTCGGTGATGTAGACGAGCTTTTCGCCCGTCTCGGTCGATGTCACCTGATACCCGTAGCACGGTACGTCATGCTCTGCCTCGAAAGGCAGGATCCGTAGCGTACCGATGCGGAACTCCCGCCGCGCCTCCACGCTCTGAACGCCCGGATAAAGCCCTGCCACATCCTCGTTGCTGTAGACGGTGATGCCCCGCTGCAGCAGCTTCGGAATCGCTGCGGCATGGTCGCCGTGGCGGTGGGTCACGAGGCAGGCGTCAATGCTGCTCGTTTTGAATCCGCACCCGATCTGGATGCGTTTGAATGGAATGCCCGCGTCAAAGAGCAGACGCGTTTTGCCGTCCCCGATGAGATAGGCGTTGCCGCTGCTCCCCGACGCGATTACCTTGATGTCCATGACTAGAAGGTCGGGCCGTCGAACGCTTCTGCGGCGGGCGGTGCGAAGACCGCTGCTGGCGGTGTCGATGCTTTTTTGCGGTGTGCAGACGTAATCGCCCGCACTTCTTCCTGCATCGGTGCCTCGGCGTCGATGGTCTCTGCCGCTTCCAGCTGCGGGACAAGTTCCTCAGTGTTGGCATTACGGCGAATTTCATCAGCGAGCGGCTTCTTCATGCTCCCCCGTGGCGTGACGTCGATCGTGTCGTTCACCTCGTCAACGGTCTGCAAGCCCATAGCCAACTCCGGCGCAGTCGTGCGGATGAACCACGCCGCCGCACGGTAGCGAAGCATCTGATCGGGCATGGACTTCCACTTGCTCCCGTTCTTGCCGTACCACCCCTCGTCTTTGGCAATCTTGATCGTGACCTCGGGACCCTTGAGAACTTCACCCGTGGACTTCTCCTTTGCCCATGCGATCACGCCCTGCGTATCCGTCCCCTTCTTTCCCGTCTCCTCGTAGTGGATGGATTCGTACCGCCCGCACTGGTTGAACATGGCGATCATGAACTTGCTCGACCAGCTCGGCGTGCCATAGACCACATAGAGGTTCTGCATGACCATGAGGGGATCCGCACCGAGCCGCTGCGCCATGTTGAGCGCAATGACGCAGTTGCCGTAGTTGCTTTGCCCTCGGAACTGCTCCGGAACGAGCGTCGACCCCACAAACATATTTGCCATGCGCTGCAGAAGGGCGAACCCTTCCGCGCTCTGGAATCCTGCCGTAACGCCCATCGGGGCGTTTGTGACCACCTGCATTTCGTTTGCCATTTTCTTTTCCTCCTACTCCTTGACCTCTACCCGAATATCCTTGTCCTCTGCCGAGACGATGAAGCGGATGAGCTGCTCATCGACGGCGAGCGGCGCGCTGACGCTCTCACCCTGATCCATGAGGATGGGCAGATGCACGCCGTAGTGCCGCATGAGCGTCGTCACGATGTCCAGCTTGGCATTGACCTGCGCTGCGTAGTTCGCGCTGCGGTACTCTACCCATTCCCCTGTGCGGCTCTCAATGGTCGGCTCGCAAATCTCACGCAGTCCGCCGTTGATCTGGTTACGGAACAGGCGGAAACGTACGAATTTGAAATGACGGTTGATACTGTCCGTCACCATTCGCGCCTTCGTGCGGACGAACTCCTCGCACAAGTGAATCCCATGCTCGAGGTATTCCATCTGCTCCGCTGCATGTTTGAGTTCCTGCCGCAGCTCACCGACGCGCTTGCGGCTGTCCTCGGAGGACTGCGCCTTTGCGATACGCAGGTTGACCGCTGCGATCTCGTCCTTGACGGTCTGGATGTCACGGTCATAGGCGTTCATCGTGCCCTCTGTCGCGCTCTGTCCGAGACGCTGGCGAGCGCGAATCTCCTCCATGCGGGCGGTGATGTCCTTGTACTCCTGCGTCTCCTCGAAAGGCGGCTGTGTGGTAAGGGATGCACGCAGTTCGGAGAGCTCTTTTCTTCTCCTGCCCTGCTGCTCATGGATCGCTTCGATTTGCTGCGTAAGCTCTGCCTCACGGGCAGAAAGTTCTTCGATCTTCTCTTTGCTGCACGCCTGCCCGCGGCGGTTAATGTCCTCCTTCTCGGTGGCATTCGTCTCGTTAAATTGGGCACGCAGTTCTTCGATGAGACTCTGCGGCATTGGCTGATGACACGTCGGGCACATCTCTGAGCCTGCATCCCACTGCCGCGCTGCTACAGACGCATATTCCTTCAGGAGGGCTTCGCGCTGTTGCTGCATTTCCTCCCGACGAACCCCCACCTCGTTTCTCTCGCGAACAATACGGTCTCCTTCCACATCCAGATCGAAGCCTTTTTCCCGCAGGCTCTCGATCTTTGCATTGACCTCCTGATTCGCTGTCGCGCCCTGCTTGATGTAAGCGGCACGCTTTGTTGCAAGGTCAACCTCGAGCCCCGCAAGGGCGACGCGTGCTGCCTCCTGCTTTCCGTCCGGAGTGGAGAGGCTGCGCTTTTTCTCTTCGATGGAGGCTTTCTTTTCTTCCAATGAGCGGAGCTGCGCGTTCAGAGTCTCCGCGTCCTCGACGTTCTCGGCGATGTTCTTGCTCGCCTCGTCAATGCGGGCAGGCAGGAGCTCGAGGTCTTTGTTGAGTTTGCTCCGCTGCTCGGCGGCGATCTTCTTCCACTGCTCGACGGTATAGTGCTGATCCTCCGTCCCTGGCATGAGAAAGAAATCCTCGATGCCTTCCAGCTCCTCGTTGGCAGCGATGACCTCCATGTCGGTAAAGTCACCCGCCATCTCGAAGAGGATGCGGCGTTTCTCATCCGTCTTCATTGTGTCCGCAAAGTACCCGAGTACCATGAGCATCTTCACGCGCTCAAGGTCAGTCCCGCAGGCAGTCGCAAGAACCTCTGTATACTCCTTCTTCTTGGACTTTACGCCGTCGATGTAGTAGTCCGTGACGTTGCCCGTAAACTCCTCCACCGCTGCGCCGCGCTTGCGTGTCCACTTCTCATAGAAGTCCTTCGTGAGCGTCATGCGCTGACCGTTTGGAAGCTCCACGGTCATGCTTGCCTTGTGGTGGATGCCGTGCGTCCCTGCGGTCTTCGGCGTAAAGTCCGCCTCCTCCGTCGCGGGGCGGTCGATGAGCAGCCAGCAGATCGCATTTGCGATTGTGGTCTTGCCCGTCCCGTTCGCCCCGTACACATCCGCATTTCGCCCGTCGAAGTTGATGGTCATGTTCTTGATGCAGCGGAAGTTCTCAAGCGTCAGGCTCAGTATCTTCATTGCATTTCCTCCTCGTCCATCTCATTCGTATATGCGTCAATTTGAACGCCGTCTGCATCCTCGATGAGCTCGTGGAGATTCATGTCTTCCACAATGTCTACCGCCTCATCCTCACTCTCCGCAGTAACCTCAATCATCCCGTGGATTTCAAAGTCCACATTGTATCTCATTTGATTTACCTCCTATTCCGTGATATACTCACGGTGAAAACTTATTTCTCTGTGCCTTGTGCGGCTCTCGCCGCATCGGGCGCTTTTTCTTTTGCGTTCAGTTCATTCACGCGCTTCTGCGCCTTCTCATATGTTGGATAGATGTTATGATCCACCTGAAGGACACCGTCCACTT
>CAUVMF010000080.1:0-6067 GCA_963552975.1 uncultured Selenomonas sp.
GATGATGCAAGAAGGAAAAGAGGCATACATTGACGAATTAAACGAAGTGAAAAGAATTCAGGATGAGATTGCCCGTGAAAATTTGCACGAATGACTTTTGGATCCGAGAATTTTTAACGATATGGTAAACGATATATTTTATTAGATAATATCACAAACTGAAAGGAGGGGGTATGATGGCGACGGCAGCAGTACGAATGGAACAGGAAGAATTGAGCGGAACGGAGATTTTGGACAAACTCGCGACAAAGGGAAAGGCAAACGGCGGTACACTGACCTGCGGTGAACTCATCGCGGCGTTCGGTGCATGGTCGATGACCCCCGACGATATGGATGGGCTCTATCAGCGGCTCAGTGATGAGAACGTCGAGATCGTTGATGATACAGTAGTCGATGCCGGTGCGGAGGATGATGCGCTCGAACCTGTGGACGACATCGACAAGGACGAGGCGGAGGTCGAGATTGACCTCTCCGTCCCCGAGGGCATTGCGCTCGACGACCCCGTCCGTATGTATCTCAAGGAGATTGGTCGCGTACCCCTCTTGACAGCAGAGGAGGAGGTCGCACTCGCGCAGCGCATGGAAGCGGGCGACGAAGAGGCGCGGCATCGTCTCGAGGAGGCGAATCTGCGCCTTGTCGTGAGCATTGCCAAGCGCTACGTCGGACGCGGCATGCTCTTTCTCGATCTCATACAGGAAGGGAATCTTGGCCTGCTCAAGGCAGTCGAGAAGTTTGACTACAGCAAGGGGTATAAATTCAGCACGTACGCGACGTGGTGGATCCGTCAGGCAATCACGCGTGCGATCGCCGATCAGGCGCGCACGATCCGCATCCCTGTCCACATGGTCGAGACGATCAATAAGTACATCCGTATTTCACGCCAGCTTCTGCAGGAGCTCGGGCGTGACCCGACAGCGGACGAGGTGGCAAAACACATGGGGCTCAGCGTCGCGCGCGTGCGCGAGATCATGAAGATCGCGCAGGAACCCGTGTCACTCGAGACGCCGATCGGCGAGGAGGAGGACTCCCATCTCGGCGACTTCATCGAGGATGAGGCGGCACTCGACCCCGTTGATGCGGCGTCGATGATGCTGCTCAAGGAGCAGATCGCGGATGTCCTCAAGACACTTGCGCCGCGTGAGGCGGAGGTATTGCGGCTGCGCTTTGGGCTCGAGGACGGGCGTTCGCGCACGCTCGAGGAGGTCGGGCAGAACTTCGGTGTGACGCGTGAGCGCATCCGTCAGATTGAGGCGAAGGCTCTGAGGAAGCTTCGGCATCCCGTGCGCCTGCGCAAATTACAGGGGAATTTTGATTTATAAGGCAGACGGTTGCCTTGCAAATACACGACAGGAGGACAGCGTTATGACAGAGGGGACGGAGCAGCAAAAAGCACCGGGCGCCGAGATCATTGAACGCCTGCTTGCCAAGGGCAAGCAGAACGGCGGCACGCTGACATATGGCGAACTCATCGACGCGCTGCAAAAACAGGATATGTCCCCCGATGAAATGGACGATATGTACCAGCGCTTCAGCGACGAGGGGGTTGAGATCGTCGATGACGCACAGAGTCCAATGGTGGAAGAACCCGTGGATGATGAGCCTCCGGAGAAGGAAGAGGAGGTCGAGATCGATCTCACCGTGCCCGAGGGCATCTCACTGGATGACCCCGTTCGGATGTACCTGAAGGAGATCGGTCATGTTCCCCTGCTGACGGCGGAGGAGGAGGTCGAGCTCGCACAGCGCATGGAGGCGGGCGACGAGGAGGCGCGGCATCGGCTTGAGGAGGCAAATCTGCGCCTCGTGGTGAGCATTGCAAAGCGCTACGTCGGGCGCGGCATGCTCTTTCTCGACCTCATACAGGAGGGCAACCTCGGCCTCTTAAAGGCGGTCGAGAAGTTCGACTACAGCAAGGGGTATAAGTTCAGTACGTATGCGACGTGGTGGATCCGTCAGGCAATCACGCGTGCGATCGCCGATCAGGCGCGCACGATCCGCATCCCCGTGCACATGGTCGAGACGATCAACAAGCTCATCCGCATCTCGCGCCAGCTCCTGCAGGAGCTCGGCCGTGACCCGCGCCCCGAGGAGATTGCAAAGGAGATGGGGATTACTGTCGCGCGCGTGCATGAGATCATGAAGATCGCGCAGGAGCCGGTCTCGCTCGAGACGCCGATCGGTGAGGAGGAGGACTCCCACCTCGGCGACTTCATCGAGGATGAGGCGGCGCCCGCGCCCGCAGAGGCGGCATCCTTTATGCTCCTCAGAGAACAGCTTGAGGAAGTCTTGGAGACGTTGACCGACCGCGAGAAGAACGTCCTGCGTCTGCGCTTCGGACTGGAGGACGGGCGTTCGCGTACCCTTGAGGAGGTCGGGCAGAGCTTCGGCGTGACGCGTGAGCGCATCCGCCAGATCGAGGCGAAGGCACTGAGGAAGCTGCGCCATCCGAGCCGCAGCAAGGTGTTGCGTGATTTCCTTGAGTAGTTGACGAAGTGGGCTGAATATCGTATAATAAGCATACAAAAAGGGCACTGTCGGTAAAACGGTCAGCCCCATAATCTATGTTGGATAAGATTACCCGCCTAGAGTTGGTACCTGCAGGCGGGCTTTCTTATGCTTTTGACATCACGATACAGATCGTAACGAGGAACACCAGCGAAAGAAATTCGTATGGTCCCATAAGCATGCCCCCTCTCAGGGGCTAAGAATTGACCGCCTACCGTTGACAGTGCTTATTTTGATTCTAACACATATGTTTTACCCGTGCAACCAATATTTTTCTTGACAGGACGGCGCATAGCCTTTATAATACGCATGTCTGACACATTCCTCGATAGCTCAGTCGGTAGAGCGTCTGACTGTTAATCAGAATGTCACTGGTTCGAGTCCAGTTCGAGGAGCCATTTGAAACAATAGGAGTGTAACGCAGCAGTTACACTCCTTTCTTATGTCTGCTATAGACTGTTCGCGAGGGGCGTACATCGTAGGTAAGTATCGTCTGAAAGGAGGGCGCACATGCAGCTTGACGCGCGTCTTGCGGCGATTGCCGCATTCGTCCCGCACGGTACGGCACTCGCGGACATCGGCGGCGACCACGCCTACCTCGCCGCGACCCTCGTCATGGATGGCATCGCTCCGCGCGCCGTCGTCGGCGACCTCAGTGCGGGCGCGTGCGCGGCGGCGCGGCGTACGGTCGGCGCGCAGCGTCTCACGCGCGAGATCGACGTGCGGCAGGGCGACGGTCTGTCCGTCCTCACACCGGGCGAAGCGGAGTCCATCGTCATTGCGGGCATGGGCGGCGCACTCATCACAGAGATCCTTTCCGCCGCGCCCGCCGTTCTCGCATGCGTGCAGACCCTCGTCCTGCAGCCGATGAACAGCACAGCAAAGCTGCGCCGCTGGCTCTATGAAAATGGCTGGGACATCGTCGATGAAACACTGGCGCATGCGGGAGGACACCTCTACGAGATCATCCGCGCCGAGCGCGGTGTGCGAGAGCTTCCCGACGAGGTTTTTCTGCTTATTGGGGCAAAACTGTTCGAGAAGCGCGACCCTCTCCTCAGGGAGCATATTGAAGGAAAGATTGCAAAGCTCACCCGTGCCATCGAGGGCATGAATGCCAGCGCAGCAGCGCGGCAGAGCACGGAGTATCGTGAAACCGTATCACGTCTCGCGGCTCTGCGGACGATGCTTGTTCTGCTAAGTGCGACCTCGCAAGAGTGACGACGGATTTGCATACTTATCGTTGACAATGCTTGGTGGGACACGCGGTGCTCCGTAGCAAACCCTAGTGGAGCAAGCGGGAAAAGCACACGTTCTGCCCCCTGCGGATTTTAACCGTTCAAGCGAAGCGCGTTTGGAATCCGCAGGTATTGGGGAATCACGAACGCAATGATGCTGTTCAGATTGGTGCAGATTTTCCGTCCTATCAAGGAGATAAACCGGAAGCATAGCGGTGGCTATGCTGAGGATTTATCGACGCAGAGAGGGCGAAAAAGATGTGCCAAGATGGACAACTGAATGCGTCCGTGATTCCCTCGCAGATAAGTGTGCGACCGCTTGCGTAACGAGGGTTCTGCGAGGAGCACGCACGTTTTTCTGTAATTGAAAAGAAGGAGGCTCACATGCTCAGCTGTCAGCTCATCATGAACGCGCTCGAGCGCATCGCACCGCGCCGCCTCGCCGAGGACTGGGACAACCCGGGACTGCTCGTCGGCAGCTATGCGCAGCAGGTCGGACGCATCCTCGTCGCGCTTGACGTGGACGATGCCGTCGTCGCGGAAGCCATCGAACGTGAGGCGGATCTGATCGTCGCGCACCATCCCGCGATCTTTCGCGGGATCAAGCAGCTGCGTACCGACCTCCCGCTTGGAAACCGTCTCGCCGCCCTCCTCACGCATGGCATCGCCGTCATTGCGGCACATACGAACCTCGACGTGGCGCGCGGCGGCGTGAACGACGTGCTCGCCGCGCATCTCGGACTCGAGAAGCTCTCCGCCTTTGTCATCACGCATCAGGAGGACGGTGTGACGGAGAGTCTCGGGCGCATGGGAACGCTCCCCGCCCCCATGGCGATCGAGGACTTTGCCCGCACGGTTAGGGAGCGCCTCGGCGTCAGCCATGTGCGCCTTGCCGCAGCCGCCGCGCGCCCCGTGCGGCGCGTCGCCGTCTGCGGCGGCGCGGGCGCGGAGTTCATCGACGACGCCGTGCGGCGCGGCGCGGATGTCTACGTCACGGGCGACGTGAAGTACCACGACGCGCAGCGCGCCGTCGAGCAGGGCATGCACATCATCGACGCGGGGCACTTCGGCACGGAGTCGCCCGTCCTGCCCGTTCTTGCCGACCGCCTGCGCACGGAACTCGCCGCCGAGCGCGGAGCGATTGAGATTTTTGTCACAAACACGCAGAGAGACGTGTTCGATGTCATCATATAAGGAGAGAAACATGGATCAGAAGCATATCCGCAATTTTTCCATCATCGCGCACATCGACCACGGCAAATCCACCATCGCCGACCGCCTCATCGAGTACACGGGCACCCTCAGCGAGCGCGAGATGGAGGCGCAGGTGCTCGACAGCATGGATCTCGAGCGCGAGCGCGGCATCACGATCAAGGCGCAGACCGTGCGCCTTGACTATCGCGGCGAGGACGGCGAGATGTACGAGCTGAACCTCATCGACACGCCGGGGCACGTCGATTTTAACTACGAGGTCTCGCGCAGCCTTGCCGCATGCGAGGGGGCACTCCTCGTCGTGGACGCGGCGCAGGGTGTGGAGGCACAGACCCTCGCGAATGTCTACCTCGCGCTCGAACACGACCTTGAGATCGTCCCCGTCATCAACAAGATCGATCTGCCGAGTGCGGAGCCGGACCGAGTCAAGAGCGAGATTGAGGACACCATCGGGCTCGACACGAGTGCCGCCGTCCTCGCCTCGGCAAAGACAGGGCTCGGCATCAAGGAGGTGCTCGACGCCGTCGTCGCCTACATTCCGCCGCCCGAGGGCGACCCCGCCGCACCGCTCAGAGCGCTCATCTTCGACTCCTATTTCGACCCGTACAAGGGCGTGATTGCAAATGTGCGCGTCAAGGAGGGCACGATCAAAAAGGGCATGAAGCTAAGGCTCATGGCGACGGGCAAGACCTTCGAGGTCACGGATGTCGGCTGCTTCCGTCCGCAGCCCGTCGACACGGGGGAACTCGGCACGGGCGAGGTCGGCTTCATCGCGGGCGCGCTCAAGGATGTGCGCGACGTACGCGTCGGGGACACGGTGACGGGCGCGGAGCGACCTGCCGCCGAGGCACTGCCCGGCTATCGCGGCGTCACGCCGATGGTCTTCTGCGGACTCTACCCCGAGGACAGCAAGGACTACGACAATTTGCGCGAGGCGCTCGAAAAGCTCCAGCTGAACGACGCTGCACTCGTCTTTGAGCCGGAGACCTCCATCGCGCTCGGCTTTGGCTTTCGCTGCGGCTTCCTCGGACTCCTCCACATGGATGTCGTTCAGGAGCGCCTTGAGCGCGAGTACAACCTCGGGCTCATCATGACGGCGCCGTCCGTCGTCTACCACG
>CAUVMF010000081.1:0-6055 GCA_963552975.1 uncultured Selenomonas sp.
ACCGCCGTGAGGAGGATGCGCGTGCGCTCGACGGCAAGCCCGATGCCGCGCGCCATATCGTCGCCGAGCTGGAGGATATTGAGCCGCTGTGCCGCCATGAGTGCGAGCAGCCCTGCCGCGACGGTGTACGGCAGGAGCATCTCGACGTGCGGCCAGCTGCGCGCGGAGAGTCCGCCGACCATCCACATAAGCGCACTATGAACCCGATCGCTGTAGAGGATCATCATGGCCGAGATGCCCGCGCCAAGGAATGCCGAGACGGCAACTCCCGCGAGGATGATGCGCGTCGGACGGATGCCGTCACGCCACGCGAGGATGTAGATGAGGAGTGCGGCGAGCATCGCCCCGCCGAACGCTGCGGGCGTGATGAGCCACGCTGCGCCCGGCAGCATGAGCATGATGAAGATGCCCGCAAGCCCCGCCCCCGACGAGATGCCGATGATGTGCGGGTCGGCGAGGGGGTTGCGCAGGATCGCCTGCAGGATCGCGCCAGCGAGGGAAAGATTGATCCCGACGAGCGCGGCGACGATCGTGCGCGGCAGGCGGATGTTCCAAAGGATCTGCGCATTTGCCGTATCATGCGCCCCGCCAAGGATGGCGAGGACCTCGCCGAACGGGATGTCAACCGAGCCCTTTGCCGTAGAGAGCATCATCGAGAATGCCGCGAGCGCGGCGAAGAGGACAAGCAGGGCAATCCGTTTTTTCATGGATAGACGAGCCTCGCCATATACTTGACCGCCTCGGGGTATTCGATGCCCGGGCTGAACAGGAACATCTCCTGCGGCAGGTAGTAGACGCGCCCGTCACGGATCGCCGCGACGCTCTGCCATGCAGGGCTCTCGGCGAACATCGCCTCCATCGAGGCACGGATCTCCGCCTCCTCGCCCATGCTCGTGACGAAGATGATGTCGGGGTTCTGCGCGACGAGCGTCTCCATGCTGTAGGGCGCAGCGTCGGGGTTCTTGTCGAGCGCAGTCATGCCGCTCGCCGTATTCTCCCACCCGAGCATATTTGCAATGCTGCCTGCAATGCTGCCGTCGAGCTGGACGGAGAGTCCCTGTCCCGTGCTGTGGATGATCGCGATGCGCTTCTTGTCCGAGGGAATCGAGGCGCGCACGGCGGCAATGTCCGCATCCATTTTCGACGTGAGCTCCTCGCCCTTTGCCTTCTCGCCCGTGAGCGCGGCAAAGATGCCGATCTCGCGCTTCACGTCGTCGTAGGTCTTCATGTCGAGGACGAGGGTATTGACATTGTTCGCCGCAAGGGTCTCGACGAGCTTTTCGTTCATGCCCTTGTTGAGGATAACGAGGTCGGGCGTGAGGGAAAGCACCTTCTCCGCGTCGATCTGGTAGACGCGGCCGATGCTCGCGACGTTCTTCGCCGCATCGGGGATCTTTGACTTCGAGTCGGGGCGACCGACGACCTCGCCGCCGACGGCGTAGAGGGGCTCGAGGAAGGAGGCGGAGGTGACGACAATGCGCTCCGGCTTCTTGTCAAAGGTGACCGTGCGCCCGTTGTCGTCCGTGATGGTGGCATAGCTGCCCTGCGCGGGCTGCTCTGCGGCAGGAGCGCCGCATGCCGTGAGGACGAGTGTGAGTGCTGTGAGAAGGGCGAATGCCCATATTTTCTTCATCATGTCAGCTCCTCCGCGTGAGTATGGTCGAGAGGTAGTTCAGCTTTTCGTCGGCGTGCGCCTCGAGGTCGTAGATGATCTTCTCATCGTCGAGACCTGCGCGGCTGACGAGCACCGCCTCCTTCGTCATGTTGTTGCGCCGCAGGAGGTCGATGATCTCGGCGGAGTTGTGGTAGACCTTCATGACGACGGCGCTGCTCGCGACCGCCATGACCTCCTCGAGGCGCTTCTTGTCTGCCGTGCCGGGGATGATGGCGAGGATGTCGTTGCCCTCCACAATCGGTCTGCCGACGCGGCTGCCGATGGCGGCAAAGGCGGGGATGCCGGGGATCGTCACAATGTCCACGTCCTCATGCTCGAGGAGGCGGAAGACGTAGATGTAGGTGCTGTAAAACATAGGGTCGCCGAGGGTGAGGAAGGCGACGTTCTTGCCCGCGTTCAGCAGTGCGAGGATCTGTGCCTTGTTTGCCTCCCACGCACCCGTATCCTCGGCGAAGTCCTTGACCATGGGGAATACTTGGTAGACGATCTCGATGTCCTTCTTGAGGTAGGGGCGTGCAATCTCGAGGGCAACGCTGCCCTCCTTCTTCTCGGTTTTCGGTGCAATGAGGACGTCCGCCGCCTCGATTGCCTTGATCGCCTTGACGGTGAGCAGCTCAGGGTCGCCGGGGCCGACGCCGATGCCGTAGAATGTTCCGCGCATATGATCTTCCTTTCCTTGTGAAATGCTGAAATCGTTTCGCGCCGGTGGAAGAGCAGCGCGAGAAATACAAAATCCTCCCTCATAGTACATACGAAGGAGGATTTTGTCAAATGCTAGGGGTTTGGGCTCTACCACAAATGTTACGGAGAGATTTGTTCATGCGACGCTCCTCGCAAACACCTCGTTACACAAGCGGTCGTGCACTTATCTGCCAAAATACTTCTTAAAGGTCCTACGGCCCGCAAGAAGAAGTGCGTCGGGGGCAGAACGTGCACTTTCTCCGCTTGTTCCACTAGGATTTGCTTAGGAGCGTCACAAATCAGCCTTTTTCGTAACATTTATCATAGCGCCGGGATTCGATGAACGACAGGGAGCTATCCTACCGCCCGAATGTATGTAGGAGAGATTGGTACTAATTACATCAGCATCGCGAGCATCGTACCTGCCGCGACCGCCGTGCCGATAACACCCGCGACGTTCGGTCCCATGGCGTGCATGAGAAGGTAGTTGCCCGGCTTTGCCTTGATGCCGACGATCTGGCTGACGCGTGCCGCCATCGGAACAGCGGAGACGCCCGCAGAGCCGATGAGTGGGTTGACCTTCCACCCCGTCGCGCGGCACATGATCTTGCCGAGGACAACGCCCGCCGCCGTACCGAAGATGAAGGCGACGAGACCAAGGCAGATGATGAGGATGGTCTCCTTAACGAGGAAGCTCTCCGCGCTCATCGTGAGACCCGTGCCGAGTGCGAGGAAGATCGTGACCGTGTTGATGAGCGCGTTCTGCGCCGTATCGGAGAGGCGATCTGTCACGCCGCTCTCACGGAAGAGGTTGCCGAGCATCAGCATGCCAAGCAGTGCCGTGATGGACGGGAGTAGCAGACTGATAAAGATGGTCGAGACGATCGGGAATGCGATGCGCTCAAACTTCGTGACCTCGCGCGCCTGCTCCATGATGACCTCGCGCTCCCTCTTCGATGTGAGGAGCTGCATGACAGGCGGCTGAATCAGCGGCACGAGAGCCATGTAGGTGTACGCCGCGACGGCGATCGCGCCGAGCAGATGCGGTGCCATCTTGGTCGCAAGGTAGATCGACGTCGGACCGTCCGCACCGCCGATGATGCCGATGGAGCCTGCCTCCTGTGCCGTAAAGCCGAGGAGCATCGCGCCGAGGAGGGCGATGAACACGCCGAACTGCGCCGCCGCACCCATGAGAAGGCTCGAGGGACGCGCAATCAGGGGGCCGAAGTCCGTCATCGCACCGACGCCGAGGAAGATGAGCGGCGGGAAGATCTCGTACTTGATACCCATGCCGATCGCGGACATGACGCCCGGCTCCTCAAAGCCGTTGAACGGGATGTTCGCAAGGATACAGCCGAATGCAATCGGGCTGAGGAGCAGCGGCTCAAAGTCGCGTGCAAACGCAAGATAGAGCAGAACGAGACCGACGAGAATCATGATGACGTTGCCGCCGGTCATGCCGATAAATCCGCTCCCCTCGACGACAGCCTGCAGGGAGACGGTAAATGCATTGATAAAATCCATAGTCTCTCACTCCCTCCTCAGCGCGGTGTCCGCATGCCGCTCGCGCGGCCGAAATTGCGCCATGCGGGCTGCTCTGCCGGACGGATCGCATGGATCTGCTCGGCACTGTAGCCGCAGGCGGTGACGGCTGCCGCGATGACGGCGACGGTCTCCGTGGAAAGCCCCGCAGGGACTGCGGGCGCAGCCGGTGCTGCAGGAGCAGGCGCAGGCGCGGCAGGCGCCGCTGCGGGCGGCTCCGCCTTTTTCTTCGTCGGATCGAGTCTGTGGGTCAGCGCAATGAGGCCCCAGATCGATGTCAGGACAGCGAAGACGATGACCATGTTGATGAACATGATGACAAATGGGTTGTCGGTTACGGGTTGATGCATAAACTCACCTCATCTTGTTTTTCTCCTCGTAAATGCCGCTGCGTTACCCGTACACGATGGCACTCCCGAGAAGCTTTATCTATATTGTGAAAATAGCACATTCGCTATTATGCGGGATTTCAGACAATTTTACAAGATTTATTTCGTTTTTTCTTATGCAACTTTGTCATATTTTTCATGAATTGTGCGTTTTCTCACATGCCGCATCGAATGCGCGTTTTACCTCGGCGTAGATCTTGTCGTAGCTCTGCCCCGGCTGCGCCTCGTAGAGTTTCGCGCCGTCCATAAAGATGCTCGGCACATAGTAGTACTGTCCCGCAAACGGCTGCGTCTTTGCGGGCTCCTTGTTCTCGTCGATGAACTCGACGGTCACGTCCGCATATGCGCCGCCCTCGGCACGCAGTGCGTCCATTGCACGGTGCGCGTTCGCACAGTAGGGACAGCCCTCCATCTCGATCATGGTTAGTGTTTTCATAGATTTTCTCCTTTCGGATGATAACAGCATCGGTACAGACCTATCATATCACAAATTTATCGTTAATGGAATCGCTTCTCCTGCAAAAATGCGGCAAAGACTTCGTTGCCCAGCTTCATGCCCGACTCCGTAAGGGAAATATGACCATCTGCGCGGCGGAGCAGCTTGTGGCCGATCTGCTGTTCAATCACAGAGCTATAAACATCATCAATGTTCACGCCAAATGTGCGGCAAAAATCAGCCTCATCAATCCCCTCTGCCGTGCGCAGGGCGAGGAAGGCGTACTCCTCCATCGCGTTCTCCTGCGTGCGCTCCGCATCCTCGGGGGTGCGGACAGGCGCGCCCGCACGGATGGCGTGGATGTAGTTCTCCGTGTCGGGTTCATTGCCCCAGCGCACGCCGTCAATGTAGCCGTGCGCCGCCGCGCCGACGCCGAGGTAGGGGACGTTCCTCCAATAGCCGACATTGTGACGGCTCTCACAGCCCTCCCGCGCAAAGTTCGAGATCTCGTAGCGACGGTAGCCGTGCGCGGGCAGCTCCGCCATGAGGTAGTCGTACATCTCCTCCGCCGCATCCTCATCGGGCAGCGCGAGCCGCCCCGCCGCCTGTGCCGCCGCAAACGGCGTGCCCTCCTCGACGATGAGCCCGTAGACGGAGATGTGCGCGGGCGCGAGGGCGAGCGCTTCGCTGACGCTTGCCCGCAGATCATCGAGGGTCTGCGTGGGCAGCGCATACATGAGGTCGAGGCTGATGTTCGTAAAGCCCGCGCGCCGCGCCGCGCGCACTGCCGCACGCGCCTCGTCTGCCGTGTGGATGCGCCCGATGGCGTGCAGAAGGCGGTCGTCGAAGCTCTGCACGCCGAGGCTGAGCCGGTTCGCGCCTGCCGTTCTAAGCCGCACGAGATACGCTTCGTCCACCGTGCCCGGGTTTGCCTCGACGGTGCATTCGCGGGGTGTGCCCGCCGCCTCGTGAATGGTAGCGAGGATCTGCGTGAGGAGCGCGGCGGGCAGCGTGGTCGGCGTGCCGCCGCCGAGGTAGACGGTCGCGACATCGCCCCATCGCGCGCGAAGCGGCGGCGCCTCGCGCAGGATCTCCGCACGAAGTGCCGCCGCATAGTCCGCCATCTGCGCGCGTGCGTTTTTGCCCGCAGGTGCGGAGACAAAGTCGCAGTATGCACATTTTTTCACGCAGTAGGGAATGTGGGCATAGAGCCCCCATTGTTTCACATGCGTGTCATTCGTCAATTTTCAGCACCGCCATAAACGCCTCCTGCGGCAGCTCGACGCTGCCGACCGCCTTCATGCGCTTCTTGCCCTCCTTCTGCTTTTCGAG
>CAUVMF010000082.1:0-6036 GCA_963552975.1 uncultured Selenomonas sp.
TTCCCCCGTCCGAGACGGGGGAAGTGGCGAGCTTGCGAGCCGATAGGGGCGCTCCATCAAATGCGGGTCAGGCGCGCGGCAGACGCGAGAGCTCAATCTCCATGCGTGCGGCGAGCGCCTTCAGCTTGTCCAGCTCCCTCTCATCCACGAGCGAGATGACCGCACCCTCCTTGCCCGCACGCGCCGTGCGCCCCGCGCGGTGACGGTAGGTGCGCACGTCCTCGGGCAGATCGAGATGGATCACATAGTCCACGTCCTCGATGTCGAGCCCGCGCGCGGCAAGATCGGTGGAGATGAGCAGCTCGGCACGCCCCGCGCGGATGGCGTCCAGTGCCGCGCGCCTATGATCGCGCCGCTCCTGTCCGAGCAGGGCAACGGCTTTGATTCCCTCGAATCGTAGCTTTTCGAGCGCGTGTGCCGCGTCGAAGCTGCGCCCGACGAAGACGAGTCCCCGACGAATCGGCAGACGGCGCGTCAGCTTCTGTACTGCCTTTATTTTATCACGAAACGATACAATATGATAGTAGTTTTGATAGACCGCCTTCGTCTCCTCCGCGCGAATGAGACGCGGCGCAAAGAGGCTCTCCGCCATGCGCACCGCAGCCGTCCCCGCTGTCGCCGAGAGGAGGAGTGCCTGACGCTCGGGCGGCAGGAGGCGGATGACGGCGCGCACTTCATCAAGCTGCTGCTTGCCGAGCAGGCGGTCGAACTCGTCCAAAACGAGCAACTTCACGCCCGCGAGCTTCAGCTTGCCGAGACGGTGGAGCTCCTGCGCGCGCGGCGCAGAGCCAACGATGACGGCGGGCTTCTTCTTGAGCGCTTCGATCTGCCGCTTGATATTCGCGCCGCCGATGAGCGCCTGTACGCCGATGGCGAGTCCCGCCGCCTGTGCGAGCTCGCGCGCGACCGTCGCAATCTGCATCGCAAGCTCGTGCGTCGGCGCGAGGACGAGCGCCTGTGCCGTGCGCGCGGCGGGGTCGATGCGTGCGAGGAGCGGCAGGAGGTAGGCGAGCGTCTTGCCCGTACCCGTCGGTGCCGCGCCGATGAGGTTCTCCCCCGCGCATGCAGCGGGGACGAACGCCGCCTGGATCTCCGTGGGCGCGGTGATGCCGCGTTTCTCGAGCGCCGTCGCAAGGCTCTCGGGCACGCCGAGCGATGTAAATGTTGTCATGTTATTCTCCAAAAAAGATTGCATCCATCTCCGCCTGTTCGTCCGCCGTCGGTGTATAACTGCCGCGCGGGGTGTATGTGGGCGCAGGAGACGCGGAGGGACGCGCTCCCGATGCCCCCGCTGCGCTGCGCGGAATCCGTTTCCCTGCAAAATCCGGCTTGCCGCCGACATCATTCGCCGTCATGCGGCACTGCGGGAACGCGGAGCAGCCCCAGAAATCGCCGTGCTTCCCTTTGCGCTTCTGCATGACGCCGCGCCCGCACGCAGGACAGGGAATGCCCCCGCCGCCCGCAATGGTCGCGGTCAGTGCCGCCGCGCAGAGGTCACGCGCAAACGCCGCCTGTCCCGCAAGGAACTCCTCGGGCGTGCCCTCACCCTCTGCCATCGAGTGCAGACGATCCTCCCAGACCGCCGTTGCGTCGGGATAGGTCATCGTATCGGGGAGCGCGTCGATGAGGAGGTACGCCGCCTCCGTCGGCGTCAGCACCTTTTTCTTGCCCGCCGCATGGAGGAACTTCCGCCGAATCAGATCCTCGATGATGCTCGCACGCGTCGCCTCCGTGCCGATGCCCGAGACATCGCACAGCATCTTCTTCGCCGCCTCATCCTTTACATACTTGTGAATCTCCTTCATGCCCTGCAGGAGCGTTGCGGGCGTAAAGCGCGTGGGCGGCTTCGTCTGGCGCGTACCGAGCTCCGCCGACACATAGTCCGCCGCATCGCCCTTCTTCATCGGCGGCAGAACGGCGCTCTCCTCGTCCTCCTTCTCCGTGTCCTCGGACTCGGATTTTCCCGCGCGGTACATTGCACGCCAGCCCGCCGCACGCTCCGTGCGGCCGCTCGCCGCGAAGAGTTCGCCGTGGTAGGTGACCTCGACCTTCGTCTGATCGTAGACGTAGTTCGGATGAAACTGTGCAATGTAGGCGCGCGCAATCAGTTCGTAGACATTGCGCTCCACCGCGCTCAGCCGCGCGAGGTTCACGGGCACGGTCGTCGGGATGATCGCATGGTGTGCGGAAATCTTCGCATCGTTCCACGCACGCGACTTCTGCTTTGCATCCGCCGCCCGCGCCCATGCACCGAGCGGTGTGTCCGCGAGCGCCGCGAGATTGGAGAGGATCTTCGGCGCGTCCTTGTGCTGATTCACGGGCAGATACTCCGCATCCGAGCGCGGATAGCTCGTCAGCTTCTCCTCGTACAGCTTCTGCGCCGTGTCGAGCACCTGCTGCGGCTCGTAGCCGTACCGCTTGCCCGCGAGCACCTGCAGCGCCGAGAGTGAAAACGGAAGCGGCGGTGGCTCCTCTTTCTTCTTGCGCTCGTAGCGCGTCACCCTCGCATCCTGCGGCTCGCTGCCAAACGCCTCCAACGCTGCGCGTGCGGCATTCTCATCCACAAGCCGCCCCTCGGGATCGAGCGGTGTGCGCTCCTCCGACGGCTTCCACCGCGCGCGAAACGATTCGCCCGTCTTCTCATGGCGAAAGACTGCGTCCAGCAAATAGTAAGTTGCGGGCTTAAAGTTCTCGATCTCGCGCTCGCGCCGCACAACGAGCGCGAGCGTCGGTGTCTTGACCCGCCCGATGGGCAGCACGAGCCGATCGTGCCCCGCGCGCCGCGCCGCAAGCGTATAGGCGCGCGAGAGATTCATGCCGATGAGCCAGTCCGCACGCGCACGCGCCAGTGCCGAGCGCTTCAAGGGCAGGAAGTCCCGATTGTCACGCAGATCCCCGAGCGCATCGTGGATGCTCTTGTCATCGAGCGCGTTGATGAGAATCCGGCGCACGGGCTTTTCGTTGCCGAGGAAGTCCAGTACCTCGTCCACGAGCAGCTGCCCCTCGCGGTCGGGGTCGCCGCCGTGCACAATCTCATCCGCGCGCGCGATCAGCCCCTTGACCACGGCGAACTGTTGCGCCGCGCTCTCGTTCACGACGAGCCGCCACTCAGCGGGCAGGATCGGCAGATCCTCCGCGCGCCAGCGCTTGAGCTTCGGATCGTATTCCTCCGGCTCTGCCTGCCTGAGGACATGACCGAAGAGCCACGTCACCACACCGCCGCCCGTCTCGATCCATCCCTGCCCCTTGCGATGCGGCTGCGGCAGACATGCGGCAAGTGCACGCCCGACACTCGGCTTCTCCGCGATGTAGAGCCTCATGCAAACACCTTCGAGAGCGCCCAGATGAGGAGGACAAACCAGAGAATCACGACAATGGATGCCACAACGAGTATGAGCGTCCCATAGCGCGCGACGCGTTCCTCCCCCTCCGCGCGTGCCTGCGCGGGCAGCATCCGCACGAGGAGTTCCGTCGCGGCCGGCAGGATCACCATATCATCCACGGCGCCGAGCAGCGGAATCGTATCGGGCACGAGATCAACGGGGCTCACGAGATAGAGCAGTGTCAAGGGAAACAGGAACTTCACCGCGCGCGGCGTATCGCGCCGCAGCATCGCAAAGAGCAGCACGGCAATGTCGCGCCGCAATGCACGCAGCAGCACCAAGAATCGCAGCATAGAAACCTCCGATCATTTCATATCATTATGCTCAGTATACCATTCCGCCCGCCTTCTTTCAAATGCAAATGAAAAAGGCAGACGCGCAACGGCATCTGCCCTGTCTCACTTATGTACGGGATCATCGATAGGCATCGCCCAGAACCTGCTTCAATGCGGCAACGACCTCCGGATAATACGGCTCCTCGGCATAGTAGTCATGAATAATCTGCGCAACACCATCGACGGACATTTTCTTCGCACCATCCCGAATGCGTTGACACTCTGGAATAACCATCCCCTCTATCAAACGCAGTTTTTCTGCGGACAAAACATCCGGCGGAATATCCATGCTCCCCATCAAAACATCCAAGTAATTTTTCAAAAATATTTCGATGAAGTTTCCGGTCGTTGCCTGATGCTCCCCGCTATCACCTCTCCAGATCGGCTCAATTATGATTGAAAATGCGGGGTTCTTTTTCAAAATCTCCATCTGGATATGCACCTGAGTCAAAAAATATGCAGCATATTTTTCCGGATTTTCAACGGCATCGAACAGACTCCGCTTCATGATAATCCCACTGATCAACGTAATATAAAAACTGATATGCTGCAAATAGTCGATGCAGCCCTCTCCCTCATAAATCGTACGGAACGTAGGCTGGTTCACATGCTTCAGGCATACAATGGCTTTGTCACGATGTCGATAGAGATAGTCGATCAGTGTATAGAGGATACCGTCCGTAACATATTCATCATCCCCGGCGGCAACGACATACTCCCCCCGACTCATCCGAACCGCAGACTGGACACTCTTATCGACCTCCAGCATTTCCGGATGTCTCTGATATTTCAGATTCGTGTACTTCGCCTGAAACTGACGGACGATTTCCTGCGTATCGTCGTCCGAGGCATTGTCCGATACACAGACCTCGACAAGATCATCGTTTCCTACCTGCTCCAACACGCAGGTCAGCGATTTTCGCAGATACTTCGCACGATTTCGGGACGGAATCGCATAGGAAAAGATGGGGCGCGTCTCCCGCCGCTCACGCAGAATGTTTTCCAGATCCTCTTCGCCTGCAACGGCAACCCATGTGCCGCTCTTGGCAGAAAACACTTCCTCCACGCGCGCAGGCTGTCCGCCGACGACAACGTAGTCGGGAAAATCCGAATTGATAACGCAGCCCGCACGAATCCGACAACCGCGGCCGATGTGAACATTCCCCCGAATGACAACATTCTCCTCGATACTCGTCCCACGCCCGATCACGACCGTACTCTGTGGAGCCGCAAGCTGCCGATGATGTGAGGGCAGGCAGAGATTACGGTGGTCATACACATAGTCCACAATGCGTACCCCCTCCGCAATGCGGACCGAACTGCCGATCTTGACACGATTGACCGCGGAAATTGTGCTGTACGCACCGATAGAGCAGTCGCTGCCGACTACAATGCGCGGCAGTTCCTCAAAATTGTCCAGATGCAACCCGCAGATCGCCGTCGGGTGTATCTGTGTCCGTGATCCGACATAGATCCCCTCGGGATGAGGGAATGACGCCCACCCCGGAATCTCCGTATCTCCGCCGCACGCATAGAGCGTCATGCGCGTGCGATCGGCAAGATCCTCCTCCGTGAGATAGGGATAGTACATCTGCAGGAACAGGACACGCTCCCTCTCCAGATCCCACGGCAGCAGCTCGTCACTTTGATAGGCGCACCATGCGCTCGGGAGGGTCGGAACGACAATCCGACAACGCTGTGCTTCGTATTTGCGGCACTGTACCATCGTCGCATAGTACGCGCCCGTATAGCGTGCGTCCCATTCGATATCGTACTGCGTAGCAAACAGGGACGGCAGGACATAGCAGACATCACTGACCGGTGCGTCCGTCGCGGCGGGATAGACGTACTCCTTTACCTTATCCTCTCCCGGCATATACACACGCCCACATTTGTGGCGTGACTCCATGATGTTCCCACTGAAAGGGAGGGACTGGCAGCCGAGGAATCCGATCATGCCAATGCTCTTGTCCTGAAAAATATCGATGATATTCTGGAGAAAATCAGGGGCGATCAAATACATCCGCGCATCGATATAGATTTTGTATTTGGCGTGGACGTTCGCACGCACCTCGTTCATCGCTGCAGCAAAGTTTTCCGTTTTCTCAAGGGTATGCAGCTCGATCTCATATCCCTCCGGACAGTTGATCCCCTGCAAGGACTCCACACACGCGTTATAATATTGCTCCTCGCTCTTTTGAATCAAAATTGCAATCGTCTTTTCTGTACGTTTGTACTCCGTGCGCTGCTGCTCCAGAATCTCGATGAGCTTGTCATCCATACATACACACCCGTTCTCTCTGCTGATATGGTAAAAA
>CAUVMF010000083.1:0-5939 GCA_963552975.1 uncultured Selenomonas sp.
GTGCGATCTCGCGCTGCTCGCGCATGATGCGCTCGAATTCATCCCTCATGTTCATCTTTTTCCCTCAATCCCTGTGACGTTACTTTGCTGTCTGTATTCCTCGGACAAAGGCATAGCGCGGTGCACCGCTTCCCGCATCGGCAGCGGCGATGCAGAGGTCGATCTCCGCTGTGCCAAGCTCGGCGAATGGAATCATGACGATCTGCTCATAGCCGACGATCACGCGCAGATCGTCCGTGAGCGGCGTGCGCGCGACTTCCCTGTAGTCCAGTATGCGCCCCGCCTCCGACCCGCTCCGATAGGTCAGCAGATTCCACGCGGGATAGCCGATAAAGCGCGTCTTGATAAAAAGATTTTCCCCACGGAACACCGTGCCCTCGGGCAGACGGTTCGGATAGTCCGCCTCCGCAGGAACTGCCTCTGTCGCCTCCGACCAGAGTGTGAGCGGTTCGACACGCGTGAGCGCGGGCGCAGGACCTGCACTCACTGTGGGCAGCGCACAGCAGAGAAGGGCGAGCACGACGAGGAGTGTGCGAAAAAGCTGCTGCATAAGACCTCCGTTCTTCCATTTGCCTTGTGTGCTTCGCAGTGGCGCAGACACGAGATGATTCTATGAGGATATTGTAGCACAGAATTCGTCTGTTTTGCAGATTTTCAAGTCTCAATTCCGAGCTCTCGCCGCAGTGCATTCTGCAGTGTCTTTGAGAAGTTGATACTTTGTGCCACGGCAAGATCGTTCATCCATCGTGGAATGGACAGCGTTTTCTTTACGGATTTGTTGAAATGCGTACGCGCATAGCTCTCCACGTCGACGGAGATGAGCGAGACGAAGCGACCGCTCTCATCGGAATAGTCTTCACCCTCCTCATCCTCTGCGGAGAGGTCGACCTGTTCCAGTGGAGTAGGTGCGGGAAGCTTCGCGTGCTCTGCTTTCATTGTGTGAATATAGCCTGCCAGGCAGTCCGTTGCCATTGCCATTGCATCCTCCAGATTCTCGCCCTCAGTTGCAAGGTGATTCAGGTCGGGAAAGACAACGCTGTAGCTATCGTCATTTTGATGGTAAAAGATGGCGGGATAAATGTGAAGCATTGCAGTTCTCCTTTGCAATATGTGTGCAGTAATTATTTCAGCCCTGCCTGTTTCAGAATCGAGTTCAGTGTTCTCTTACTTAGATCTTTTGGCTTTGTATGAAAGGGGATTGTGACCTTGCCGGGCTTTGTCGGATGCGTGTACTGGTGGTGTGAGCCTTGAATTTCCTGTAACTGCCAGCCGTCAGAAAGAATGAGTTTTTCTGCCTCTCGTGGCGTCATCCGAACACCTCCCTTTGCTCGTATTATACAATAGAATACGTATAAAATAAATACGTAAAAAACACGCCGACATTTCTGCCGGCGTGTTCTTGTATGATATGAAATTATGATGCTTTCTTCCCGCTCAGGACAACCTTGCTAAAGAGGCCAAGGATGCCGAGGAAGACAAGGAGTCCGAGCATCTCGGCGGTATCGGCGAAGTCCGGCCCAACCATGGCGAGCGGTGCCTCGCCGCCGCCGTTCGAGACGGAGACGACGATGACACCTGCGAGCAGAACGCCGACAATGGACTCACCGACGATGAGCCCCGAGGCGAAGAGCGTACCGCGCCTAAGCCCCGCCGCCGCGGCGTTCGAGCCGCCCGTCTTGTGCAGGTGGCGGCTGAGGAGATAGCCGAGGAGCGCGCCGACGACAAGCGGCGTCTGGATGACGGGCGGGAGGTAGATGCCCATGCCGACGGCAAGCGGCGGCAGGCAGAGACTGCGGGTTGTGCGCTTGAGGAAGAGATCAATGAGGACGAGCACCACGCCCAGACCGATGCCGATGTAGATGTACTCCCATGCGAGCTTGCTGGAGAAAATGCCCTGTGCGATGGTGGTCATGAGCACCGCCTGCGGCGCGGAGAGTGCCTGTGCGGGATCCATGCCCGCGCGCGGCATTGCGCCGGGGAAGCCGTACGCCTCGTAGAGGAGGTTCAGGACGGGCGCGATGACGAGCGCACCGACGAGACAGCCGATGAGGAGCGCGACCTGCTGACGCCACGGGGTCGCTCCGACGAGCCAGCCCGTCTTGAGATCCTGCATGTTGTCGTTCGAGATACACGCAATCGCGAGGATGATGGATGTGGTAAAGATGGCGGTCGCCGTCGCGAACTTCTCGCCGCCGGGCATCTCAAAGATGCCAAATGAGGCGCACAGCGCGTACATGACGAGCGAGGAGACGATGATGCCGAGGATGCCGATGCCGGAGATCGGGCTTGAGGATGTGCCGACAAGACCTGCCATGTAGGCGCAGGCGGCGGCGACGAAGAAGCCCATGAGGACGGAGACGCCGACACCGACGATGGTGAAGATGAGCTTTTGGCTCGGCGGGATCTGCTCAGGGCTTACGAAGATGTAGAAGATCCCGAGGAGTCCGATGACGGTCACACCGAAGACAAGACTGATGCTTTTCATCGACATGTCGATATCCATGCGGTGCAGACCCTTCTCTGCGTCATCCATACGCGCGCCTGCGATGGATTCCTTCACGCCATCGATGACGGGGCGTGCAAGCGTGATGAGCGTCCAGATTGCCGCGACACCCATTGCGCCCGCGCCGATGAGGCGCACCTTCTGCTGATAGATCATGCCCGCAAATTTCTGCATTGCCATGCCGTCGGGCAGAGCCTCTGTCATGGTGAAGTAGGGGACAAAGCCCGCCCATGCGATGGCGATACCCGTCAGCATGGCAAGTCCGCTCGCAATGCCGATCAGGTAGCCCGCACCCACGAGCGCAGTGGAGTAGCCCAGAGGCAGCTGCGTCATGCCGCGCCCGACGTGGAACCACGCAGAGAGTGCGCCGCCGAGCACCTGCAGACCGTTCGTGAGGAATGCAATGACGCCCGCGACGGCACTGCCCGCGAGGATCTCCTTGATGCCGGAGTCGGCTTTGCCGTCGTCCTTTGTGTGACTGCCGACCTTTAGAATCTCTGCGGCGGCAACGCCCTCGGGGTACGCGAGATCACTGTGTACGACCATCGCGCGGCGCAGCGGGATTGTGAAGAGTACGCCCAGACAGCCGCCGCACGCCGAGACGACGAGCGTCTGCCAGAACTCAAAGCCCTGCCAGTAGCCGATCATGAGCATACCGGGAATGATGAAGATGATGGCGGACAGCGTACCCGCCGCCGACGCCTGCGTCTGTACCATGTTGTTCTCGAGGATGTTTGCGTCCTTCGCCATCTTGAGCACTGCCATCGAGATGACCGCCGCCGGAATGGCGGAGGAGAACGTCAGACCGACCTTGAGGCCGAGGTAGACGTTCGATGCTGTGAAGATGATCGTGAGGATCGCGCCGAGCAGCATGCCGCGCACGGTCAGCTCAGGGAGTCTGAGCTCGTGCTGCATGAACTCGTTCTGCGAATCTTTCATGCGATAACCACCTATCCTTTTCTTCAGTAAATGAGAAAAATAACAAAGCTATTATAGCATAGAAATCCGGAATGTAAACGTACAGATTCTTTTGTATACAGAAAATTTGCGAAAAATAGAGACTCTAGGCAAAATAAAACCGCCGACAGGCTTTCTCGTCACCTGTCGGCGGTCATGAGGAAAATACGGGAAGTGATAGGTAACTCTCTTGCATCCAAACGATCTTTGCTTCGTTCCTCGCCCCGGCTAGCACGAGACGCGGAACTTTCCTTCAAAACGCTGAGAAACTACCTCGACACGAACCGACCCGGACGCCACAAATCCCCTTGTGGAAAACGCTCTTCTCATCCGTTCGGCACGCGTCCCTGCGCCCGTCCTCCACGGGCTGCCGCATCCTCCTGCCGCACCTTCACGCGGCGTCTATGCCCATCACGTGCTAGGCTTTGACGCTCTCGTGCGGACACCCTGCGGCCACTCAATGACCCATCGGAATCTCCTCCCAGTCCGTCAGGGGATTTCCGCCGTGCCCCCTCCGCTCAGCCAGCGAAGCTGCACCGCCGACTCCCTTTCCAACAACCGTCGGTCAACACTGTGGAAACTCCGGAGAACTCTGCCCGTACGCTTACGGATCATACGGGGGGCTGCCTGTCCTGAATCAGGCTGCCGATGAATCCTCCTTTACTGTCTTTAGTATATACAAGTTTCAGAAGATTGTCAATACCATGAAGGAAATTTTTCTAAGGGAATCGCTGATAAAATGAAGTCCGTCGTATTGGTGCAGATTTTTTGTCCTGCCAAGGAAACAAACCAGACGCATAGCCGCCCGCTATTTAATTGGTTTTAGAAGAGGCTTCGTGATATATGCGTGCGTCTCTTCAACTTTACCCAAAAGACCTATTGAAGCCGTCATTTATTCATACTATCATAAAGCAGATGAATATTCCCACAACAGGGATCACGGAAAGGATCCGCTCATGACGCTTCCCCACCAATGCCCCGACTGCGGCACGGGACTCGGCCACAAGGGTCTCTGCTGGCGGTGCAGGACGGCGGCGAACCGCCGTGCGGCGCTCACATGGACGCCTGAGGAGATCGCGGCAAAGGAACAGGAAATCATCGCACAGATCGAGGATGTTCCCGATGATTTCTGGTACCTGCTCTGCTGTCGCGGACGGCTCGCGCCGGAGATTCCGCGCGCGGCACTCGCGGCGCGTTCCTTCTGGCCCTCGGCACTCTACTATCACGCGCCGGCAGATGTGCGGGACGGACTGATCGCAGCACTGATGAAGACGGATGCCGCGCGTGAAGCGAACGAGCTTATGATGTGTCTCGGTATGCAGGGAGACGACCAATCCCTTGCGGCACTCCTCGCACTCGACCGCAATCCGCGTCCGTGGCGCGGGAATCTGCACGTTGATCCCGCCGTCTATGCGCAGTGCGGCGGCTGGACATTCGACCGCGAAGGGCAACGCCGCACGCTGAACTTTGACACCTGCTATACGCTGGTGCACGCAGCATCGGAGGAGGAACTTGCCCGCTCGCCCGTCCGCATTGCCCGTCCACGGGAGGAGACCTGCCCGCACTGCGGCTGCCGCATGGCGGATATGCTCGTACTGGACGGGCGGAATGAGCGTCTGCATTTCCTCGGCATTGACGGCATTCTCACGGCAACCTGCTGTCCGAACTGCGTTTCGTATGCGGAGCCGATGCTGAGCCGCTACACGCTCGATGGCGGCAGCGAGGTGCTTTCCTGCGAGGATGCGGGCAATACCATGTATATCGAAGAGGAGCTTGTCAGGATTTTTGAAAACAATCTCATCCTCGGTGAAGCACCCGTGCCGTTGTTCTACGGCGCACGCTTCGAGGATGTCTGCACGCTCGGCGGCTTTGCGCTCTGGTGGCAGGACTGGGCGTACACGACGTGCCCCGACTGCGGGCAGCCGATGAAGTACCTCATGCAGATTCATTGGGAGGCGCTGACGGACTATATGGAGGGCACGCTCTACATCGAGTTCTGCCCCGACTGTCAGATTGTCTCCATGCAGCACCAGCAGACGTGAGGCGCAGCCATGACCGACCATGATGATACCGTGCTTGCAGAAAAGTTCCGCACACTGTACGCGCACCTTTGCCGTGAGCGCATCCTCCCATCCATGCCTGTCACAGAGGATGCCTCGCCCGCACAGATGGCGACAGCGCTCCGACAGGCACTATGCAACGCCTACCCGACGACAAAGCGGAAGCGCACGATGAAGAGCATCCATTACGCCAACTCCTTCACCGACACTGCGCTCAAGGAGTGTGCCTTTACCCTCGACGATGTCGGGCAATACCTGGCACGGAATCACTTCCTTGACCACGACCACTCCGTTAATTTCTTCAATGAAAAAATTACGGCGGAGGGATTCGTCATCACACCGACAAGCCTTCTGGAAACGATGCTGGAGAGCCTGCTCCTCAGTCATAAAGGAGAACACGATGAAAAAAATTGGCAGAA
>CAUVMF010000084.1:0-5356 GCA_963552975.1 uncultured Selenomonas sp.
TACAACGACAACGGCACGGAGATCGAGATCGGCCCCGGCACGACGACGTTCTGCGCCGAGGGTGAGGTGCACGCCATCGCCAACGCCTCCGACACCGAAGATCTCGTCTTTATGGCACTGATTATCAATAAGTAAAATGATGTGCTCGACTTTCCCAAGACTAAGAGAATTGAGGGAGGCGCTTCATTGGCTGATACGAGAACAGAGATCGGTGGCTTTCTTCTCGCGTGGGATATTGAAAAAGAAAAGCTCAATCGAAGAAAACACGGTATTTCCTTCGAAACAGCGGGACGCATTTTCCTCGACACGGAACGCATCGAATACTATGACGTAATGCACAGCATAGATGAAGATCGCTTTGTGACAATCGGCTTAGTTGACGGCTTGCTGTCCGTCGTCTATACGGAACGCGAAGATGATGTATTGCGACTAATTTCGGCGCGCAAAGCAACTGACAAAGAAAGGAGAGCATATGAACGCGGACATTTCTAAAACTCTGCTTGATGACGACAGTCCCGAACTGACGGACGAGCAGCTAAAAATCATGAGCCTTGTCCTATCCCATAAGGGCACGCGCGGCGGTTCACGAAAGGCTCTGTATATTCAAGGGCGAGAGGAAGAACGGGTCTGTGCCCTACGAAATTTGATGGAGAGCATGAGTTTCACCCTTCAACAGGCAATGGATGCGCTAAAGATCCCCTCCTCCGAGTATAAGAAATACGCCGCTGTCATTTAACCAACAAAGAAGAGTCCCCTCACAGATTTCTTTCCGTGAGAGGACTCTATTTTTATGAAATCACTCATACCTCAGCGCGTCGATCGGGTCAAGCCGCGCGGCTTTGCGTGCGGGATAGATGCCGAAGAAGAGGCCGATGCCGACGGCAAAGGAGAAGGAAACGAGGACCGGCAGGAGTTCGATGGTGGTGGTAAGCCCACCAAACGAACCGATTGCTTTGGAGAGGGAAACGCCGAGCGTGATGCCGATCACGCCGCCGACGATGCCGATGACCATGGACTCGATCATGAACTGCATGAGCACATTCGAGGAGGTCGCGCCGAGCGCCTTGCGGATGCCGATCTCGCGCGTGCGCTCGGTGACAGAGACCATCATGATGTTCATGATGCCGATGCCGCCGACGAGCAGCGAGATGCCCGCGATCGATCCGAGGAGCAGCGTAATCATATTCGTGTTCTCCGTAAAGCTCTCCATGAGGCTCGTCATATTGCGAACGGTGAAATCGTCCTCTGCCCCGTGACGAATGTGGTGCCGCTGACGCAGCAGATTCTCAACGTCTGCCTGCACCTGATTCATCCGCTCAGGACTCGATACCTGTATGTTGATGGCTTGGACGTATGTAATGGCAAGCATGCGCTCCTGTGCGGTCGTGATTGGGATGTAGATCACGTCGTCCTGATCCTGCCCGATGGACTGCCCCTTCTCCGCCGTCAGTCCGATGACCTTGAACGGCTGATTGTTGATGCGGATACTCTTTCCAATGGGATTCTCCGCACCGAAGAGGTTTGCGGCAACTGTCGGGCCGATGACGGCGACACGGCTGCGCTTTGCCATATCGTTTGCAGTGATAAACGACCCGTTCTCGACCTTGAGTGAGCGGATCTGCATCAGCTCCGGCGTAACGCCCTCCACCGTCGTATTCCAGTTGAGATTCCCGTTCACGACCTGATAGGCACCGGAGACCGAGGGGGATACGTAGTCAATCCCTTTGATCTTGCTCTCAATCGCCTTGGCATCATCGTATTTCAACGACTTGCGTGAGCCCGCCTTGCCTCGTACACCGCCCGTGTTCGCAGAGCCGGGCATGACGATGAGCATATTGGAGCCGAGGCTCGCAAAGGAGTCCGCGACGCTCGTGCGCACGCCCATGCCAATGGAGACCATCGCGATGACAGCGCCCACACCGATGATGATGCCGAGCATCGTGAGGAGGGAACGAAGCTTGTTCGCGAGCAGGGCGTTCACCGCCATGCCGAAGCATTCCTTAAACAACATCCATCACGACCCCCTTCCCCTCGTCGCGTGTAATCTTCCCGTCGCGCACGAGGAGCTGACGGCTTGCACGCATGGCGATCTCCGGCTCATGCGTGACGAGGATGATCGTGTGTCCCTTCTCGTGCATCCGCTCAAAGATGTCCATGATCTCCTTCGTGGACTTCGTATCGAGGTTGCCCGTCGGCTCATCCGCCATGATGATGTGCGGCTCGTTCACAAGAGCGCGTGCAATCGCCACGCGCTGACGCTGTCCGCCCGAGAGTTCGTTCGGCAAATGCTGCCCACGGTCGGCAAGTCCGACGGCAGCGAGCATTTCCTGTGCGCGCTCCGTCCGCGCACGCCGTCCCATCCCCGCATAGACGAGGGGGAGCGCCACGTTGTCAAGCGCAGAGATGCGCGGAAGCAGGTTGAAGTTCTGAAAGACAAAGCCGATCTTCTTGTTGCGCGTCGCGGCGAGTGCATCGTCGCTGAGTCCTGCAACCTCCGCGCCGTCGAGCATATAGGAGCCCGCGCTCGGACGATCGAGACAGCCGAGAATATTCATGAGCGTGGATTTCCCCGAGCCCGAGGGTCCCATGAGCGCGGCAAACTCACCGCGCCGAATGTCGAGGTCGATGCCGTCGAGCGCGGCAAGCGTCTCGCCGCCGATGCGGTAGAGCTTGCGAATCCCGCGCAGGCGGATGGTCGAGGGCATTTCTTTTTGTTCCATCGAAAATCCCCCGTATCAGAACGGCGGCGGTCCGCCCGCCTGCATACTCATCGGGACGATCTTTGCCGTATAGGTGCTGACGACGCGCTCACCCTCACTGAGTCCTGAAAGGATCTCCACATACTCATCGCTGTAGATGCCCGTCTCCACGTAGCGGGTCTCCTGCGTGCCATCCTCCTGCAGGACGAGGACATACGATCCCGCTGCGTCCGTCTTGAGCGTGGAGAGCGGTACGACAAGTGCATCGTTCCGATCCGCCGTATTGATGACGACGCGCGCCGTCATCGCCGGCAGGAGCAGATTCTCGGGATCGTCCACATCGAGCGTCACATAGTAGTAGATGACGCTCGTCCCCGATGAGGCGGACGATGATGCGGACGAACTGGTATCCCAGCTGTTTGTCACGTCAGTCTGCGAGATCTTAGAGACGCGTGCCGTGAATTTCTTGTCCGTAAAGGCATCGACGGTAAACGTCGCCTCCTGCCCGATACGGATATTCCCGATGTCCGTCTCATCCACCTTCGCCTTAATCTGCTTTTTCGAGAGATCCGCGATGCGCATGATGACCGTCGGGTTGTCCGAGCCCTGTACTGCCATCGATCCTGCCGTCTTCGGTTCGCCCACAACAACGCCCGAGATCGGTGCGGTGATGATCGTCTCGTTTGCATCGGAGTTCGCTTCCTCCAGCGTCGACTGCGCCGTATCGTAGTTGTACTCTGCATCCTCGAGGTCAGATTTGGACTTCGCGCCGATGCTCTCGAGGTAGCTCATGCGGTTGTACTTCGCCCGCGTATTCGTCACGCGGTACTGTGCCTGGTCGCGCTTCGCCTCATAGTCCTTGCCGTCGAGGGTCGCAACCACCTGCCCCGCCGTAACAACATCGTTCTCCTTGACGAGCACAGAGTTGATGCGCGCTGTGATCTTGGAGCTGACTTCGACAGAATCCACGGGACGAATTGTCCCCGTTGCCTCGACGGTCGACTTGATGTCCATACGCTGCACAGTCACGGTCTCAACCGCTTGTGCCGCCTGATCTGCCGCACTCGACTCCATGTACCAATACACGCCGCCCGCGACCAGCACCGCCGCCAGTGCACCGATGCCGATGATTTTGCCACGCTTCATTTACTTCACCTTCTTCGCTGCAGCATCCGTGCCACCCTCAATGTATGCCGCCTGCGCTGCCGCACGTTCCTCTGCGGTCACAGCGGGAAGTCTCTCCGCTGCCGCATGCTCGCTTTCCGTCAGTTCTGTCCCCATCAGATTCTCAACCTGTGCACGATAGCGTGCGTAGTCATAGCGCGCGCTGATGGCGTTCGTCTGTGCCGTGGCAAGCGCCGTCTGCGCGTCGATAATGTCGAGCAGGATCCCCTCTCCCGCACGGTAGCGTTCATTCGCGATGTAATAATCCTCGCGTGCCTGACGCACCGCATCCCTGGTCGAAGTAAAACGCTGCTCCGCCTCACGCATATTGAGGTATGCCTTACGGAGGTTCAGATCGATGCTCTCTTCCTCCTTCTTCACGTTCAGCAGGGCGATGTCGCGCTCCGCCTCCGCCTCCTCAATCGCCCCGCGCGTAACACCGCTGTCAAAGATGTTCCAACTGACACCGACGGACGCAGACACATCTGTGCTCGTATCATGACGCGGTTGGAACTGACTGCTCAGCCCCGTGCCGAGTGTGAGATTTACGCTCGGTCTCTTCCCCGCACGCGCACGCTCGACAGCGAGCTCGCACCGGCGGAGCTTTGCGCGTGCAACGGCGAGGTCAAGTCTGTTGCGGTAGGCATAGGAGATACAGTTGTCGACCGAGGTATCGAAGGGCTGATACGCGACCTCCGTCGTGAGCGTCAGCTCTTCCGTGCGGTCGATGTTCAGCAGGTTTCGCAGCGTCGCGAGACTCACTGCATAGGTATTCTCGGCGCGAACGAGTTCCTGCCGCGCATTCGAGAGCTCCACGGAGGAGCGCAGCACGTCGATTTTCGCCTGTGCGCCCGCGTCGTAGAGCACGGTGACATTCTTCAGGTGCGCGTCGTATTTGTTCACGGTATCGCGCTGCACCTCGATCTTTTTGCTCGCCTCCACCGCATCCCAGTACGCGGCAGTCACCTCATATCTCAGATCCTCACGCGCACGCTCGGTGGTAAGGCGCGCCGACTGCGCACCGATCTCACCGGATGCGATATTCGCCTCGTTCGCACCGCCGCTGTAGAGCGGCAGACGTGCCGAGACGCTGAGCACATTGCTCGTCTGAGCGTCCTCGTCCCGTGCCTTGCTTGTGCGCAGAGTATCGCCTGCCTCCGCAGAGATCCTGTTCTTGCCGCGTGCCTCTTTCAGCGCCGCATCTGCCGTACGCTCGCCTGCCTGTGTAATACGCAGCCCCGTGTTTGCTGCAAGTGCCGTATGGATTGCCTCGTCGAGCGTGAGCTTCATCGCATGCGCAGACAGTGGCAGAACGAGCGCCGTGCTCAAAATGGCGGCGGCAAATACACAACGGTAGTGCCGCCTTCGCCTCTCATAAACCATAAAGTCCTCCTTATATAGGAAATACGTCCATTTGACACTCCCCACAGCTAAAACTGGGGGATTCTTGGTTCGACGAACACTGCGCCGCGACCGTAGCCGCTTCGTCTTAC
>CAUVMF010000085.1:0-5351 GCA_963552975.1 uncultured Selenomonas sp.
TGACGAGGGTCTTGCCGCCGCCCTGCGGCTCAAATGCGATGGATTCGTAGCGGTAGGCATAGTCGTTGATGCCCATAACAGTCTTACCACGGCGAAGAATCAGCTCGTCGCGCTCCGCTGAGGTCGGCGTTGGTGCGATATAGAGATCGCCCGTAATGCTTCTTGCTATCGCAGGCTCGCGTGCCGCATCCTCACCGTTTGCGCGCAGCTTCGTCACCGCCTCTGAGAGCGTGCCGTCCACCTCGTAACGGTAGGACTTCTCCCTGCCGCTTTCGGCAAATGTCTGCCCTCGATAGATGACCGTATGCCCGTAGATCTCCTGTGGCTCATCGGGCGTCAGCGTGACGGTGGTCGTCTGACTGCCCGTCCCCGAGAGGATGAAGGCAAGGAGCGCAAGCCCCGCGCCCACGTGGGCGATCATGCCGCCAAGTCCGATCTGACGATAACGATACCCTGCAATGGCAGCCGCAACGGCAAGCAGCGAAAACGTCGAGAGCAGAACTGACATGACATCCGTAACATGGGTGAGCCCCGCGAGCACACCGCCCAGTACCGAGAACACAAAGATCCAGACGGGACGCTGTGCACGTCCGCCGCCGTACGGCATCAGCACGCCGAGAGCCATCAGCAGAGCAAACGGAATCGCAATGGGCAGCGAGGTACGCACGTAGTAGCTCGTATCGACCGCTGCACTTTCCCCGAGCAGCCCAGAGATCAGCGGCATGGACATTCCGAAAAACACGATAACGACAATGAATACGAGGAGAAGCATCCCGAGCAGGACGAGAAAGGCACGGCTGCGGTGCTGCTCGTAAAGTGCCCCCTTCGGCAGACGCTCAATCCGTGCGATAAGTACGCAAAGCCCCGCAAGGAGTACCAACGCATTTGCAAGCGCAATGTAAAAGCCGATGTCCGAGCCCGCGAACGAGTGCACGGAGAAATCACCGAGAATGCCGCTGCGCGTCAGGAACGTCCCATAGAGGACAAACGCATAGGAGAAGACGGCGGCGAGGTGCACGAGGTAGTATGCACCGCGCCGCTCACGCGCAACCGCAATCAGATGGAGTAGAACACAGGCGAGCAGCCACGGAACAAGCGAGGAGTTCTCCACGGGATCCCAGCCCCAGTAACCCCCCCAGCCGAGCACCTTGTACGCCCAGTAGCCGCCGATGAAGATACCCGCGCCGAGGAACGCCCATGCAATGAGCGTCCAGCGACGCATCGGAGCGAGGAAGCCTCCGTCCATCGGTGCCTTTATCATGCTCTCAAGCGCATAGGCAAATGGCACCGCGAGCAACGCATAGCCGACGAAGATGATCGGCGGATGCACCGCCATCCACGGATCCTGCAGCAGAGGATTCATCCCATGCCCATCGAGTACAATCGTCTCGGCGGGAACAAACGGGCTTTTGATGAGCACGAGGAAGGCGAGGACGGCGGTGAGCATCTGATAGATGGCGCGCCCAGTTGCCGTCATGCGCCCTTCCTGCGCCAATATCATACCGATGACGGCGTGGATCACGAGCCAGAGCAGGAACGAGCCCTGTTGCCCCGCCCAGAACGCCGAGATTTTATAAAGAAGAGGCAGATCAATGGACGAGTAGCTGACAACGTAGCTATAGCTGAAATCATCGGCGAGAATGACGGCAAACAGTGCTGCCGCCGCGCCTACTGCCATAAGTCCGGTGACATACGCACAAATTTTGCTTTGACTATATTTCCCCTGCATGTCAAAAAGCATGGCAGCGAGGGCAAAGAGCAGTACCCCCCCTACGAGGACCGTTCCGATCATACCCGAACCTTTCCTTGTTCCGCTTCGTATTTCGACGGACATTTGATGAGCAGCTTGTCCGCAACGAAGGCATCCCCTGTATATTTCCCAATTGCAACGATGTGATACGCCTCATCAAACGTATCGGGCTTAATCCCCTTATAGCGCACGAGCATCTTTTCCCCCGTCTCCTCGTCTGCAATGGAGAAGACAAACATCTCGTTCTCCATGTGCGGCTCGACGGTATCATCGGGCAGCCCTTTGACCTGCACATTCCGATGGGAGGTACGCGCCTCTGCAATGCCGACGTAGGGTGTCACCGAGTCCGCAAAGAAATACCCCGCATATCCGATAAATCCAAGAATCAGTACAACAAAGAAATATTTACGCATGACGATCCCCCCGTTTCATCAGCCAAACATACATGAGTGTCACATCAAGCAGCGACAGCATGAGCGTTCCGAGCATGACCGCATCCATATCGAGCCGCCCCGCGCCGTTGAGCACAGGCGACGGATGCAGAGAGAAGAACATCCGCGGCAGGATAAAGACGAGGAACGGAACCGCGATAAAGGAAAAGAGTGCATAGACCGCCGACGAGGACGCGCGTGCACGCGCCTCCCGCATCGTCATACGGAGCGTGACGTATGCCCCGTAGATGAGGAGCAGAACGAAGATCGTCGTCTGACGCGGATCCCAGTTCCAGTACGCGCCCCATGTGAGCTTTGAGAAGACTGCCCCGCTCCCTGTGGCGAGGAGTGTAAAGACGAGTCCGAGCACCGCAGAGCGTGCACTTCTCGCATCAAAGTGCAGCTCACGAGTTTTCAGATAGCGCGCGCCCCAGTAGGCGGCGCAGAAAAACGCAATGACCGAAACCCACGCACATGGGATGTGGAAGAATGCAATACGGACATAGTCGCCCAACCCTTGCGCAGGTGGAACCAAGAAAAAGACAGCGTACAGAACCGCCAGTGTCAAAACACCGATCACTCCCGCAAGCATTTCGCCTCCAAATCTAACTCTCAATCCAGAGAGAATCAAAAAGCATCGACGCGCCCACGGTAAGCGCCATATCGTAGATCGCCATGCCGCCGAGCAGCACCTGCTCCCCCTCGCCCGCCGTGAGTGCAATCGCGGGCAGGAGGATCGGCAACATGGACGGGAGCAGCAGGACGGGGACGAGCCCCCCGCGCACGCTCGCCCCTGCGGCGACTGCCGCGAGCAGCGTATCCGCCGCCGCCATGCCCCAAAGCCCCAGAACGAGCGTTGCGGCAAATACGGCGTCGAGCGTGAATGCGGCATCCATCAGCACAAGCACGAGCGGCAGAACAATCGCCGCAAGAATCAGGAGCGTAGCAAAATGCGCCGCCATCTTGCCGAAAAGCACCGCCTGTGCCGGAACGTAGATGCGGAGAAACATGAGCGAACCCGCTGCAGCCTCCTCCGCAAAGAGCCGTTCACCCTGCAGGGTCGCCGCGAAGAAGAGGACAATCCAGAGGAGCGCCGCCGTGAGCCGCATGTCGGCGGATGCACCCGCGAGCGACATACTCATAAAGGCGATCACCGTGAGGGCGAACATGCCCATCGTCACATAGCCCGCACGGTGGCGCACGCCGTCGAGGAGTTCCTTCCATGCGACGCGGCGCGCTGCCTCAAAGACTGACACAGACATCCGCCGCCTCCCTTTCCGCGCGATCGTTCGTCGCCCACAAAATGAGCCGCCCGCGCTCCGCCGCTGATCGCACCTCATGCTGAAGGAGTGCTTGACCGCGCTCATCAAGCGCAAGCCCCGGCTCATCGAGCAGCCAAATCGGAGCATCGACACCAAGAAGTACGGCAATCCGCACACGCTGGCGCATCCCCGTCGAGAGCTGGCCCACCATACGCGGCAGCACCGCCGGCGGGAGCCCGACGCGCACGAGGAGTTCCTGCAGCTGCGGCTCTCCGCATGGCACACCGCTCGTTCCGAGGAAGAGGGCGAGGTTTTCACGTACGGTAAGGCGCGTATAGAGCTCCATCTCCGGCGTTGCCATCGCGAGCATCGATCGGTATGCTGCGCCCTTGACGGGCGCACCGTCCCGAAACGTGTCAACCGTCCCGGAAGTGGGGATGAGCAGGCGCGCTGCCAGACGCAGAAGCGTCGATTTCCCACTGCCGTTTGCGCCGGCAATCGCCGTCACCATGCCGCTGTGAAATGTAATGCTGAGCCGGCGCAGGACTTCTCGCCCCTCAAAATTCTGACTTACGTTATCAAAGTGAATTTCGACCATAAGCTATTCCTTCCATAAGTCTAATTTATTTTATCACAGTTCTGAACGATACAGGAAATACATTTTTCATATTAAAGTTTTTTATAGCTGTAGACTATTTCAAAATTGAAGCCGCTTCATATATACTGATAATTGGGGATGTGATAAGCGGTCAGGATTCCTAAACGAAATCCTGACCGCTCTTTCAGTTATTTTTCAGTATATATAAAATTTATCACGTAACTGTGATCCAACCGTATCTATCTGTGATTTTTATCACACCTACTTCCGCATAACGCCAAAAACCGCCGACATCGGAATCACCCCAAGACGTTCATCTATCGCAGCAACTTCCTCAGGCGTGAGCACAATGTCCGCCGCCCCTGCATTCTCCACGAGACGTGAATGCTTGCGCGTGCCCGGAATCGGGGCGATATACGGCTTCTTGCAGAGCATCCACGCGAGCGCAATCTGCCCGCTCGTTGCGTCCTTCTTCTCCGCGAGATCGCGCAGGAGTGTGAGCAGGGATTGATTCTCCTCCATCGCCGCCGCCGTGAACTGCGGCATATTCACGCGCATATCCCCCGCCTCGAAGGTCGAGGACTTATCGTATGCACCCGTGAGCACGCCATTCGCAAACGGAGAGAACGCAACAAAGCCAATGTTCCGTTCCTCAAGCACAGGAAAGAGCGATTCATATGCACGCGCCATCATCGAGTAGCGGTTCTGTACAGCCGTGAGCGGGCAGACCGCATGTGCGCGGCGAATGTCCTCCTCCGTCGCCTCGGAGATGCCCCAGTGGCGAATCTTTCCTTCCTGTATAAGATCCGCCATCACACCCGCAACCTCCTCGGCAGGGATCTGCGGATCGACGCGATGCTGATAGTAGAGATCGATATAGTCCGTACCGAGTCTCTGCAGCGACGCATCCACAGAGCGGCGAATCGTCTCGGGGTGTGCATCGGGGACAATCGGGCTTTTGCCCTCCTTCAGGAGGCTCATGTCAAAGTGAATGCCGAACTTCGTCGCAAGGACGACCTTGTCACGATACGGCGCAAGTGCCGCCCCGACCAATTTCTCATTGTCATGCGGATCATCGGGCGTGCCGTACACCTCCGCTGTGTCAAAATGCGTGATGCCCATGTCCACGGCGGCAGCAATCAGCTCGCGCATCTCCTTCTTGTCGGCAGGTGCACCGTAACTCTGACTCATGCCCATGCACCCGAGCCCGATGGACGAAACCGTGAGATTTCCAAGTTTACGGTAATTCAATGGTAATCCTCCCTATATAGCTTCTGCAAAATCATAATCAGTATTATATCACATTTATG
>CAUVMF010000086.1:0-5289 GCA_963552975.1 uncultured Selenomonas sp.
AGCATCTCTCCCAAACGCGCAAACGGCCGCGAACACACGGGCAGGTTTCCCTGCAGGAGGTTCAACAGCCGTTTGTCAAAATCAGTCAGCGCAGTCATCCGAAACTCCCTCATAATACACAGCGCGGATCTCTGCTGCACCCACAGATTTCCGCCTTGCTCAGGGGCTCAGTACGCATGGGACGCACCGTCATGGCACAGAAGATGAACCACATTCATTTCTTTCTGTGCCTATTCTACCAGATATTCCACCATCACGTCAAGTAAATCTGAACGCCCTTCATTTTTCGGCGAGGCATAGGGCAAAATGGTGAGCTCCGGCACGCCAAGCTTCTTCTGAATCGCTGCAAGCTGCGCACGGCGCGCGTTCTTTCCGATCTTATCCGCCTTCGTTGCAATGACGAGCACGGGGATGTCGTGCTCCACAAGCCAGTCGAACATACGGCAGTCGGACTCCATCGGCGTGTGACGAATGTCGAGCAGGAGGCAGACGAAGCGCAGTTCCTCGGCATGGAGAAAATATTCCTCGATAAACTTTGCCCAGACCTTCCTGCTCTCACGTGAGGTCTTGGCGTAGCCGTAGCCCGGCAGGTCGACGAGGTGAACGGCGTGACGCTCTTCTCCCCCGTCGATCTTTAGAAGCAGCTCATAGAAATTGATGGTCTGCGTCTTGCCCGGCTTCGAGGAGACACGCGCAAGCTGACGGATGCGCGTCAGGGAGTTGATGAGCGAGGATTTCCCGACGTTCGATCGCCCGATAAAGGCGACGGCGGGGCGGCGTTCCTCAGGGTATTGATCCTGCCGCACGGCGGAGGCGAGATAGGTGGCTTTCGTGATAACAACCGGCTCGGACACGTCCGCACCTCCTAGTTATACAGAGCAATCTTGAGTACCTCATCCATGTGAGCAACGGGCACGAATTCAAGCGAGGAGCGCACGGCATCGGGGATATCCTCGATGTCGCGCGCATTCTCCTCCGGCAGGACGATGGTCTTGACCCCATCGCGATAGGCAGCGAGAGTTTTCTCCTTGAGTCCGCCGATGGGCAGGACGTTTCCGCGCAGGGTGATCTCCCCCGTCATGGCGACATCGGAGCGCACCTTGCGCCCCGTGAGCGCGGAGATCATCGCCGTTGCCATCGTAATACCGGCCGAGGGGCCGTCCTTTGGGATCGCGCCCTCGGGCAGGTGGATGTGGATGTCGTCCTTTTCGTAGAAGTCTTCTGCAAGATGAAGGACGCCTGCGCGGCTGCGCACATACGAGAGTGCCGCCTGTGCCGACTCCTGCATGACATCACCAAGCTGTCCCGTGAGGATGAGCTTGCCCTTGCCGCGCAGGATATTGACCTCCGTGCGCAGGACATCACCGCCGACCTCTGTCCATGCAAGTCCCGTTACAACACCGACAAGAGGCTTCTTCTCCTGCTTTGCCGCATGGTATTTCGGTCGCTCTAGGAAGTCGGCGAGATTCGCCTTCGTTACGGCGATGGGCGGCTTCTCATCAGCAACGATACGGCGTGCCGCCTTGCGGCAGATCTGCCCGATGACGCGTTCGAGTTCGCGCACCCCCGCCTCACGCGTATAGGAGCGGATCACATCCTGCCAGACACCCGCGCTGATGCGAATATCCTTTGCCTTGAGCCCGTTCTGCGTGCGCTGACGCGGCAGGAGGTGACGACGTGCAATCTCGATCTTTTCGAGTTCCGTATAGCTCGAGAGGTTCAAGATCTCCATGCGGTCGCGCAAAGGGGCAGGAATCTTTGCGGGGTTGTTCGCCGTCACAATCCAGAAGACGCGCGAGAGATCAAAGGGCAGTTCGACGAAGTGATCGCTGAACGTGCAGTTCTGCGCGGGGTCAAGTACCTCGAGAAGTGCCGCCGACGGGTCGCCATGGAAGTCCATGGCGATCTTGTCTACCTCGTCGAGCAAAAACACAGGGTTCTTTGTCCCTGCACGGCGGATGCCCTCAAGGATGCGCCCCGGCATCGCGCCGACGTAGGTGCGGCGATGTCCGCGAATCTCTGCCTCGTCACGGATGCCGCCGAGCGAGATGCGGATGAATTTACGCCCCATTGCGCGCGCAATCGAGGCACCGAGCGAGGTCTTACCAACGCCCGGTGCTCCGACAAGGCAGAGAATCGGTGCGTTCTGCTCGGGTGCGAGCCGCCGCACGGCGAGGTAGTCGAGGATGCGCTCCTTGATCTTTTCGAGTCCGTAGTGGTCGCGCTCCAAAATTTCCTGCGCCTGCGTCATATCGACGTGCTCCTCGGTCACCTCGTTCCATGGCAGTTCGATGAGTGTGTCGAGATAGTTACGGATAACGCCAACCTCCGCGCTCATCGCGTGGCTCATGTCGAGACGGTGAATCTCACGCGCGATGGTCTCGCGTACGGCATCGGGAAACTCCTTTTTCGCCAGTGTCTCACGATAGCGATCCACCTCGACGGCTTTGTCCTCGTCGTCACCAAGTTCCTTGCGGATTGCCTTGATCTGTTCGCGCAGGTAGAAGTCACGCTGCACCTTGTCCATCTGTTTGCGCACGCGACGATTGATCTCGCTCTCAATCCCCATGATGTCGAGCTCGTGTACGAGTGCCTGATAGAGGCGCTCAAGGCGCGCATGCACGTCCATGGCTGCCAGAATCTCCTGACGCACCTCGTATTTCAGGCTCAGATGGCTTGCAATGATGTCCGCAAGACGTCCCATGTCCTCCATGATGGAAATGGAGACAAGTGCCTCGGGCGGAATCTTATGTGACAGCTTTACCCATTCCTCGAACTTGCTCGTGACCCCGTGGACAAGTGCCTCCACATCCTTGGTCTGCGGCTCCTCCTCGGTCTCATCAGCGACGCACACGTCCGCCTCGGTACAGTCCTCGCCCTCACGAACAGCACAGATCTGTGCACGTTTCTGTCCGTCGACAAGAATCCGCAGCACGCCCTCGGGCATACGCAGGAACTGGCGGATCTCCGCCACGGTACCAACATCGTAGAGATCGTCTACCGTGGGATCATCAAGCTCCGGATCCCGCTGTGCCACGAGGAGGATGCGGTTGTCTCCTGCAATTGCGCGTTCAATGGCGGCAACCGAACGGCCGCGCCCGACATCGAGGTTGACCATCATATGCGGATAGACCACCAGTCCGCGCAGCGGAAGCAGTGGAAGTGTTTCTTTCTCGGACATCGTATTTCCTTCCATGTATGTCAAAGGGATTTCCTGTAATGAAAAAAGGAGCACCGCAGTGCAGAGCTCCTTTCGTGTAATCGTCTTAGTTTGCGGCTGCCATCTTCGCCGTACCAGCCCCGTCGATCGTCAGGATGGGGTCGCTGTGGTTCGCGACGACATCCTTTGTGACTTGACACGCTGTTACGCCCTGAATCGAAGGCACCTCGTACATGACGTTGCGCATGATGTTCTCAATAATGGAGCGCAGTCCGCGTGCACCGGTCTTGTGCGTGAGGGCTTCCTTCGCGATGAGGTGCAGTGCCTCGTCCTCAAACGTAAGACGCACGCCGTCGAGCTCCAAGAGCTTCTGAAACTGCTTGACGAGCGCATTTTTCGGTTCGGTCAGGATCTGCACGAGCGCATTCTCGTCGAGCGAGTTCAATGTCACAACGACGGGCAGACGACCGATGAACTCGGGGATCAGACCGTTTTTCATCAGATCCTCGGAAACAACTTTGCGCAGAGATTCACCGACGGAGACACGCCTCTTCGAGCGTACCTGGGCGCCAAACCCCATCTGTTTCCTGCCAAGGCGCGACTCGATGATCTCCTCGATGCCGTCGAATGCGCCCCCGCAGATGAAGAGAATGTTCGTCGTATCAATCTGCAGGAGCTCCTGCTGCGGATGCTTGCGCCCACCCTGCGGCGGCACGGATGCCGTCGTTCCCTCAAGAATCTTGAGCAGCGCCTGCTGGACACCCTCGCCCGAAACATCGCGCGTGATGGAGGGATTCTCCGACTTGCGCGCGATCTTGTCGATCTCGTCAATGTAGATGATACCGCGCTGCGCCTTTTCGATGTCATAGTCCGCCGCCTGAATCAGCTTCAGCAGAATGTTCTCGACATCTTCACCGACGTAGCCCGCCTCCGTGAGCGAGGTTGCATCCGCAATCGCAAACGGGACGTTCAGAATACGTGCGAGGGTCTGGGCGAGCAGCGTCTTGCCGCTGCCCGTGGGGCCAATCATAAGGATGTTCGACTTCTTCAGCTCCACATCCTCATGCTTTCCCTGCCCTACGTTGATGCGCTTGTAATGGTTGTAGACCGCGACGGAGAGCGATTTCTTCGCCTCGTCCTGTCCGATGACGTATTGATCGAGGATGTGGCGAATTTCCTTCGGTTTCGGAACATCCTTGAGTCCGACTTCAGCATCTTCGCTGAACTCCTCCGCTATGATCTCATTGCAGAGCTCAATACATTCATCGCAGATATAGACACCAGGTCCTGCTACGAGCTTTCGCACCTGCTCCTGCGTCTTGCCGCAGAACGAGCACTTGAGCTGTCCCTTGTCTTCCTCTCCAAATTTCATCGCATCACACCCCCTCAGCCTTTGTTCTCTGTGGGTGCCGCCTTCGGACGCGTGACCACCTCGTCGATCAGGCCGTATGCCTTGGCTTCCTCTGCCGACATGAAGTTGTCGCGCTCCGTATCGACGTTGATCTTCTCGGGATCCTGCCCTGTATGACGGGCGAGAATATTGTTGCCGACCTCGCGCAGGCGCAGGATCTCCTTTGCCTGGATCTGGATATCGGTCGACTGTCCCTGTGCACCGCCGAGCGGCTGATGAATCATGATGCGCGCGTGCGGCAGCGCATAGCGTTTCCCCGTCGCACCCGCCGTCAAAAGGATGGAGCCCATGCTCGCCGCCTGCCCGATGCAGATTGTCGAGACATCGGGCTTGATGTACTGCATCGTGTCGTAGATGGCAAGCCCGGCCGTCACCACACCACCCGGACTGTTGATGTAGAGGTGGATATCCTTGTCCGGATCCTCGGACTCGAGGAAGAGCAACTGCGCCACGACGACGTTTGCGACGCTGTCGTCAATCGGTCCACCCAAGAAGATGATGCGTTCCTTGAGCAGCCGGGAGTATATGTCATAGGCACGCTCCCCGCGGCTCGAGTTCTCCACCACCATCGGTACATAATAACTCATGTGTTCCTCCCCACAGGGAATCCCTTATGCCGTGATATTGTCCACGATGAACTGCGCCGTCTTCTTGCGCAGCACAGTCGCGGCAAGGTCACTGACACGTCCCTGCTCCTTGATGATCTTCTGAACCTGCT
>CAUVMF010000087.1:0-5239 GCA_963552975.1 uncultured Selenomonas sp.
CGGCACTCTGTGCACCGAGCGGCGGATAGGCGATCTCGAACGCCGTCCGCGTGTAATAGTCGAGTCCGCGCACGAGACGCGAATCGAGTTCATAGGATACGCCGGCATTCCTCAGATGCGACTGCACCGCAGCGAAGTGCTCCGCACATTCCATGCAGAGGCAGTCCGTAATCGCAGGGGCTTCTGTCATAAATGGCTTCTCCGCGTCTGCCTTGCAGTCGAGAATCCGCATGGGTCTCACGGTATAGCGGCTTTGACAATCATCGCAGAGCGATGCCAGATGCTCCTTGAAATACGCCTGCAGACGCTCGCGATAGACGGGGCGGCACGTCGGACAGCCGACCGAGTTCAGCTTGAGCGTCAGTCCCGTAAGACCGAGTGCCGTGAGCAAGTCATACGCGAGGAGGATTGCCTCCGCGTCCACAGCAGGGCTTTCCCCGCCGATTGCCTCCACACCGAACTGGTGGAACTCGCGCATGCGCCCCGCCTGCGGGCGGTCGTAGCGAAACATCGATCCAATGTAGAACAGCTTTTGAAGTCCCCCATCCGCATAGAGCTTGTTCTGCAGGTAGGCACGCACGGCGGATGCCGTATTCTCCGGGCGCAGCGTCAGGCTGCGGTCGCCGCGATCAGAGAACGTATACATCTCCTTGTCCACGACATCCGTGCCGTCGCCGATTCCACGCTGAAAGAGCTCCGTATGCTCAAAGACAGGCGTGCGGATCTCATGATAGCCATAGCGGGCGCAGAGCTCGCGGATGACATTCTCCACATATGTCCACGCGCCCACCGCATCGGGCAGTATATCCTTCGTTCCCCGTGGCGCATTCGTCAGCATCAGGGCGTTTCCTCCTCGTATTCCGCGCGCAGAAGCGCACGGCGTTTTTCAATGTAGATGTCAATATCGCGCAGATAGGTCCGGAGATCCTTTGCGTTAAACACGGAGCGCATACGTCCGCTGCGAATCCCGAGCACCTTCGTCGTGGCAGCACCGCCGATGCCGATGATCGTCTGGTGCTCCTCCATGATCTTGATGTTGTAGATGCTCTCCGCACCTGCGCGCGCATAGCCGACGTTCTCGAGATCGCCGCTCATATAGCCCTGCCGATAGAGATAGTAGGGACGGTACCCCGCCTCCTCAACGGCGCGCACGGCGACCGCGCTCATGCGCTGCGTCTCGGCATCGGACGGCAGTTCGACGTGCTCCGTCTCCATTTTCAGGCGAAGATTCGAGCCGCGCTTCAAGGCGAGCGCGTGGAGCGTAATGTCATCCGGTGCAAGTGCCGTCACCGCCGCCATCGTCCGCCCGACATCCTTCGCTGTCTCGCCCGGCAGCCCGAGGATCACGTCCATATTGATGTGCACATCGAGGGCGGCGCGAATCTCGCGTACCATGCGGACAATGTCCTCGGGCGAATGATTGCGCCCAATGCGCCGCAGCGTCACCTCCTGCATCGACTGCGGATTCACGCTCACGCGCGTCACCGCGTACGCCTTCATCGCCGCGATCTTCTCCGCACTCATGCTGTCGGGACGCCCGGCCTCCACCGTGAACTCCGCGATATGCGATCCATAAAACGCATTATATACCATTTTGAGCATTTCGGCAAAAAAATCATTTGGAAGACTCGTCGGCGTGCCTCCGCCGATGTAAATGCTCTCGACCGTAAGCCCTAAGGTGCGCACATCCTTTGCCGCTGCGGCGAGATCACGCGCGAGCACCTCCATAAACGTGCGCAATTTCTTCTCCGAGGGAAGCAAATTCGACGGAAAGGAGCAATACAGGCAGCGCGAGAGACAGAACGGAATGCCAACGTAGATGCTCACCCGCCGCACATCGCCCTGCGCGAGAAACGGCAACTGGCGCACGGCGACATCTGTGATGAGCCGTGCCTTGCCCGCGCTGCATTCATAGTCTGCCTGCAAACGCACAGTGATTGCCTCGGGCGTCATCCCCGTGCGCAGCCAGCGGTGCACAATCTTCGTCGGACGTACCCCGTGGAGGATGCCCCACGGGGCAGGCGGCACAGCGAAATGTGTGCGGAAGAATGCATAGATATTCCGCTTGATGGCACGATGCACGGCGGCACGCGGAAGCTCATCCGCCGCACCTTCCGTGGAGAATGCAAATCTCTCACACAAGCCATCGAGGGTAAAGAGAAACACTTCGGTCATAACAGAAGGCGGCTCACACCCCAACTGCCGATTCACCACCGACAGCTGGGCGTAATCCGCCTCCCCTGTCCGCCCGACGATCTCCGCCTTGAAGAGCGTCAATACCTCGCGGACGATTTTGACAATGACCTCGGTGCGCGTATTTATCGTTAGCGACCGAATCTTCACGCCTATTTCTGCTTCTCCTGACATTTTTTGCAGATGCCAAAAAACTTCGCCTGATGGTTCTCGACCTTGAAGCCCGTCTTCTTGAAAATATCCGCTTCGAGATGATCGAGCATATCCTCCTCGAACTCCGAGATCTCCTTGCACTCCGTGCAGATGAGATGGTGATGGAAGTGCTGATTCGGATCGATGGGGTTCAACTCGTAGGAGTACGAGCCCTTGTTGCGCTTGTCAAACTCCTTGCCGAACTCAATCTTCTGCAATATCCCGAGCGAGACGAGGATCTCAAGGCTGCGGTAGACCGTCGCAAGCCCGATTTCAGACTCCGTCCCACGCAGGATGTCGTAGATCTTCTCCGCGCTCAGATGCTCGCTCGGATGATCCAGTATTACCTGCAGGACGATCTGCCGCTGCGGCGTCATCTTGCGCTGCGTCGCCTGCAGACGCTTCTTCAGATCCTCCATCGTATAGGTCTCTGCCATACTCTTTCCCTCCATATGCTATTGTAGGATAACTCTCCAATATATAATCACAATCAATGAGAATAGTATAGCACACGCGGCAGGATTTTTCTATAGAAAGGAAAAACTAATTGAGAATGTTCATTATGAACGCATTGCCCTCTGCACTGACGGCTTACGCCTTTTCCTGAGCGATACGGCGCAGGGTTCCCATCAGCAGTTTCGCTTCCGGAACAATCGTGGCAACCTCGACACGCTCGGCAGGTGTGTGAATGCCCGTTGTCGTCACGCCGATGGACACCATATCGAGATCGGAATTCTTCGCTGCATGCCAGCTGGTCTCAAGCCCCGCATGAATGCTCTCGATCTTCATTGCTGCACCGCCGTTCTGTGCGGCATACACCTCGCCCATCATCTTTGCAAGGACGCTGTCCTCACGCTCGCGCCACGCCGGCGACTGCGCGCCCACAAGGAGCGTAAAGCCCATGCGCTCCGCCATTGTCCGCGCCACCCGCACGATCTCATCCAGACGCTCATTCACCGAGGAGCGCGGGAAAAACTGGACTGCCACCGCCATATCATCCATGTGGAGAACGCCAAGATTCGCCGAGGTCTCCACTTTGCCTGCGTGGAGGCGCGACATATCATGAACGCCCGTGTGCAGGAGTGTAAGGAGCGCAATGAGGTCATGCTGCTCTGCTTCGCCAATAACCTTCCCCGCATCTTCCACCGCATGAAGCGAAAACTTCATCGCAGGGTCTGCCGCACCGTAGAGTGCATGGAACCGCCGCTCCTCTGCAACAAGGATGTTGACCATCTCGCGTTCGCCGATTGCCGTCCGTATGATGGCCTCTGCCGTCGGTGGGATGGCATTGCGCGCCGTTCCGCCCGTAAAGGAAACGATCTCGATTTTTCGATGATCTTCAAGTGCCTGCAGAGCAAGTGCGAGCGTGCGGATCGCGTTGCCACGCCCGTCACCGATGCGCTCCCCCGAATGTCCGCCACAGAGCCCCTCCACTGCGATGCGATAGGCGGGCAGCTTCGATTCCCTGCGCGAAAGCACACGCGAAAAATCGAGGTTGACACTGCCAGCGCTGCCGACCGTCATGATGTGATAGTCCTCGGAGTCGCAGTTGATGAGGAAGCGCGCATCCTTCAAATGATCGGCACTGAGATAGCGCGCTCCCGTCATGCCCTGCTCCTCATCCACCGTGATGATGGCGCGCAGTGCGCCGTGCGCCTCCGTGTACTGCATGGCGGTCAAGATCTCCGCAACGCCGATGCCGTCGTCGCCGCCGAGACTCGTGCCGTCCGCCGTCAGAGACTCCTTCGTGCGCACCATCTTGATTGGATCCTTCAGCGGATCATAAGTCACGCCCGGCTTTGCGACGCAGACCATGTCCATGTGTCCCTGCAGGATCGTGCACGGCGCAGCCTCACAGCCCTTCGTTGCGGACATCTCCGCAATGATGTTGAGTGCCTCGTCCTGCGTCACCGTGCAGCCGATCTCCGTAAAGCGCTTCTTCAGATGGTCACTGACCGCACGCTCGTGCCCCGAGGGACGTGGAATGTGTGTCAGTGCCTCGAACTCCGCAATCACCGTCTCCAAAATCTTTGCATCGTCTATCATAATTCTGCCTCCTCACTGTATCCTGCTCCACATTATAGCACAGGCAGAAAAAAAATCATAATTACTCGTCAATCGGGTAATTATGATTTTTTTCGTTCAAGGCGCCCCTTCCACCGCAAGCGGTCTCCCTCCCTCGCTCGACGGGGAAGGCAGCCGATAGCATAGGCGCCCCATTTATTTTTTTGCTTCTTCTACAGCCTTTGCGACGGCTTCGTTGAACTGGTCGTAGCTGACCGTTGCGCCTGCGATGGCATCGACCTTCGCGAGATCCTTCTTCGACTCAAGCTGGCTTGCGTACGATCCGATCGCTTTGTAGGCAACCTGTGCCTTCTTGCGGACCCCCTCGGGCTTATCCGCGCCGTAGTTCTCATCCTTTTGCTTGCCGTCCTTGTCAAAGCCCGTATGGACGACCTTTGCAATCGCGCCGTTCTCAATCGTAAGCTCGACATGCGAGTAGCCAAGCTGCTCGTGCTTGGCGCTGTCCGCCGCATATGTGCCGTCTTTCGCGCCCGTCATATCAAGCGATACCGCCTGTGCAGCGGGCTTTGCGTCACTCTTCGGTGCTTCTTTTTTCTCATCGCCGCAGCCGACGAGCATAATGCCGATCGAGAGGAGCACCGCGACTCCCAGAACTGTTTTCTTCATATCATGCCGTCCTTTCACGCATATGACCGTGCTCGATGATGACACAGCGCTGCGCCTCATCGCCGACCTCGGCGGAGTGGGTAACAGTGAGAATCGTATGCCCCTCGTCGTGCAGCTCGTGGAAGATCTTCATGACGAGCTTCTGGTTCTGCTCGTCGAGGTT
>CAUVMF010000088.1:0-5217 GCA_963552975.1 uncultured Selenomonas sp.
GACAGGGCGAAAAAGATGTGCTAAGACGGCGGTGCTGAATTTATCAGTGCTTCCTATATAGTAGACTAATATAGGGGGAACAAATGGCACCAGGAATCATACTAAGGGAGATGAGTCGGATGACGTTGGTACAGATGCGATATTTCTACGAGGTATGCCAGTGGCAGAACATCACAAAGGCGGCGGAGCACCTGCACGTCTCGCAGCCGACCGTCACCGTCGCCATGCAGGCACTCGAGGCGGAGACGGGGCTGAACCTGTTCCACCGCGAGGGACGCAAGATTACGGTCACGGCGGACGGCGCGAAACTCCTCGGCAAGGTCTCGTACATCCTCACGGAGGTCGCGCGCCTGGACGCCGAGATTCGCGACATGGCACACCGTCATGCGAAGGTGCGGATTGCAATGCCGCTGCAGCTCGGCGTCGTCTTCCTGCCGCACATCCTCGGCGACTTTCGCCGCGAGCACCCCGAGATCGACCTTGAGATCATCGAGACAGGCGGCGTGAGTGCGCTCCAGATGGTCGAGGAGGAAAAGCTGGACTTTGCGCTGACGAACTACACCGTCGATTTCAGCGCACGCCTCTCGTACGCGAAACTCTTTGACTGCGAGTGTACCTTTGTCACACGTCCCGACCACCCCCTTGCGGGGCGGCACGCCCTCAGCATCATGGATCTCCGGGATGAGCCGCTCATCATGCTCGACAGCAATTTCTTCGTCGACCGTCTCGTGCAGGATGCCTACGGACGCGCGGGCGAAAAGCCGAACGTCATCCACTACTCGCCCTATCTCCACACGGTCAAAAACCTCGTGCACGCGGGGATCGGCTCGACCTTCCTCGCACGGCCGTCCGTGCTGCCGACGGACAACTTCGTCCAGATCCCCCTGCTCGATCCCATCTTTATCAACAGCGGGCTTGTCACAAAGAAGGGGCGCCAGACCTTCGACGACGTACGCCTCGTCATGAGCTATCTGCGCGGTCTGACGAAGGAGCTGCTGGGCGGCGGGAACAAAAAATCGTCTGACGATGATAGCGGCGTCAGACGAAATGAAGGTTCAAGGAATCGCTGATAAAATAGACCCTCAGATTGGCGTAGATTTTTTCGTCCGAACAAGGAGACAAACCGGACGCATAGCAGAGGCTATGTCGAGGATTTGCTGACACAGTGCGGGCAAAAAAGATGCGTCAAGATGGCGCGGCTGAATTTATCCGTGCTTCCTTTACATTTCGACGCAGAGAGGCTATGATGAACTTGACAATCGGAGGTGAGTGGGTGAGACAGACGAAACGCACCTACAAGGATTCACTCTTTCGGGATATTTTCAACAACGAAAAACGCCTGTCCGAGGTCTATACGTCGCTTGCGGGCAGTGCAGCAGAGCCCTCCGAGATTCGGATCACAACAATGGACGAGACGTTTTTCAGCAGTGAGAAGAACGACGTGAGTTTTCTCGTGCGGGACCGCCACATTATCCTGCTTGAGCACCAGAGTACTGTAAATGAGAATATGCCGCTGCGTCTCCTCTGGTACATCGCGGAACTCTATCGTCAATACGTTGACCCCAAAGCCCCCTATCGGGGAAAGCGGATTTCTCTCCCCGCGCCCAAGTTCTATGTGTTTTACAACGGTCGTGCACCAATGCCGGCGGAGTGGCAGCTGCGCCTGTCCGATGCCTTTGGCGAGACTGTGGGGGCGATGGAGCTGATCGTCGATGTCCTCAACATCAATGAGGAGGCGGGACACGAACTTCTTGAACACTGTTGCCCACTCCGTGCATACAGTGCCTTTGTTGCGCAGGTGCGCACCTTGACGCGGACGGGCAGGCCTCTCGCGGAAGCAGTTCCTGAGGCAATTCGCTATTGCATCGAAAACAATTACCTGCCGGACTATTTTACAGAGAAATTGGAAAAGGAGGTCTTTGACATGGTGAATTTTGAATGGGACGAAGAACTTGCACGACAGGTGCGTGCCGAGGAGGCATGGGAGGATGGCATGGAGCGTGGAATGCAGCAAGGGATGCAGCAGGGAATGCAGCAGGGGATGCAGCAGGGAATGCAGCAGGGGATGCAGCAGGCTCTTGCCGCCTCTATTGGACATGTGATGAAGAGTATGAATCTCTCTGTGGAAAAGGCGATGGACGTGCTGCAAATCCCCGCAACAGAACGTGCGAAATATGCGGCACTTGTGCGTGGCTGAAACGACGTGCACGTCACGCAACAAAATAAGGGAAGCGCTGATACATTCAGATGTGCCATTTTGACGAATCTTTTGGCTCTCATTTCGCCCTTGATCCTCTGCATAGCCCTCTGCTATGCGATTGATTTGCCTCTTTGTTCGAAAAAATCTGCCAATGTGAGGGATCGTTTTATCAGCAACGCCGAAGGAATCCTCTGCCCCCGCCCTTGCAACATTTAGTATGCAAAGGCGGGGGCTTTGTGTTATAATGAAACGAATACTGTCTTTCAACAGCTGATTGCGCTATTATCAGACATAGGAGTGTGAAACTACTTGTTCGGAATATCTTCGATTCTCAAACGCTTCCTTGGCGACAACAATGACAAGGAGATCGCGCGCTATCGCGAGATTGTCGCGCAGATCAATGCGCTCGAGCCCACGATGGCAAACCTTACCGACGACAAACTCACGGGCTACACGCGTAAATTCCGCGAGCAGCTCGCAGAGGGCGTGACGATGGAGGAGATCCTGCCCGAGGCGTTCGCCGTCGTGCGCGAGACCTCGCGCCGCGTGCTCGGCATGCGCCACTTCGACGTGCAGCTCATCGGCGGCATCTGCCTCCACGAGGGGCGGATCGCCGAGATGCGCACAGGCGAGGGCAAGACCCTCGTCGCGACGACGGCGGTCTATCTGAACGCGCTCGAGGGCAAGGGCGTCCACATGGTCACGGTCAACGACTACCTCGCGCGCCGCGACAGCGAGTGGATGGGCAAGCTCTACCGCTACCTCGGCCTTTCGGTGGGCCTCATCGCGCACAATATGGACTTTCCCGAGCGCAAGGCGGCGTACGCGGCAGACGTGACGTTCGGCACGAACAACGAGTTCGGCTTTGACTACCTGCGCGACAACATGGTGCTCTCCGAGGGGCAGATGGTGCAGCGCCCGCTGCACTACGCGATTGTCGACGAGGTGGACTCCATCCTCATCGACGAGGCGCGCACGCCGCTCATCATCTCCGGCCCCGGCACGAAGTCCACGGACAACTACCGCGTCATGGCGGAGGCGGTGCGTCACCTGAAGGAGGGCGAGGACTATACGGTCGACGAGAAACAGAAGACCGTCGCACCCGCCGACTCTGCCGTGCCAAAGATCGAGAAGATCGTCGGCATCACGAACCTCTATGCGCCCGAGAACATCGAACTCTCGCACTGCTTCACGGCGGCGCTGCGCGCGAAGGCACTGATGCATCGTGACCGCGACTATGTGGTCAAGGGCGATGAGATCGTGATCGTCGACGAGTTCACGGGGCGTCTGATGGAAGGAAGACGTTATTCCGACGGACTCCACCAAGCGATCGAGGCGAAGGAGGGCGTCAAGATCCAGCGCGAGTCGCAGACGCTCGCGAGCATCACGTTCCAGAACTACTTCCGTATGTATGAGAAACTTGCGGGCATGACGGGCACGGCAAAGACGGAGGAAAACGAATTCCTCAAGATCTACAACCTCCCCGTCATCGTCATCCCGACGAACAAGCCCATTCAGCGCATCGACGAGGCGGATGTCATCTACAAGACGAAGGCGGCGAAGTATCGCGCTGTGGGGCGCGCCGTCAAGGAGATCCACGAGACGGGGCAGCCCGTCCTCATCGGCACAACCTCGATCACGCAGTCCGAGGAGATGTCGAACGTCCTCAAGAAAAACGGCATCCCGCACGTCGTGCTGAATGCAAAATTTCATGAAAAAGAAGCCGAAATCGTTGCCAATGCGGGGCAAAAGGGCGCCGTCACGATCGCGACGAACATGGCGGGGCGCGGCACGGACATCAAGCTCGGCGAGGGCGTCGAGGCACTCGGCGGGCTATACATTGTAGGTACAGAGCGTCACGAATCGCGGCGCATTGACAATCAGCTGCGCGGACGTTCGGGGCGTCAGGGCGACCCCGGTGCGTCGAAGTTCTTCCTCTCGCTTGAGGACGACCTGATGCGGCTCTTTGCCTCCGACCGCATTGCGGGCATCATGGATCGCCTCGGCATGGAGGAGGACGAGCCGATCGAGCACAGCATCATCACGCGCTCGATTGAGCATGCGCAGAAGAAGGTCGAGGCGCGCAACTTCGACATCCGCAAGCACGTCCTTGAGTACGACGATGTCATGAATCAGCAGCGTGAGGTCATCTACGGCGAGCGCAAGAAGATCCTGCTCGGCGAGAACCTGCGCGAGAACATCCTTGCGATGGTAAAGCACATCATCAAGGACGAGATGAGCCAGTACGCAAACGAAAAGCTCTACCCCGAGGAGTGGCAGCTGGACGCGCTCATCGAGGACGCGGAGAAGGTATACGCGCCGAAGGGACGCCTCAAGAAGGAAGAACTCGAGGGGCTTGCACGCGACGAGATTCAGGAAGAACTCGAAAAGGTCGCCGAGGAGGGCTACAAGAGCCGCGAGGCGATGTTCGGCGAGGAGAATATGCGCGAGCTCGAGAAGGTCGTCATGCTCCGCGTTGTCGATCAGAAGTGGATGGACCACCTCGACCATATGGACATGTTGCGTGAGGGCATCAACCTGCGCGCGTATGGACAGCGCAATCCTCTTGTCGAGTACAAGATCGAGGCGCTCACGATGTTCGAGGAGATGGAGGCGTCCATCATGGATCAGATCGCCTCGCTCATGTACCATGTGAGCATCGTGACACCGCAGTCTGCACCGCCCACTGCCCCTGTGGCGGAGGACGGCACGCCGCGCCCCGCGCCCGTGGTGGACGAGGGCGCCCAGCGTCGCGCGGAGCAGCTGCTTGCACGCGAGCGCTCGAAGCTCGAGGATCACCTCATGAATGCGCGCGCCTCACACGGCGATGAGTCCTCTCCCGCCGAGGCAAAGGCGACGAAGAACGAGGATGGGAAGAAGGTCGGGCGCAACGATCCGTGTCCCTGCGGCAGCGGCAAGAAGTATAAGAACTGCCACGGGAAGAATAAGTAATTTAAGGAATAAACTATGCTGGAAGATCTGAAACCGATACTGAATGATCTGGGCGAAAAGCTCGA
>CAUVMF010000089.1:0-5216 GCA_963552975.1 uncultured Selenomonas sp.
TCACGAACAACGATATCACGATCGACGGCGGCACGCTCAAAGATGGATTCTCCGCGCAGGGCGGCTTTGCCCGTGCCGTGACGGGGAACGGCGCAGCAGAGGCGCACGCGAACAAGAACAGTGTCACTCTCAAGAATTCTTCGAGTACGGGCGGCGGCTACATCGGCGGCTCAGCCTATGCCAATGCCTCGGGTGCGGGCGCAACTGCATCGGCAAATGAGAATGTCGTCGCCATCACGGGCGGCACTTATTCGGACGGAGGCAATGTCATAGGCGGCTCCGCAACTGTCCGAAACGGTGCGGGTACAATCCTTGCCACGGCAAACGCGAACCGCGTCACACTCAATCCTACGGGCGCCATATGGGAGGAGATCAGGGGCGGCAGGGCGCTTGCGGATGCGACAGCTGCTGCATCCACGGCAACTGCAAGCGGCAATATCCTCACACTCAACGCCGGCAGCTTCGGGGAGTCTGTCTACGGCGGCGATGCGAGTGCCGCGTCGAACAGCAGTACGGCAGTCGCCACTGCCGAAAGCAATGAGGTCTACATCCGCAGCGGCAGCTATAAGGGCAGTATCTACGGCGGGCATGCAACGACGGACGGCTCTGCGGGAACTTCGGCAGTCGTGCGCGGCAATATCATTGAGATCTCAGGGGCGCCCAATCTCAGCAAGGCCGAGCTTCACGCCGGCACTGCTGCTGCGGCAAACGTGACACAGGAAAACAATGCGCTCATCGTGCGCGAGACGAAGGGGATCACAGCCGCAAGCATTGCGGATTTTCAGCGGCTTGCATTCTATGTACCCGCAGGCATGACCGAAAGCGACACCATGCTGCGCGTCACCTCCAGTGCAAATACGAACCTGAGCGGCACGGCTCTTGAGGCGTATCTGCCGGGCAGCAGTACGGCGAACCGCCTCCGCCTCCTCTACGCAGAGAACGCGCAGATTGATACGGACAGCGCAACCACGATGACCGTCTACGAGGGCGTCTCCGGGCATCGGACGGCGAAAATGGGCGTCACGACGAATAAGAAGGAGCTCATCGTAAAGGTTGACGGCAGCGCCATCGACGGGGGCACAACGCCGCCGCCGAATCCCAATCCGAACCCAAATCCAAACCCAAACCCCAACCCGAATCCGAATCCGGGCAATAACAACTTCGTTCTGCACGAGAACACGAAGTCCCTCGCAGAGACCATGACGGGCACGGCGGCATTTCTCGGTGCGAGTGGCGACCTCATCGCGGGCGGCGGCATGCAGAGTGCCTCTGCCGAGGCGGCGGGCGCGGGTGGATTCGCCCCATTTGCTGCAATCGGCGGGTCGAGTCTGCGCCACGAGACCGGCTCACACGTCACGGTACGCGGCATGAACCTCGCCGTCGGCTTCTCACGCGAGATCGTGCGCGGCAATGACCGCCTCCTCTTCGGCCCCATCGTCGAGTACGGGCGCGGCAGCTACGACTCCTACCTCGACGACGGTACGCACGGCGAGGGCAATACCCACTACGTCGGCGGCGGCGCCTTCCTGCGCCAGGAGAAGAAGGGCGGCATGTTCTACGAGGGCAGCCTGCGCTTTGGCCGCATGAGCACGGACTATGAGGCAAACCTCCCCATCTCCGCAGGCATCACCCGCCATACGTCCTATGACACGGATGCGAACTACATCGGCGCACATCTCGGCGTCGGGCACACGGCGAAGGCGGAAAACGGAACGGAGCGCACGCTCTATCTCCGCTATTTCTACACGCGCCAGAACGGTGCGAGCGCAACCCTCTCGACGGGCGACCGCTACGACTTCCATGCAGTAGACAGTCACCGTCTGCGCACGGGTGCGCGCTGGACAATCCCGCAGGGGAGCGGCGCACTCGTCCTCGGTACCTCACTGCAATACGAGTTCAAGGGCGAAGCCGGTGCAACCTACCACACGGGCGGCTTCTCCTACGACACCCCCGCTCCCTCGCTCAAGGGTCTCTCCGCGAGCCTCGAACTCGGCTGGAAAGCCCCGCTCAGCAGGAATGCCAGCGCCGACATCGGCGTTGAGGGCTGGGTCGGCAAGCAGCGCGGCGTCACCTTCAAGGCAGGACTGGATTGGAGGTTCTAAGACGGCATCGTGCCAAACGGTCAATGACCATCGTTTTATACAAAATGCCCCCTATGCGGGGGCATTTTTATTGACGATACATCAGTGGATCCACCTCGGAGCGAATCCCGTGGAGCGCAAGCTCCTCTGCCAGCTGCTTGGTCGTGCGCAGCAGCAGAGCACGGGACGTGCGCCAGACCGTCTTTTTTTCGTATGTGCTTCCATCATAGATATAGCGGCGGCTTTTCTGCCCATCCTTCTTTACGATCTGCATCTCCCCCATAAATGTAAGGTTCCCTTTGGTGGCTCGGCAGAAAAAACGCACGACGCAGATCTCATCGAGCGCATAGATCTCCTCTGCGGTACCGCATAGTCCGTGGTAAAACGTAATCAAACGACCGTCCTCGATGCGCAGCACATCATAGTATAGGAATCGCTGATAAAATGAAGTCCGTCAGATTGGCGCAGATTTTTCGTCTGAACAAGGAGGCAAACCGGACGCATAGCAAGGGCTATGTGGAGGATTTGCCGACACAGTGCGGGCGGAAAAGATGCGTTAAGATGGCGGTGCTGAATTTATCAGTGCTTCCTATATATCCTTCCCCCGAGAACGCGCGAGAAACCGTACCGTCAAGACGCCCACAGCGATACCCGCTGACAGCAGTACCGTGACCCAAATAATATCTTCCATCTGCATACCTCCTCTGCCTGCATCATGAGAGAAATCACAACAAAGACCTCCCGCACCATCCACAATGCGAGAGGTCTTTTGTCCTGTGATGAATCCGTTACAGCATCGCAGAGACGGCTGCCGCCGTCGCAGCAGAACCCTGCGCCGCCTTCGACATGAGCAGCGGATCCGCGCTCTGCTCGCGTGCCTGCCGCTCGATCTTCTCGATCGTTTCGGAGACGAGATCCTTGCCCGCCTCGGGGTGCGAGCCGCGCGTCACGATCTGGGAGACGAGCTTCGTCCCCTCGTAGATCTGCGTGATGACCGAGCCGTCCGCAAGCACGCGCGTGATGACGATATCGCCGACCTTCTCCGCCCAGTCGCGTGCCTCTGCCGCCTTCGATTCCTTAAGATTCTGCAGCATCCGCGCAAAGGTATCGGACGTATCCTCTTTTGCAGAGACATTACGTCGCGCGGACGATGTCGGTACAACGCCGCCACTGCCATAGATTTTCTCCAGCTCCATTCCTGTCCCTCCCTTCGCGCTTCCTGCCGTGAATTCTTTTCCTTACCATTTCTATCGGAGAAAACGCGATGTCCTTAAGGATTTCCCTTGAATTCGCAGCGGTTTTCCGATAATATAGAATCGTAGGAAAAAGGAGATGACGGCAATGAGTGAACTGCTTTCGTTCGGCTCGGACTATATGGAGGGCGCGCACGAAGAAATACTGAAACGGCTCGTGGAGACGAACATGGAGCAGACCGCAGGCTACGGTCTGGACACGTTCTCCGAGGCGGCGCGGGCGAAGATACGCAAAGCGTGCCGCGCGCCGCACGCAGAGATTCACTTCCTCTCGGGCGGCACGCAGGTCAACCGCACGGTGATCTCATCTCTGCTGCGCCCCTATGAGGGCGTCATTGCCGCCGACATGGGGCATATCAGTGTGCATGAGGCGGGCGCAATCGAGAGCGGCGGTCACAAGGTGCTCGCGCTCCCGCACGCGGACGGCAAACTCACCGCGCGTGCGATCGAGACCTGTCTGCGCAGCTTTCATGAGGACGCGAATTGCGACCACATGGTGTGCCCCGGCATGGTCTATCTCTCGCATCCGACCGAGTACGGCACGCTCTACACGATGGACGAGCTCGAGATCATCAGCGCGATTTGCCGCACGAACAAGATTCCGCTCTTCCTCGACGGCGCACGGCTCGCGTACGCGCTCGGCTGCCCTGCGAATGAGGTGACGCTCCCCGCGATTGCGCGCCTGACGGATGCGTTCTACATCGGCGGGACGAAGTGCGGCGCGCTCTTCGGCGAGGCGGTCGTGTTCCCAAAGGCGGGTACCGTCCCGCATTTCTTCACCATCGTCAAGCAAAGCGGCGCACTGCTCGCAAAGGGACGTGTGCTCGGCATCCAGTTCGACACGCTCTTTACCGATGGGCTGTATGAGCGCGGCGGTGCGCACGCCATCGCAGCAGCCGACCGCATCCGCACGGCACTCACGGAGAAGGGCTATCAGCTCGCCGTGGACAGCCCGACGAATCAGATCTTCCTCGCGCTGAGTCCCGCACAGCTCGCACACCTCTCCGCACACGTCAACATGGGCTTCTGGGAAAAGCAGGGCGATGTGACCATCATGCGCATCGCAACGAGCTGGGCGACACGGGATGCGGATGTGGAGCGACTGATCGCGGTGCTGTAAGAGAAAATCCACTTGCATCGCTGTAAGCGGACTGTTATAATAGACATAGAAAGAAACGCCCTTTGACGGCATCTTTCCAAACGATACGTTTATTCTTTTGAATAACCGCTCATTTGTGGGAATGGGCGGTTACTTTTTTGCTATTGCGAGAATGTAGCCTGTGGCGACGATCAACAATACGATCGCATCCATTTCGCTCATATCTGCTCACCCCCTTTCGGGGGAAAGATACCGCCGCGGGATTGCTCCCGCCCAGGACGTTTCACCACCATGATAGCACAGCAAAGGAAAATATACAAACATGTTTTTGTAATCTACCTCTATTCTAAAATGCGTGGCAATCCTTGACGATCACACGCACACATGGTAGAATAAAGATATAAAAAGGGCACTGTCTAGCGGTCGCCCCCATTATTAGCAGAGATTCCCCCGCCAAGGTTTGCAGCGCAAGGCGGGGATTTCTCATTTATCGTCGAACGATGATCATCAATACGGTAAACACAACGAGAAATGTTAAAAACTCGTAGGTCTCCATACCAACCTCCCCCTCTCCGGGGGCAAGATTCGACCGCCCTTTCGACAGTGCTTAGCATGAGTATACCATAAGAACATACGTATGACAAGAAAATCCCCTTGACACGCCCTCGTCAAGGGGATTTTCCTATGCGCTCAGATATCCAGATTGCGCACGAGACGCGCGTTCTCCTCGATGAACTGGCGGCGCGGCTCGACCTTGTCGCCCATGAGGATGGTAAAGAGCTC
>CAUVMF010000090.1:0-5066 GCA_963552975.1 uncultured Selenomonas sp.
TCCACGCATGATAAAGCAGATGTTCATTGTAATCATGCTGCGAGACGAGCAGTTCGAGCCGACCGTTGCCGTCGAGGTCGGTGACGGCGACGAAGAAGTCGTATGTGCGGTCGGACTGCGGCGTGTTTCGTGTGACGTGATACTCTTCGATTTCCTTCCAGAGGCCGTCCGAGGCGGCGATCACGTCGAGCTGCGCCTCGGCGTCAGGGACGGCGGGCGCTGCGGCGGCGGGCACGGTGAGCGCGAGCGCACCGAGGGCGGTAAGCGCCGCGCAGAGGATGTTTCGGACAATGTTCATGATGCTACCTCCTTAGGAATCACTGATAAATTCAGCACTACCATCTTGACGCATCTTTTTTGCCCGAACTACGTCGGCAAATCCTCCACAGAGCACCACTCTGCGTCCGGTTTGCCTCCTTGTTCGGACGAAAAAATCTATGCCAATCTGGCAGACTTCATTTTATCAGCGATTCCCTTGCCCCGCTCAGCTGCGGGCCGCTTCCCATACCCATACCGAACCTCCCGCGCGCGTAGTTCAGTATGTCCTGCTGATTTGTCCAGTTGCACCACAGTTCGATCAGCTTGTCGCGCGGCCCCCTAGCGATGGCTTCGCCCGCACGGGTGGGCAGAGGATCTCCCTCGTCGCGGCGGCGCAGCTCCTCGGGGACGCGGCGCGGGTCGATTGTTTCCCCGGTGGCACGAATCTCCATGGAGGTGAAATCCCGCTCGTAGGAATCGCGCCCGATGGAGACCGTTCCCTCGGACTCGGCTGTCCACGCGAGGTGCATGGTGCCGCCGGCGAGGCGCGCGGTCTGTGTCGCGAGCGAGATCGGATAGCACCACGGATCGCCCTCTGTCGGCTGCGGTGTAAGACGGGGCGTATAGACATGATAGAGATAGCCACTCTCGTCTGTGCGCGGCTTGGTGTAGAAGTTGGTGAAGTCGGGGGCGATGCCGCTCTCGCCCGTGATGGTGAGCTCTTCGAGGCGCGTTCCGTCCGCACTGACTTCGTACGCCGCGCTCTCTACCGCGACGGGGTTCTCCGTACAGAGTGCGGCAAGCGCCGCGCGCGCCTTGTCGGAAAGCCCTTCGCCCGCATACACGAACGGTTCATAGCTCAGGGTGTGGCGGCTGATGAGGACTTCGAGCCTGCCGTTGTAGTCGAGGTCGGTGACGGCGACGTAGAACTCATATTTGCCGTTTTCGTGTGCGCTGCGCTGACGCAGCTCCGCATCGAGGATGCCGGACGATGTGATTACGTCGAGCTGCGCCCACAGGGAGAGCGCGGCGGGGAGCGGTGCGCCGTCGAGGCGCTGCGGCTCGGGGAGACCGGCAACTCCCCGGGCGGGCTCCTGGCGGATTTCGGCACAGGCGGGCGCCGCCGTGAGCGTGAGCGCGGAGAGGGCGGCGCACGCGGTCTGTTTCAGGGAAGGTCTTTTCATGATCTGCCTCCTTTCGGAATCATCGATAAAATGAAGGGGTTACGTCAAATGTTACGGACGACGCTCCTCCGTTATATTTATCCTTCCTATACGCTGTGGTAGGAAAAGGTGTACCACGAGGTCGTGAGCGCCTCGCGCGGATTCTTGAGAAGTTCCTCGCCCGTCATCCAGCAGATGCCGGAGGGCACCCAGTGATTCCGATTGAAGTCCAAGATAAAGCGCGTGGAGGAAAAGTCCTGACTGGGCATATCGCGGTGCGCAGGGTCGCCGTCGTAGATCTGCGAGGGCAGCCCGACCGTCCCGCCGTTGTAGGGGGGCTCGAGGCGTACGAGACTCCAGCTCTCGGCGAGCAGTTCGCACGTGAGTGTGTTGTCTTTGAGCGTGACGCGCTGATAGCGCTCGCTGCACCGCATTCTGCCGTCTGCGTCGATGTGAAGCTGCTCCGTGCGGAGGTTGTACCGGCGTATGCCGTCCTTTACCATCGGGTGGAAGGAGTCCAGCGTGGTCAGATTCGGCGTGCTGCCGCTGCATTCTGCATCAGGAAGGCGGACGAGACTGCCGTCCGCGCCGATTTCGTAGACGGACATACCGAGTGCCGTCGGCATGTTTTGGAGGTATTCGGGGAGTGTGCTCATGGATTCTGCGCCCCACGTACCGTGACAAAACAGCAGCTCGAGCCGCCCGTTCCCGTCGAGGTCGGTGACGGCAACGCGCGTGCGGGCAGGGTCAAATGCCGTGCCGTCCTGCCGGTCGGTCTGCCCCGCAAGAGCATCGTCCCGCCAGAGTGCTTCGGCAGCGGCGATCGTCTCGATCTGTACGGCGGACGGGGGGCAGCGGCGGCGGAGACGTTGAGCGCGAGCGCACCGAGGGCGGTAAGTGCCGCGCAGAGGATGTTTCTGACTGCGTTCATGATGCTACCTCCTCGCCCCGCTCAGCTGCGGGCCGCTTCCCATGCCCATACCGGGTGCTGTGCGCGTGTAGTTTAATATGTCCTGTCGATATGTCCAGTTGCACCACAGTTCGATCAGCTTGGTGCGCTGCCCCCTGGCGATGGCTTCGCCCGCACAGACGGGCAGCGGCCCGCCCTCGTCGCGGCGGCGCAGCTCTTCGGGGACGCGGCGCGGGTCGATTGTTTCCCCGGTGGCACGAATCTCCATGGAGGTGAAATCCCGCTCGTAGGAATCGCGCCCGATGGAGACCGTTCCCTCGGACTCGGCTGTCCACGCGAGGTGCATGGTGCCGCCGGCGAGGCGCGCGGTCTGTGTCGCGAGCGAGATCGGATAGCACCACGGATCGCCCTCTGTCGGCTGCGGTGTAAGACGGGGCGTATAGACATGATAGAGATAGCCACTCTCGTCTGTGCGCGGCTTGGTGTAGAAGTTGGTGAAGTCGGGGGCGATGCCGCTCTCGCCCGTGATGGTGAGCTCTTCGAGGCGCGTTCCGTCCGCACTGACTTCGTACGCCGCGCTCTCTACCGCGACGGGGTTCTCCGTACAGAGTGCGGCAAGCGCCGCGCGCGCCTTGTCGGAAAGCCCTTCGCCCGCATACACGAACGGTTCATAGCTCAGGGTGTGGCGGCTGATGAGGACTTCGAGCCTGCCGTTGTAGTCGAGGTCGGTGACGGCGACGTAGAACTCATATTTGCCGTTTTCGTGTGCGCTGCGCTGACGCAGCTCCGCATCGAGGATGCCGGACGATGTGATTACGTCGAGCTGCGCCCACAGGGAGAGCGCGGCGGGGAGCGGTGCGCCGTCGAGGCGCTGCGGCTCGGGGAGACCGGCAACTCCCCGGGCGGGCTCCTGGCGGATTTCGGCACAGGCGGGCGCCGCCGTGAGCGTGAGCGCGGAGAGGGCGGCGCACGCGGTCTGTTTCAGGGAAGGTCTTTTCATGATCTGCCTCCTTTCGGAATCATCGATAAAATGAAGGGGTTACGTCAAATGTTACGGACGACGCTCCTCCGTTATATTTATCCTTCCTATACGCTGTGGTAGGAAAAGGTGTACCACGAGGTCGTGAGCGCCTCGCGCGGATTCTTGAGAAGTTCCTCGCCCGTCATCCAGCAGATGCCGGAGGGCACCCAGTGATTCCGATTGAAGTCCAAGATAAAGCGCGTGGAGGAAAAGTCCTGACTGGGCATATCGCGGTGCGCAGGGTCGCCGTCGTAGATCTGCGAGGGCAGCCCGACCGTCCCGCCGTTGTAGGGGGGCTCGAGGCGTACGAGACTCCAGCTCTCGGCGAGCAGTTCGCACGTGAGTGTGTTGTCTTTGAGCGTGACGCGCTGATAGCGCTCGCTGCACCGCATTCTGCCGTCTGCGTCGATGTGAAGCTGCTCCGTGCGGAGGTTGTACCGGCGTATGCCGTCCTTTACCATCGGGTGGAAGGAGTCCAGCGTGGTCAGATTCGGCGTGCTGCCGCTGCATTCTGCATCAGGAAGGCGGACGAGACTGCCGTCCGCGCCGATTTCGTAGACGGACATACCGAGTGCCGTCGGCATGTTTTGGAGGTATTCGGGGAGTGTGCTCATGGATTCTGCGCCCCACGTACCGTGACAAAACAGCAGCTCGAGCCGCCCGTTCCCGTCGAGGTCGGTGACGGCAACGCGCGTGCGGGCAGGGTCAAATGCCGTGCCGTCCTGCCGGTCGGTCTGCCCCGCAAGAGCATCGTCCCGCCAGAGTGCTTCGGCAGCGGCGATCGTCTCGATCTGGACAGCGGACGGGGGGGCAGCGGCGGCGGAGGCGGTGAGGGTGAGCGCGGCACAGGCGGTTCCAAGGGTTCTTTTGAGCGGAATGTTCATTGTATGCCTCCTCTAGCGAAGTCCGTAGGAAAAGCCGTACCATGATTCTGCGAGGAGGGTGCGGACGTTTGCACGAAAGTCCTCGTCGCGGAAGTTCTCGCAGCGAATCCAGTTGACAGAGCCGCGCACGGGCGGATATGTGCGGAACTCTCTGAGGAAGTCCGACTGTCCAAATGCGTCGCGGGACATCTCCCTGCCGTCGATGTGTGCAGTGTGCGGGGCGGTCATGATGTTGCCCGCCTTATCGACGAAATAATCTCCCTCCACATCAGCGTCCAAACGTGCGCAGAGGGTATTGTCCGTGAGCCAGACCGTATGGTAGAGAATGCGGAAGGGAATGAGCTCTGCGCCGTATTCTTTGGGATTGCTGCGTACGGTGGTGAGGGTGTGATAGAGGCGCGCTCCCGGAATCTCCGTGCTGATTTCATACGGCTCCTTCAGTCGCATGAGATTGGGGAAATCTGCCGTGAAATCACCGTTTTGCACGACGATCTTCACCGGTTCGAGCCGCGTGCCGTCCTCGGCGACCTGATACATGGACGCGTGAAGACCGATCGGGATCGCTGCGACGTTTTCCAAGGAGCGGATGTATGCGTCGGGCTTTTTGAAGTCCTCTGCGTCGGAGACAATCTGCCTGGACATGCGGCTTGTGCGGAAGATGACCTCGAGCCGCCCGTTGTCGTCGAGGTCGGTGACGGCGATGTCAAGGGTGGGGTAGTCATGCGTGGCAAAGCGCATATAGCGGCTGTCGGCATCGGCGAGGTGTTCGAGCACCTCATTCCATGCCTCGTCCGCATTTGCGATCGTGTCGAGCTGCACCTCGGAATCGG
>CAUVMF010000091.1:0-5041 GCA_963552975.1 uncultured Selenomonas sp.
TCCACCTGTTCCCATTCCGAACACAGTAGTTAAGCGTTCATAGGCCGAGGGTACTTCGTTGGAGACGACGTGGGAGAGTAGGTAGTTGCCGCAAAAGATAAGCTCGTGATGATTCACGGGCTTTTTATTATGTTGATTTAATTAGAGTTATGGCACTGTTACGGATTCGCCTGCGTACTCCACGCAGAACCCTCGTCACGCAAGCGGTCGTGTGCTTCTTTTATCCGTAACATTTATCATAGTGCCTTTCATTCATCTCCTTGCATTTTCATTATAGTGTGACTATAATAGGGAATGTTTCGTTCTTTCTCTGATGGGGCGGCGGTACGACTGACTGCACGCCATGAAGGAGGCTGTTTTATGATTTTGGATCGCTTGGAGAATTTGCCGCTTGGCAGATTCCAGTACAAGCTGCTTGCTGTGACAGGACTTGGGTGGCTGTTCGATGCGATGGACACGGGGCTGATTGCGTTCGTTCTGCCTGTGCTTGCACGCGAGTGGAGTCTCACGCCTGCGCAGGTTGGATGGATTGGGTCGATTGGCCTGATCGGGATGGCACTTGGTGCTGTCTTGGCGGGGACGATTGCAGATCGCATTGGGCGCAAACAGGTATTTACGATCACTGTTCTTCTCTACAGCATCTCGACGGGTCTGTGTTCCGTGGCGTGGAGCTATGAGTCGCTGCTCGTCTTCCGCTTCCTTGTGGGCTTTGGTCTGGGCGGAGAGCTGCCTGTTGCGGCGACATTGATGAGTGAGTACGCACCTGCAAAGCTGCGCGGACGGTTCATTGTCCTCCTTGAGAGCTTCTGGGGACTGGGCTGGCTTGCCGCAGCGTGTATCGCCTATCTCCTGATTCCTGCGCTTGGCTGGCAGGCAGCGTTTCTTATCGGTGCTTTGCCTGCGCTCTATGTTTTTTTGCTTCGTCTGCATATGCCGGAGTCGATTCGCTATCTCCTGTCGAAGGGGCGCGTGGATGAGGCAAAGGCGGTTATCCGCGACATCGAGCGTCAGCTGAAGATGCCGGAGCGTCCGTTTCTCGATCAGCTCGCACCGGGCAGGGTCGAGGCGGAGCGTGTGGAGACTCCGGGCTTCCGCTCGCTCTGGGCGAAGGGGATGCGCCGCCGCACGACGATGCTCTGGCTTGCGTGGTTCGGCATTGTGTTCAGCTACTATGGCATCTTTATGTGGCTGCCGTCGATTGTGTACGCGCAGGGCTTCGAGATCGTGAAGACGTTCGAGTATGTGCTCATCATGACGCTCGCACAGCTACCAGGCTACTATGCGGCGGCATATCTGGTGGATGTGATCGGCCGCCGTTACACGCTTGGTCTTTTCCTGCTGCTGAGCGGCGTGTGCAGCTATTTCTTCGGCAATGCAGGGGATGTCACGGCACTCCTCGTCTGGGGTGCGGCGATGAGCTTCTTTAACCTCGGTGCATGGGGCGTGATCTACACCTATACGCCGGAGCAGTATCCAACTGCGATGCGTGCGCTCGGCAGCGGCTGGGCGGCGGGATTCGGACGCATCGGCGGCATGATCGCGCCGATGCTCGTCGGTGTGATGCTCGCGCACGCGTTCCCGATGAGCGGCATCTTCATGATGTTTGCGGCGGTTTTTGCGTTGATCTCAGGGGCTGTCATCATTCTTGGCCGTGAGAGCAAACAACAAACGCTTGAAGAACTGGAGCATTCACTGAGCTGACGGAAAAAACTAGCGAAAATCTCTTGACTGTGCTACAATAGGGCAGATAAACTCTATTGTAGTACATTTTTTTTGAGGTGACATTTTGCAATATTCTTTGAAGCGCCTTGCAGCGGCGTCTCTTTTTGCGCTTACGATAAATTTTTATACGCCGCAAGTTCATGCAATGCCTCCGATTCTTCCGTACAACGAGGTGACGGCGGGGATGCAGGGGACGGCGTATACGGTGCTTGACACCACGGGTGAGATCCGCACGTTCCCTGTCGAGATTCTCGGTGCGATGGAGGGCGGCAAGGGTTCTCAGCGCATGATCATGGCGCGTACGAGCGGTGAATTTATCGAACACGTCGGCGGTGTTCTGCAAGGGATGAGCGGTAGCCCGATCTATGTAGGCGACCGTCTGGTTGGTGCGCTCGCAGCGGGACTGAAGGATCTGAGTCCCTATACGTTCTTCATCACGCCGATTGAGGATATGACACCGCTCTGGTCGATGCCGGATACAAAGAATCAGACGAATATTGATACGATTGATCTGGTGAAGGAGCTTGAGGAGCGCAAAAAGCTTGACGAAAAGCGCCGCCTGCGCGAGCGCGAAAAGGCGTTTGCAAAGATGTCCTCGGAGGAGCGCGAGGCGGAGTGGCGCGATATGATGGCGGCGCTCAAGGGTGAGCAGGCGGACGAAGCCTCTGCCACGGGGGAAGTTGCGCCGGCAGAAACAACACCGAATGAGGCGTCGCCTGCTGCGGAGGAAAAGGCGTACGTCTTTACGCAGGGCTTCACTGCGGCGGGACTGCGCTACTTGCAGGACAATCTTCCGATGAGGGGGACGTCGCTTCTGCCCCTCGGCGGCTTTGGCGGCAATACGCCCATCCATACGCGCTATGACGCGACGCTCACGGACGGTCAGCCCGTGGGCGTGGCACTCGTCTACGGTGATTTCAGCATCGGTGCGACGGGCACGGTGACGGCGGTCGATGGCAAGAAGGTCGTGGCGTTCGGGCATTCCTTTATGCACAAGGGGAATGTCAACTACTTTATGACGGATGCAGATGTCATCGGAACGATCGCAGGGCAGAGCAACGGCGTGAAGATCGCGAACATCGGCAGTGTGATTGGGCGCGTCAATCAGGATCGCGAGACGGGGGTTGCGGGCATCCTCGGGACGTTCCCGACCTCCGTGCCTGTGCAGATTCACGTGAAGGACAATGCGCTCGGGACGGAGGAGACGTTCGGCGCACAGATCGCATACGATGAGGACTTTCTGCCGATCCTCTCGGGCAGTGTCGCGTATGCGGCGATGAGCCGTGTCTCGGACTCGCTCGGCAGTAGCACAGCGTACGTGCGCTTTGCCATCCGTACGAATGCCTACGAGGGCGGTCTTTTTGAGCGCCGCAACATGTACTATAGTCCGGCAGATGTCGGACAGGTTGCCGTGACGGAGCTCCTGCAAGCAATGAATCTGATTGTGACGAATACGGAGAAGGAGTCCGATGTCATCGATGTCAATGTGGATGTGGAACTGAATGGTGAGCGACAGACGGCGCTACTGGTCTCTGCGACCCCGGACAAGATGACGGTGAAGCCGGGCGATACGGTGACGTTCAAGACGACGATCCGCCCGTACCGCAAGGCGGAGGAGACGCTCTCGATTCCGTATCAGGTGCCAAAGACCCAGCCCGCGGGGACGTTGAATCTCGACATTCGCGGGGGCGGATTTGTCCCCGTGAATCCGCTGATGCTGCTGGCACAGGCAGGGCTCGAGGTTCCCGACGATGAGGAGAAATTCAAATCGACGGGGGATCGCCTCCGTGAGCTTGCGGAACAGGGGCAGAACAATGAGATTATCATCGCGCCGGGCGCGGCTCCTGCACCGACCTCCGAAAAGGAGATGAAAAAGCGCATGAAGGCGGCGGAAAAGGCAGCGGCGCGCGCGGCAAAGGAAGAGCCGGAAAAGCGCGTGACGCTGCTTGCTGATCGGAAGAAGCGGGAAGAGAAGGAAAAATTCTTCGCACCGTATGTCATCGAGAACGTGATACACGCGACGCTCAAGGTAGAGGAATAGGCTGCACAGAGGGGAACGGCGAATGGAACAACTGGTGATTCACGGAGGAAACGCCCTGCGCGGACGCGTGAAGATTGGCGGCGCAAAGAATGCGGTGTTGCCGATCATTGCGGCGGCGCTCCTCGGCAGCCGCGGCGTGAGTGTGCTCGACGATGTGCCGGCGCTCGAGGATGTCTATACGATCTCCTCGGTGCTGCGCTCGCTCGGTGTGAAGGCGGACTACGCCGCCAAGGAGCACCGTCTGACGATTGATGCGTCGCGAATTGAGACGGTAGCGGCGCCCTATGAGCTTGTGCGCAAGATGCGCGCGTCCTTTCTCATCATGGGTCCTCTGCTTGCGCGCGAGGGCCGGGCAGAGATCTCCCTGCCCGGTGGCTGCGCGATCGGGACGCGCCCGATTGACCTGCACCTCAAGGGATTTGAGGCACTCGGTGCTAAGATCGACATCACGCAGGGGGCGATCCACGCTTCCGCGCCGCATGGGCTCAAGGGCGCACGCATCTATTTCGACTTCCCGAGCGTTGGCGCGACGGAGAATGTGATGATGGCGGCCTCCTGTGCAGAGGGGCAGACGATCTTGGAGAATCCTGCGCTCGAGCCGGAGATTGTGGATCTCGCAAACTATCTGAATGTCATGGGGGCGCACATCCGCGGTGCGGGGACGAATCAGATCAAGATTGACGGCGTACCGGGGCTCGTGGCGGCAGGCTATACGATCATCCCCGACCGCATCGAGGCGGGGACGTATATGGTCGCGGCGGCGATGACGGGCGGCGATGTCTTTATTGAGAATGCGATCAGCGAGCACCTCAAGCCCGTTGTGGCAAAACTCAAGGAGGCGGGCGCGCAGATCGAGGAGGATATTGCGGGCATCCGCGTGCGTTCCGATGGCGCAATAAAGGCAATCGACCTCAAGACGATGCCCTATCCGGGCTTTCCGACGGATATGCAGGCGCAGTTCATGGCGATGCTTGCCATCGCGGAGGGGACGAGCGTCGTGACGGAGACGGTGTTCGAGAACCGCTTTATGCACGTTGAGGAGCTTCAGCACATGGGGGCTTCGATCCGCGTGGACGGGCGGACGGCGACGGTCGAGGGCGGGCGTCCGCTCACGGGGGCGGCAGTGCGTGCGACCGATCTGCGCGCGGGCGCGGCGATGGTGCTCGCGGGGCTCGTGGCGGACGGTGAGACGCGCGTCGGCTACATACACCACATCGATCGCGGCTATGATGATCTCGTGGCAAAGCTCGTTGCGCTCGGCGCGGACATCCGCCGCAC
>CAUVMF010000092.1:0-5035 GCA_963552975.1 uncultured Selenomonas sp.
CGCCATCTTAACGCATCTTTTTTGCCCGCACTTCGTCGGCAAATCCTCCACAGAGTACCACTCTGCGTCCGGTTTGCCTCCTAGTTCGGACGAAAAAATCTGCGCCAATCTGACGGACTTCATTTTATCAGCGATTCCTTTAAGAAATAGAACTGTTATGGACGTATAATGAAAACAATTCTCGCATTAAAGTGCGTACGTGTATTATAATAGCGAACGGGATTCATTACAAGTCTTTTTCATGAATAAATTTAAAAAATATTTTTCAATGAATGTAATGTGAATTGCATTCATAAAAATCCCCCGCTCTGTATGAGCGGGGGATGTGCTGTGGATTGTCTATGCAAGGGCAATACAGTCCATTTCCGTATATGGCTTGATGTCGATGACAGAGCTGCCGTCGAGTGCGTCGATCCCTTTCACGCGGAGGATGTTTCCCTCGCGCGCGATGAGTTCAGCGATGCAGAGGGAGAGGGGATTTGGGCGACCGGGGGAGCGGCTGGCGAATACGCCGTGAATCTCCCTTGCGGCGGGCGGGATGGTCTTGAGGATATCCCGTTTCGCCAGATGCGCCCAGTAGAGGACGATGAGGTGTTTGTTCTGCTCGATTTTGAGCAGTCCGTCCGAGAAGTCCGGATGAATCGCAATCTCCGAGATCTTCTCACTCATGCGTCCCTGCCGTGGGATATCTGTAAGGCTTTTGTAGTCATTATGAACGACGCCGATTTCTTGAAGCTGCATGATGCCTCCTTATTGAGAAAGAGAATAAAAATAGAGCTACATCGCTGTAGCCCCATTTCCGTTCTGAGAATAGGCAGGGTGACATTCCTGCATCTCCTACTCAGGTCTTTCGACCATCCGGTGACGGCTGCCCGTTCCGTCCTCTGCTTCTCATTTCTTGGTTACAGTATAAAGCATTTTGTTTATTTCGTCAAATGCTTTAGAGTGCCTTTTTGAATAAAATTACGAACTCGATTGGGATTCAGTACGTAGAGAGAACGTGCATAATATCTCCCGGAGAGAGAAATACGAACAGCTACTTTTACATACTCGTGTTCATCAATCTGAAATTCGCGAACATATTCAATGGATTGATCACTTGGATTTGCACCGACATAATCGGGAGTGCTTAGGATCAGCGAGATGTAGTCGTGATATTTTTGATAGTCCTGCGGGTGACTTGTCTGCATATGTTCTCTATTGCTTTGCCCTAAATAGATCGGTGTATTTGCTTGGCACGGAAGCGCTAACAGGTCAATTACTTCCTGCGTAATATAGGCAAGCGGCTTCATCTCGGTTCACCAGAGTTTTTCTCAAGTGATTTCACCGTTTCCCCCTCGGGCGTCTCTGCAAGCCTCTGCATCAGGCGTGCGTAGAGTGCCTCGATGGGGAGGCTGCCGCCCGAGAGTGCACCGAGCTCTGCCGCGCGGGTGCCGACCTCGTAGTGCGAGAGATCCGCGCCGTCATAGACGCACTGGGTCGTGAGGACGACGGTGCAGGCACGCGTGCGCGCGCGGTCGAGCGAGGGAAGAAAACTCTCCTCCGCGTCGTCGCCGGGGACGCTGCCGAGCCCGTAGCCCTCAAGGATGATGCCGCGATAGCCCGACGCGATGTGTGCGTCAATCGTGATGGGCTTCATACCGGGATAGAGACGTATGACGGCGACGCGCGTATCGAGTGCGTCGTGCAGACGAAAGGGCGCAGAAGGTGCTGAGGTGGCTGTGAGGTTGATCTCTGCGCGTCCGATGCTGCGAAAGGCATCATCCGCAAGCGAATACATTTTCTTTGCAGCGTTGCCGTGGATGAGCCGTCCGCCGAACGCGAGACAGACGCCTGCAAAGCCGCTGCATGCCGCTTTGTATGCGAGACGCAGATTCTGCTCCGCATCCGAGCCGTCTGTGCCGAGCGGGCGCTGCGAACCCGTGATGACAACGGGGCGGTCGATATTTTCAAGCATATAGTAGAGTGCGGCGGCGGTATATGCCATCGTGTCCGTGCCGTGGGTAACGATGAAGCCGTCATACGCTGTGCGGCACTCCGCAATCCTGCGTGCAATCGTCTGCCAGTGACACGGCGCAATATTGGTGGAGTCGAGGGCGAGGAGGTCGACGACCTCTAGCACGCTGTCCTTGCCGCCGATTGCCGCGCCAATCTCTTCGGCACTGAGGGCGGGGCGCAGTCCGTGTTCCGTTTGTCGCGCGGCAATCGTGCCGCCTGTGGCGAGGAGCAGGATTTTCTTCATGAACGTAGCTCCTTCTTTTCATGCTTTCGTGCCTGATGATCGAGCCACATGTGATGGATCGTCATGAATGGATGGTGGAGGAGCATCCGTGGCCCGCTGTAGCGCATGACGGCGCGAATCTGTTCCCGCATATCACGGCTGTAACAGTGCACGGGGCAGACGGAGCAGAAGGATTTCACATCCATGCGCGGGCAGCGGATGATACGTGTGCGGGCGTATTCGAGGAGCCGGCTGCAGTCGGGGCAGAGTGCGGGGAGTCCCTCGGCGGGGTATTCCTGTACGCAATGCGCGTGGCTATGCCCGTGGCAGTAGAGGGCGATCATCTCCATCATGACCTCCGCCTCCATTGTGCGTTTTTGTTCGGTGTTCATGCGAGTCCTTTTACAGAGAAGGTGATAAGGTAGGGGCAAATTCGATGTTTGGTGCGTGATAGGGGTAACTTTCTTGATAAACAGCCTCGGGAGCGATGTCGATTGCGCCGTCCTGCCATGTGAGAACACCATGCTCCAAACGTGCTGTGTCAAATATGCTGCGGTCGGACAGCGGTTTGAAAGCAGGATAGCGAAGGAGACATGAGACGTTGAAGATACGCTCCTCGCCCGTAGAGAATGTGACGATCATATAGAGATCATCAATGATACGAAAATCGGTGATGGTCAGATCATCATATGGTTCTGAGGCGTAGGCGATTCCGTCACGAATATACATGATGCAGCTCCTATCTGAGAGGTTCGATCTTGTCAAAGTGCATACCGCGCACGATTGTAAAGCCGTTCAGCCGCGTGCGTTCTTCTTCTCCTCCTGTGCACGGCGGAATTTCTCGAGGAGGTCGAGTTTGTGCTCCATCTTATGCACGAATTCGCATGCGGCGGCACGGTCGTCCTCGTTCGGGTGATCGGCAGCGCGCTGCCAACGCTCCTGCGCCTCGGGGCTGTTGTGTGTATCGTCGGGATCGGATTTCTTGCGCCGTGCGATGAGGGCGGGGGCGAGTCTCCCCTGCGCGGAGAATGTGCCGAGGATCTCACAGCCTGTGCCAAGGAGGTAGGCGCTGCGCGCAAATGAGGTGACAGCGTGCTCCGAGCCGACGTCTGCGCCGTGCGTCTGAAAGAGGACGACTCTCTTGCCTGTGACACTTGGCAGATACGCTTTCATCAGATCGTCAGGACCGCCGCGCCGCAGCCAGTAGCCGAGCGCGACGACATCGTAGGAGGAGAGATCGGTCGGTGCATCCTGCACGCGGAAGATGTCCGCGCCCGCAGTGCCCGCGATTTCCTCGGCGATTGCCTTTGTATTGCCTGTGGTGGATGAATAGATGACAGCCCATTTTCTCATAGGGGAATACTCCTTTACATTTTTACGTTGTTTGCTACAATGATTAGAGCATATTTTTGGATGGGATGCAAGAAGATTGATCACAGGAGGAATTCCATGAAATACGAAATTCGGCACGCGACGGCGCTGCTCTCAACGGGACACGCGATGGTGGATTTCTATGCGAATTTCCTGCCGATCCTCCTGCCGCTGCTCATGCTGAAGTTCGGGCTCTCACTCACGATGTGCGGCGTGCTCGTTATGGTCGCGTCTGTGACGACGAATATGCTGCAGCCCTTCTTTGGCTATCTCATGGACAAGCGGAACTTCAGTCCCGTGCTTCCGTACATCGTGCCCGCCGCCGCCGTGCCGATCTGCATGGTCGGCTTTGCTGGGCATGCGGCACTGCTCTTTCTGCTCGTTGCGGTAACGGGTGCGGCGGTCGCGGCGTATCATCCGCTCTCGTCAATGCTCGTCGGACGGACGGCGGCAGAGGGGCGCGGCAACGGTATGATGAGCTATTTCATTGCGGGCGGCAATGCGGGCATGGCATTCGTGCCGCTCGTCCTTGTGGCATTTCTCGAAAACTTGTCGCTGAACGCCCTGCCGCTCCTCATCCTGCCCGCCGCATTCATGGGTGTAATCTTTGCACGTTCAGGGCTGTGCGCCGTCTCATCCCTGCCGGAACACGCGGCGGCGGAGCGCCCGAAGCTGGTGCGCACCCTCTTTGCGCGCACGACGATCACGCTGAACCTTGCGATGGGGCTGCGCTGCTGGACGCATGGTGCATTCGGCACATTCCTGCCGTTGCTGCTCGTCGGAAATGGGGAGGAACAGAGCGCGGCGGGGCTCTTCCTCACGATCTTCATGCTCGGCGGCATGACGGGCGGGCTTGTCGGCGGCAATCTCGCGGACAGGTTCACGGGGCGTGCGATCATTGTGACGTTCCTCGTGCTTGGGATTCTGCCGTGCGCCTACTACTTTACCCATGTGAGCGCGGATGCGCTCGGCGGCATCGTGCTCTTTGCCGCGGGCTTTGCCCTGATGGCACCGCAGCCGAGCTCGATTATATGGGCACAGCAGGCGCTGCCCGAGCATGCGGCGATGGCATCGGGCATGATGCTCGGCATGTCGTTCGGGCTAGGCAGTCTCGGCGTTGCGGCGACGGCGGCACTCGGCGATGTCATCGGACTTGCACCCGCCCTCCTTGTCTCCGTAGGAGCACTTCCGCTCGCGGCACTGCTGGCGTATATGACGCCCGAGCCGAAGTAGCTATATACATAAATTATAATTTTCATGAAAAATATTGATAGCATTTATTTTGCCTCCCCTATTGAAAAGTGAATCCGATTCAAGTATGATGGGACTGTCGAATGGGGATTTATTCTCAATGGCATTCCATTCACAGAATAGGAGGCAGAATATGCTGCAGAGCAAGAGCTGGGACGGTTTTGAAGGGGGCGTCTGGCAGGAGGAGGTCAA
>CAUVMF010000093.1:0-5030 GCA_963552975.1 uncultured Selenomonas sp.
ACTATGCCGACCTCGGAGCGGAGTACAAACGTATCATTGAGGAGATGAAGTAATGGAACAAACTCTGGTTCTCATTAAGCCGGATGCCGTCGGAGCGCATCACATCGGAGACATTACGAAGGCATACGAGGAGGCGGGGCTCGAGATTCGCGCGATGAAGATGATGCAGATGACAGATCGCATCGCGCGCATCCACTACGCGGAGCACCTCACAAAGCCGTTCTACGGCGAGCTCGCTGCGTTCATGACCTCCGCGCCGCTCGTGGCGATGGTGCTCGCGGGTGAGAATGCGATTGCGCGCGTGCGCGAGCTTCACGGTGCGACGAATCCGGCGAATGCGGCGGAGGGCACGATCCGCAAGCGCTTCGCAAAGAACGGGAGCGAGAACGCGGTGCACGCGTCCGACAGCCCCGAGAGCGCGGCACGCGAGGTGCACATCTTCTTCAGTGAGACGGAGATTTTCTAAAAAGCTGTTTTTTAGGAATCGCTGATAAAATGAAGCCCGTCAGATTGGCGCAGATTTTTTTGTCCGAACTAGGAGGCAAACCGGACGCAGAGTGGTGCTCTGTGGAGGATTTGCCGACGAAGTGCGGGCAAAAAAGATGCGTTAAGATGGCGGTGCTGAATTTATCAGTGCTTCCTTTACTGCCCGGTCGCGCATTAGACGCGGCTGGGTACATTTATCCATAGAGGAGGAACATACGATGAGTGTCACGACCAAGACCGGAGATCACGGACAGACGAGCCTCTTTACGGGCGAACGCATTGCAAAGGATGACCTGCGCGTAGAGGTGTACGGCATTGTGGACAGCCTCGGCTCCACGCTCGGCATGGCACGCGCCTTTGCCGAGAACAAGCGCGTCAAGAATGATCTTCTCGCCGTGCAGAAGCAGCTCGGCATGCTGATGGCGGACTTTGCGAGCCGCAACAAGCCGCCGCGCATCACGGATGAAATGGTCGCGGGAATCGAGGCGGAGATTGCGAGCATCGAGGAGAGCCTGCCCGCGCTCAAGGAGTTCATCATCCCCGGCGACAAGAAGTCGAGCGCGATGCTCGATCTGGCACGCACCACGGCACGCACTGCAGAGCGCCACGCATGGACGCTTGCACGCCGCGGCTCGGTGGCAGAGGTCGACCTGCGCTATCTCAACCGCCTGTCCGACTACATGTTTGTCCTCATGCGTCTTGAGGATGAAGAAAAGCCCGGGCTGTGAGCAGGGAGAAATTTGCCGTACTCGACGGGAGCAGCCTCTTCTTCCGCGCGTTCTACGCGCTGCAGCTCCCGCCGAATGCACGCGGCATCCACACGAATGCGGTGCACGGCTTTGCGATGATGCTCGTGAAGCTGCTGAAGGAGCTCGCGCCGACGCAGATCGTTATTGCATTTGACAAGAGCCGCACGACGTTCCGCACGGCACTCTATCCAGACTACAAGGGGACGCGCGACAAGACCCCCGAGGAGCTGATCGCGCAGATCCCTCTGCTGAAGGAACTGACGGCGGCGCTTGGCATCCCCTTTCTCGAGATGGACGACTACGAGGCGGACGACATCATCGGCACGCTTGCGACGCAGGCGGCGGCAGAGGGCGCGGAGACCATCGTTGTGACAGGCGACCGCGATGCGTTGCAGCTGATTCGCACGAATCTCACCGTCGTCCTGACGAAAAAGGGCATCAGTGAGACGCGCCGCTACGATACGGCGGCGTTCGAGGAGGAGTACGGCTTCCAGCCGATCCGTCTCATCGATATGAAGGGGCTGATGGGGGACAGCTCGGATAATATTCCGGGCGTGCCCGGCGTTGGACCAAAGACCGCGACGAAGCTGCTCCTGCAATATGAGAGCATCGAAAACGTCCTTGACCATGCCGCCGAGGTCAGCGGGAAGAAACTCAGCGCCTCGCTCGTGGAGTATCGGGATCAGGCGCTGCTCTCGAAGCAGCTCGCGACGATTGAATGTGCTGTGCCGGAACTCCGCTATGTGGCGGAGGGCTTTCGCATGCAGCCCGACCGCACAGCGCTCGATGCGTTCTGCAGGGCGTACGAGCTGCGGACGGTAGGGCGTGCCTTTGCAGACTATCTCTCTGTGTCTGCGCCCGCCGTCGGGGTGGAACAGTCGCTCTTTGGAGAGGAGACCGCAGCCGTTGCACAGGTGAACCTCGAGGCGGCGGCGTTTTCCGCCGCCGATCTCGCATCGCTGCGCGCGGCAGAGGAGATTGCCGTCGGTGCGGTGTTCAGCGGCACAGCGCCGTTTGTGCAGATCGACGTACTCGCCCTTTCCTACGGAGCGGAGCGGCGTATTCTGTGTGCGCATGCGACGCTCTTTGATGAGGTGCGCGCCGTGCTTGCGGAGCGTCCCGTTGTGCTCTGGAATGCAAAGCGCTATGCACAGGCGGGTCTTTCCGTCGGCGCGAATATCTTCGATCTCGAGCTTGCGGACTATCTCCTGCGCCCCGAGGAGAATAAGCGCGACCTCGCGCGCGCGGCATTTGCCTGTGGTGCGGAGTTTTCCGCCGTGTCCGAGGATGCGTCTGCGGAGCAGCGCGCCGTGCATGAGTCTCTCCTTGCCGCGCAGACTGTACACGCATTGCGGACGGCACTCGATGGGGCGGGGCTCATGCCGCTCTATCGGGAAATCGAACTGCCGCTCGTGCCCGTGCTTGCGGCGATGGAACAGACGGGCATCTATGTGAACCGCGCGGCACTCGAGCGCGAGCTGACGGCGGCGAATGCGCGCATTGATGCGCTCGTCACGGAGATTCACGCGCTGGCGGGCACGGAGTTCAACATCAGCTCGCCCAAACAGCTCGGTGAGATTCTCTTTGAGCGTCTCGGACTCGCAGAGGGCACGAAGATCAAAAAGACGAAGACGGGCTACTCGACGAACGCCGAGACGCTCGAGGAGCTGCGCGACCGACATCCCATCGTGGACAAGGTGTTGACCTACCGCATGTGGACGAAGCTGCGTTCCACATATCTTGAGGGTATCGGCGCACTCATCCGTCCCGCGACGGGGCGCGTGCACACGAGTTTCAACCAGACGGTGACAGCAACGGGGCGACTCTCAAGCTCCGACCCGAACCTTCAGAACATCCCCGTGCGCACGGAGGAGGGGCGCGCTGTGCGTGCGCTCTTTACGCCGGGCACGGGCTATGACGCGCTCCTCTCGGCGGACTACTCACAGATCGAGCTGCGCATCCTCGCGCATATGTCGAATGACGAGACGATGATAGACGCCTTCCGCAGTGGACAGGACATCCACGCGCGCACGGCGTCCGAGGTGTTCGGCGTACCGCTCGCGGAGGTGACGGGGGAGCAGCGCCGCCGCGCAAAGGCGGTCAACTTCGGCATCGTTTACGGGCTGAGCGACTTCGGACTCTCGCGCGACCTCGGCATTTCACGCAAGGAGGCGGCGGGCTATATCGCGCGCTACTTTGAGCGCTATCACGGCGTGCGCGCCTTCCTCGACAAGATGGTTGCGGATGCGCACGCAAACGGTTACGTCACGACCCTCTACGGGCGGCGGCGTGACCTGCCCGCGATAAACAGCCGCAACTTTATGCAGCGTTCCTTTGCCGAGCGCATGGCGATGAATACGCCGATCCAAGGGACGGCTGCCGATCTCATCAAGATTGCAATGATTCGTGCTCACGATGCCCTGCGTGCAGCGGGCGTCAAGAGCCGCATCCTCCTGCAGGTGCACGACGAGCTCGTGCTTGAGACGGTGGAGACGGAGATAGAGCAGGTCACACAGATCCTGCGCACGGCGATGAGCGGGGCAGCGGAGCTGGCCGTGCCGCTCGCCGTGGATGTGCACGTCGGCAAAAACTGGGCGGAGGCGAAGTAGCCGTGAAGATCATCGGACTTACGGGCGGCATCGCCTGCGGCAAGTCCACCGTCAGCAAGGCACTGCGCGCACTCGGCGCCGCAATCATCGACGCGGATGCTCTCGCGCACGAGCTCTCGCAGCCGAACCAACCGATCTTCAACGCCTATGTAGAGCGTTTCGGCAGGGAGATTGTGACGGCGGGCGGCACGCTCGACCGTGCGACGATTGCCGCGCGCGTCTTTTCCGATCCTGCCGTGCGCGCCGAGGTGGATGCCGTCACGCATCCCCTGATTCGCGCGGCGGCAGAGGAACGCCTATGCGCGGCACGCGCAGCAGAGAAGAGAGCAGCGGTGCTGGATGTGCCGCTGCTCTTTGAGGCGGGATGGGATACGCTCGCCGATGAGGTATGGGTTGTTGCGCTCCCTGCAGAGGAGCAGATTGCGCGTCTCCTCGCGCGGGACAAGACGATGAGTGAAGGAGAGGCGCGGGCACGCATCTCCGCACAGATGCCGCTTGCGGAGAAATGCGCGCGCGCGGACATCGTCATCGACAACAGCGGCACACCGGGAGAAACACGGGAATGTATTGAACAACTTTGGAGGGAACGGATCATTGGGGATTCGTAATCTGCGGCGCGCGTTTTGGTGGGGGCTGCGTGCACTCGTCGTTGCCGTTGTCGTCTTTGTCATCGTCGGCGGCTGGGGATGGGTGGAGCGCAGCTACATCTACCCCTATGACTACCGCAGCTACATCGAGACGAGCGCCGTGCACTACCGTGCCGATCCCTATCTCATCGCCGCCGTCATCAAGCACGAGAGCAAATTTCAGCCGCGTGCGCGCTCCGACGGCGGTGCACTCGGGCTCATGCAGCTCATGCCGCAGACGGCAGCGTGGATTGCGCGGCAGATGGACGAGCCATTTACCGAGGACTATCTTTACGACCCCGCACTCAACATCCGCTACGGCGTGTGGTACCTCGCCGAGCTCGAGAACGAGTTTGGCGGCAACGACATCCTCGCGCTCGCCGCGTACAATGCGGGGCGCGGCAACGTGCGCGACTGGATGGAGCGATACCACTGGAACGAACAATTTGACGAAATCGAGGCGATTCCCTACCCCGAGACGCGGCTCTACGTGCGCCGCGTGCTCGAGGACAGGGAGCAGTATAAGAGGCTCTACGACGAATGAACAAGACCTATCGGAT
>CAUVMF010000094.1:0-5014 GCA_963552975.1 uncultured Selenomonas sp.
TCGGACGAAAAATCTACGCCAATCTGACGGACTTCATTTTATCAGCGATTCCTTACTTCTAACAATGCTTCGATTTGTGCGAGGTGCTGACGGATTTCCGCTTCGATTTCATCGGCTGCTCGCACCTCGGGCGGTGCGTTCTCCGCCGCCTCCGCCGCCTGTCTCTCCTTGACCGCTGCGGAGATGGTGCCGACCGCCTCGACTACGATGCCGACCATGACGTTCAGCAGGGTAATGGCGGTAAGGAGGATAAAGATCAAAAAGTATATCCATGCATAGTCATGGATCTCCATGATCGGCCGTGCCACGGCGGTCGCCCACGACTCAAAGGTCATGACCTGGAACAGGGTAAACATGGAGCCGCCAATGTCCCCGAACAGCTCGGGGAACGTATCTCCATACATGGTACTGCCGAAAACCCCAAAGATATAGAAGATGATAAAGAGCAGGAGCAGTGCCCACGACATACTGGGGATCGCCTTGAGCATGGACGATACGAGGATCTGCAGCTCGGGGAACTCCGCGAGTGCCTTGAGCAGTCGGAAGATACGGAAGGCTCGGATGACCGAAACACTGGAGGAGATGAAGATGATGGAGCTGAGGACGATGACGAAGTCGAAGATGTTCCAGCCCTCTGACCAAAAACTTCGTCGATAAACGAGCAGTTTTGCGATCAACTCGATGGTAAAGATCACCAAACAGGCTTTGTCGATCATCTCCAACAATGAAATCTCTTCGACGGACAGCGTCCGATCCGTCAATATGCCCAACACCGCTGCATTGAGGATGATGACAAAGGTGATGATCCTCTGCGTATGCTTCCAATGAAGAGCTTTTTCCAGTACACCCATCATAAACTCCATTCCTCCGCTTTACTGATACAAAAGGACTATACATCCTATCCATATTTTCTCACATCTGAGAAAAATATCAACAAAGTTTGTCATAAACGACGAAAGTATGTCATGAACGCGAAAGCAGTCAAATTATACTTGCAATCTTTTTCTTATTTCCATAAAATATTTGATGAAAAAGGAGGCATCTATACTATGAAGATTGCGGTGCTCGATGACAATCCGAGCGATCTGCACACGCTCTGCACAACACTCGACACGATCTGTTCGGAGCATATGCTGCGCCCTATGATTCGCGCGTTCACGGATGATAAGAAATTCCTTGCACACATGTCCGCCACACGCGCCGACATCGTCTTTCTCGATATCTATCTGGGGGAGCGTACGGGGATTCGGACGGCGCAGATTTTGCGCTCGTTCAATACGACCTGCGCGATCATATTCGTGACGACGAGCCGCGATCATGCAGTGGAAGCGTTCGGCGTGACGGCGGCGCACTACCTCATCAAACCCGTGACGGAGGAAGGGGTGCGCGAGGCACTGTCGCGCACGCCGTTCTTCAAAAAGGAGCGTCCTACCATCACGCTCACGATTGACTACACAGAGCAGCGCATCCCCATCGAGCACATTCGCTATGTCGATGCGGACGGGCGTCGCTGCTCGTTTCATCTGACGGACGGCACGACACGCTCCCCCTATATGACGCTCGCCCGCGCACGGGAGCTGCTCGATGCCATGCCGATGTTCCTCGCCTGCCACCGCAGTCTGCTGGTCAATATGGACTATATACAGCAGCTGACGGCGGACGGGATTTTGCTCTCGGACGGTACACTCCTGCCGATTGCGACACGCCGCAGCAGTGAGGTCGAGCGCAGTTACCACGCCTATATGCTGCAGAAGATGCGTGCAGGATTTTCGTCATAGGAGGAAATCCATGCACGCATTTCCTATGCTCGAACTCATGCCGTATCCGCTTGCCGTGCCACTGGTAACGCTGCTGTATACGGCGGTTCACATTCTGCCCGTCAATCTGGTTCGTCTCTATATCTTTCGCCGCTATCTGCGTTTTGCTCCGCTGCCGATCATTGCGGGGCTGCTCCTGCTCACGGGGATCGAGGCGGTCATCCAGATCGAGGCGGTCACGGTGTTTTCGCGGCGCATCGCCTTTCCGTTTCTCTTTTTTATCTTCTATCTGCTCGCGATGACGCGCGTGCCGATTGCCAAGCAGATCTGTATTCTCCTCCCCCCGGGGCTGGTCTGGTTCGCGATGCAGACGGTGATCTATGCCGTAGAGGATGCCTACCCGCTCTTTGATGTGCCGTTCCTGCTCTCGGGGCTTTGCACGATCGTCTGCCTCCCCATCGCTGTGCCGCTTTTTCTGTACTATGGACGCACGATCGCCGCTCCGCTGCTCGCGGATGATTCCTTTGATGCGGTATGGACGCCGCTCGCGTGGCTGGGTGTGCTGATTCTCGTGCTCACGATCCTGCTCTCGCCGTTCAATGATCTGCGGACGCATACGGCGCTCTTTGTGCGTCTGAGCGGGGCGGTCGGCGGGTTCTGCTGCATCGGTCTTGCGCTCTATGCGATGAATGTACGGCTGCGCCAGCGTGCGCTGCGTGAGCAGGTGGCTCGCGAGGCGGAGATGGCGGAAATCACGCGCCAAAATGCGGCGCAGATGGAGGAAAATGACCGCACGACACGCGCGTTTCGCATGCAATTCACGGAGATGGTCGCTGCGGCGCAGGAGATGCTCGCACGCGGGGACACGGCGGGCATCGCGCAGCTGATGGGCGACGCTGCATCTCTGATCCAAACGCGCTGCGCGCCCGTCTGTGCAAATGAGACGGTAAATATTCTCGTCGGCTATTGGCAGCCGGTCTTTGAACGGCTCGGCGTACAGACGGCATACCGCATTGAGGTGGGTGCGGAGAATCCCATCGACCCGCTCGATCTGACGGCGATCCTCGGCAATCTGCTCGCCAACGCCGCCGAGGCGCTGGAACGTCTCGCCCCCGATGCCCCGCGCATCCTGCAGCTCGCACTCATCCATCGGGGGAACACGCTCTTTCTGACGGTGGACAACAGCTATGACGGAGCGCTGCGTTACGATGCAGAGGAGCACCTGCTCTCGTCCAAGCGCGGCTACACCGAGCGCGGCATCGGTATGGAGAGCATACGCGCGCATCTGGCGCACTATGGCGGGACAATGGAGATTGCGCCGGAGGAGGATGTCTTTGCTGTGTCGATTGTGCTGCACGCGTCAGCGGTGCGTGCGGCAAACGGCACGCCGACGCGGACGGGTGGCTGCGAGGAGGGAAGCGCATGACTGACGCAGAAATTCGGCTGCTCTACACGCTCGTCTGTGCGCCGCCCTTTGACCTGCTCGTGTTCTATGTCTTTCGCGATCGGCTGCGGTTTGCGCGGGGCTATGTTCTCGTCGGCTATCTGCTCCTGCTCGCACTGACGCAGTGCATTCAGATGACGGCGGGGCTTGATATGTCGCTGACTGCTCTCCTGTGCCGTCCGCTCGCCGTGCTCTATATGATGGCGACGATCCATGATCGGCCGCTGCGCGTGCTCTCCATCGCCCTGCTGGTCTATCCGCTGCTGATGCTTGCGGAAACGCTCGGAACGATGACGGAGTATTTCTTCGGCGCGGGACTGCCGCCGGGGCTGTGGAAATGTCTGCTCATCCCCATGCTGTTCCTCCTCGTCCTGCCCGCCGCGCTGCATACGATCCGTCACCTGCTCATGCCGATGCTGTCCGTTGAGGATCGGCGGCTCTGGCTCTATCTCTGCGGCTATGAGGTGATTCTCGTCGCGCTCGCCGTCGCCGCAGATCCATCGGGGGCATCGGTGCAGCCGACGATCATCGCTGCGCGGCTGCTGCTCCCGCTCGCCCTTATTCAATACCTGCGCGTGTCCACGCTCCTCACGCGCTATGCGGAGGAGGAAAATGCGCTGCATCAGCAGAAGCTGAGTGAGCAGATGATCCGCAGAACCGAAGCAGCGCGGTATCAAACGATGCTCGCCCTCTGGCGCAGCTCGCGCCGTATGCGCCACGATCTCAGACACCACATGACGATAATTGCGCAGCTCGCGCATGAGGGCAGCCACGCGCGGCTTGCCGCGTATCTGGACGATCTCGCGGAGCGGTTCGCGGAGCAAAAGGCAGAGGAACGCAGGCAGTAAAGGAAGCACTGATAAAATGAAGTCCGTCAGATTGGCGTAGATTTTTTCGTCCGAACAAGGAGGCAAACCGGACGCATAGCCAAAGCTATGTGGAGGATTTGCCGACACAGTTCGGGCAAAAAAGATGCGTCAAGATGGCGCGGCTGAATTTATCAGTGCTTCCTATACAAAAAGACCGCCGAGCAAAATGCTCGAACGGTCAAAGTCTGTGATTTATGCCGCCCTCTTTACGCGCGTGTACTGCATCACGAGGATGACGGCGAAGATGGCGCAGCCGATGAGGTCGGTTGTGCCGCCGGGCTTGATCATGAGCAGGCCCGCGACGATGAGAAGAACGCGCTCATACATGCGGCAGTGGTCGGCGAGGAAGCCGCAGAGCGCGGAGCTGACGGCTATCATGCCCGCGAGTGCGGAGAGTGTTGCGAGGATGAGTGTGAGCGGGGTCGCGTCCACCATGAGAATGACGGGCGAGAGGACGAAGATGTACGGGATGATGAACGCGGCAATCGCGAGTTTGGACGCGTGTACGCCCGTCCGCAGTGCGTTGCCCCCGCTGATGCCCGCTCCCGCGTAGGCGGCAAGGGCGACGGGCGGTGTCACGTCCGCAATGATGCCGAAGTAGAAGACAAACATGTGCGCCGCAAGGATGGGGACGCCCATCTGCACGAGCGCGGGCGCGGCGATAGTGGAGGTGATGACGTAGTTCGCCGTGGTCGGCACGCCCATGCCGAGGACGATCGCCGTAATCATGGTGAAGAACATCGCAGGGAGCAGCATGCCGCCCGCAAGGTCGATGAGCCCCGAGGCGAGGCGCAGTCCAACGCCCGTCTTCGTGACGACGCCGATGATGATGCCCGCCGCCGCGCACGCAATGAGCACGCCGAGCACCGCCTTCGCGCCGCGCTCAAGGCCGTAGATGATCTCGATCGGCTTCATGCGCGTGGATTTCCGCAGCATGGCACAGG
>CAUVMF010000095.1:0-4931 GCA_963552975.1 uncultured Selenomonas sp.
TTGAGGGGGTAGTGTTCACAAGACGTGTGGGTTCAAGTCCCACCAACCGCACCATCTGAGAGAGTACCGTTGTGGAAACACAGCGGTTTTTTTGTGTGTGCGATCGTTTGACGGTTGCGATTCCGTATGGAATACGCTAAAATGGGGGCAGGAGGGGATTCGATGGCACCTGATAGAGAGGAAGCGCGGCACGCGCGGTATAGGGAGATTATACAGAGCTTTACGCTGATGGATGATGTCTTTATGACGGCTGTGTTTCAGGACAGTCTCCCCTGTGTCGATCTGGTCTTGCAGATTATTCTGGATCGCCCGAACCTCCACGCGACGAGTGTCGTTACGCAGGACACGATGAAGAATCTGCATGGTCATGACGTGCGGCTTGATATTCACGCATTTGCGGACGGGCAGGAATTCAACATCGAGATTCAGCGCGCGAAAAGGGGAGCAGAACCACGCAGGGCACGATACCACAGCAGCATCATGGATGCGAATGCCCTGCCCGAGGGAGCGGACTACAAGAAGCTGCCCGAGAGCTACGTCATCTTTATCACGGAGACGGATGTACTCGGAAAAGGCAAGCCACTCTATGAGATTGAGCGGATGATAAAGAGCGACGGTGATTCCTTTGATGACGGCTCGCACATTGTCTATGTGAACAGCTCGATAGCGGATACGGAAACGCCGCTCGGGAGATTGATGCACGATTTCTGCTGTGCGCGCCCCGAGGAGATGTACTATGACGTGCTCGCAGAGCGGGCAGGAGCGTTTAAGAATACGGAGAAAGGAGAGATCGGTATGAAGTCGGCGTGGGAGCAGTTCAAGGAGGAACTCCTTGCAGAGGAACGGGCAGAGGGAATAGAGATCGGTGAGGAAAAGGCATATCTCTCGTCCATTCGGACAATGATGACGAATTTTCAGCTGACGGCAGAGAAGGCGATGGATATGCTTTCCATTCCAAAGACGAAGCAGGGACATTATAAGGCGATGCTCTGAGTTCATATCATAGCAAAAGCCCCGTCGGAGTGATTCCGATGGGGCTTTTGTAGTCTTTGGAAGGATTGAGGTTTTCTACGATCGTTTAGAACTGCCAAGCGAATCCGGCGCGGAAGTTGACGCCGCGCTGTTTGCCCGCCCAGCCCTCGACGCTGAGGTCGGCAGTGGCGTTCTTGCCCATCTGTGTTTTCCAGCCGAGTTCGAGGCTGCCGGAGAATCCCTTGAGGGATGGTGAAGGCGTGGTATGGGTGAATCCTCTGCCATATACGGTGGCGCTTGAATCGCCGCCAAACTCGTACTGCATGGAGGCGCCGAGGATGAGGGAGCCGCTGCCCTGCGGGATCATCCAGCGTGCGCCCGTGCGCAGGCGGTGGCTGTCGACGGCGTCGAACTCGTAGCGCTCACCCGTGGAGAGCGTTGTATCCGTGCCGTTCTGCCGCGTGTAGAAGTAGCGGACGTACAGCTCGCGCTCGTTGCCGCTCTGCTCCGTGACGCGCTGACCAAAGCCCAGATGTGCGCCGATGTAGTTCGCATCGGTATCATAGGAGGTCAGAGGCGTGGAGTAGTCCATCGAGGAGCGGCCAAACCGCAGGCTGCCCTCGTAGAACGTGCCGTCCTTCTGCTCCTGCCGCACGAATGCGCCGCCGCCGATGTAGCGGACGGAGCCGTCGCCGTGCGCCGCGTTCACATAGCTGTCGTAGGTGCCGCGTCCGTACTCGACGATGGGGCCGAAGATCAGTCGGTCGTCGCCGCGCAGGACTTCACGCGAGAAGCCGACGGCGAGGTTCATGCCCTTCATATCGACGTGGGAACCCGTCTCATGCCGCATGGAGGAGCCGCCGATGGCCGCAAATGGGGCAAAGCCCTCCGCTGCCGCCGCCTCGACGGATGCACTCGTCATGCCGCCGCCCGTCATGAGGTCTGCACCTGCGCCGAGGAAGGCTGCCGCGCCTGCCATCGTCTCGACGACAGACTTGCGGTTGTCCTCTGCCTGCCGCTTGAGGTCATCGGGCGTCGGTGTTGGCGGTGGGGTTGGAGGTGTCGGTGGAGGTGTTGGTGGTGTCGGAGGTGTCGGTGGAGGTGTTGGTGGTGTCGGAGGTGTAGGCGGAGGTGTTGGTGGTGTCGGCGGCGTCGGCGGCGGTGTCGGTGTGCCGCCCTCGTCGATGGCGGAGCCGTCGGTCTTGACAATCAGCTCCTTATTATCCTTGGTGATGCCGATCTTCGCCGTGGTGACATCCGAGACGCCCTTCCAGACGGTCATGGTGGTTGTGCCGTCCTTCTCGATCTTCGCTTTCTCTGTGTAGAGGAGGCGCAGGCGCTTCTCTGTCTCATCGCCGCGCAGATGCGCCGTAATGTCCGTGCCCGTGAGGTCAGTATTGCTCGTGGACGAGAGCCAGAGCATGGTGTCGTCCTTCGTCATGCCGGCGGGCAGCCAGAACTCAAGCTTTTGGAATCCATCGATGGAATCTGCCTTGATGCCCTTCGTCTCCTTGACGACGAGCGCGTTGCCTGCGATGTTCTTCGTCGCGCCCACTGCCTTGTATCCATAGAGCTGCGCCGCAGAGAGGTTGGGCGTGCCCGTGATGACGATGCGGTTATCCTTGACGGTCGCGACGGAGCCGGCAGCACTGCCCGCATCCGCAGCGCCGGCATAGATGCTCTCCTGATAGATGCCGCCGCTGATGTTCACGGTGTTCTCGTTTGCCGTCGCCTGTGCCGGTGCGCCGTCTGCGGTGGCGTAGCCGCCGGTGATCTTCTCCGTGAACGTACCGTGTGCGAGGTTCAGCGTATTCTCGTTTGCCGTCGCCGTCGCCGTCGCAGCTGCCCCCTCCGCCTTGGCAAAGGCGCTGCCGCCGATGAGATCCTTCGCTGTGCCGGAGGCGTTCTTTAGCTGCAGCACGTTCTCATTGGACGCAGCGGATGCGGTCTTCCCTGCCGCCATTGTACGGGCAACGGCATGGCCCGCGCGGATGTGGGCGTCATTGAGCGCGGCATCCGTGAGATCGACCCTGTTCTTCGTGAGGGTGGCGGTCGCCGTGCCCGTCTCTGCGAAGACGTCTGCCGCGCCGCCCTGCACGGAATCCGACCATGTGCCGCCCGTGCCCGTGACGGCGTTCTCCGTGAGCGTCGCCTGTACGTCCCCTGTATGGTCCGCCTGCAGCTTCACGGAGGCACCCATTGCGTTCCTTACCGTGCCGCCCGTACTCGTGACCGTGTTCTCCTCCGCACGGACCTGCAGACCGCCCTTCGCATCGTGCGCCTCTATGTAGGAGCCGCGGAATGCGGAACCAGCCCCGCTCTCGACGTCCGTGAGTGCGACGCTGTTCTTCGCCGCGGTCAGATCTGCCGCGCCGGTTGCCTTGTTCAGTGTCAGCCGACTGCCGTACACCTGATCCGCCTTGCCGCCTGTGAGCGTGACCGTATTCTCAGCAGCGGATGCCGTGATCGTCTGCCCTCCTGCCGCCGCAAGCTGTTTGAGCCTGCCATCGGCGCCGCATACCACCGACGTAGCGCTCGTGAGCGTGCCGTCGACGCTGTTCTTCTCCGTCGTCAGGCTGAGTTTGCCCGTATTACTGAATACGGATGCATCGCCGCCCGTGATGTAGACCTTCGTACCATCCGTCGGAAATGCCGCATCGGCAAGATGCAGCTTGTTCTCGGCAGCGACCGCCGTCGCCGTTCCCGCCTTTGTAGACGCAGTCCCATCGCCGCCCCGAATATTACTCTGGAACGTGCCCCCGTTCGCCCATAGCTCGTTGCTGCGTGCCGTCGCCGTGGCAGTACCGGTCGCGTCTTTGTTATACGCCCACGTCTCGCCGCCGTAGACGGTCCTATCGAAGGTGCCGCCTGCGATGGTGAGTTCGTTTGCATTTGCCGCAGAGGTGACGGTAGAGGACTTATTTACGCTGATCTCGCTGTATCCGCCTGCACTGTCCTCCTTGAACGTGCCGGAGCCCGCCGCGATCGTGACGATGTTCCCGTTCGCCTCTGCCGTGCTCAGCGGAACGTGTGCGCCGCCTGACAGCTGCTCTCCTCTGGCATAGCCGCCGTAGAATAGGTCTGCGCCCGCCTTTGCGGTCAGGTGATTCTCATTTGCCTGCAGGGAGAGGGAGGTCTCTGTCACGTCCACATACACATATCCGCCGAAGAGCTTCGCGACGGTATCGCCCGTGGTGAAGGTGAGGCTGTTGCGCAGTGCCTTCGCCTCGCTGCGTGCATCCGTTTCTGTTATGACCTTACCGCCGTAGAGGAACGTCTCTGCGGTAAAGCTGCCGCCCGTGACGGACGCCGTGCTGTCCGTCACCGCTGCCGTGCTGTTGATGTCCAGCGCCTCTGTATAGGCTGCGCCGCCCGCAACGGTGATCTCGTCGCTCCCGGGTACGCTGTAGGTGCCGCCCTCGATGGTGACCGTGCTCTGCGCGACCTCTGCCACGGTCCGCGTCGCGCTGCCGCTGGGGTCCTCCCTGGACATGGCGAGACCGCCGATGATGCCCCTCTGCGCCCAAGGGGCGGTGCCGTCGAGCTTGAATGTGCAGTTCTTGATGGCGACCTCCGCGCCGGAGATCTTTGCGGTGCCGCCATGCTCCAGCCATGCGTATGCGCCGATGGCAGCGCCGATCGTGCCGCTCTTGATGATCGCCTTGCCGCCCGCGTTCGCGCCCGTGAAGTCAATCGTGCCGTCGGTCAGACTGACCCTCCTCCACGCACCTGCGACGAGCGTGGGGCGGTGGACGCCGCCCGCGAGAGCGTAGATCTCAGGCGATGCCCCGCCGCCCTCCGTGCCGACGGTGATGGTCGCCGCCGTGCCGTCCGTGCTGCCTGCGACGCCTTCGGGCGCCAAGGTATCCGTCGTGACCGTGGTCATGACGGTGGGGTCGGCAAGGGCGTACGGCATGCCGCCGAGCGTGAACGCACCCGCCGCGAGTGCGGCGAGGATG
>CAUVMF010000096.1:0-4901 GCA_963552975.1 uncultured Selenomonas sp.
CGCAGCTACTATACGGTCGTTGACCGCACGCTGAACGAGTGGTCGGCGTGGCAGCTGAAAAATCTGAACGCCATCGTGTGGCTCTATCGCGGGGAGCGGGAGAAGTATAGCGCCCTGCTCGCGGAATACCGTGCGGAACTTGGCAGCGACGCGCCCTTTGCAGAGCAGGTTCATACGTGTGCGGAGGAGATCAAGACACTCCGCATGGAGGCAAAGCGGGCGGTGGATGCCGCCGAACGCCGCACGAAGAAAAAGACACAGGCGGAGTACGATGCCCGCCTCGCGGCGCTGACCGAGCGACAGAGCATCGCGCAGGAGGCTGTCTGGCTCTATGAGAAATTCGGCGAAGGGGAATACCGCGACATCGCGGGACTGTGTAAAGTCGCATATCGGACGGAGGAGGCGCGGGGTGCGGATGCGGACGGCGCGTGCATCGAGGAAAAGGGCTGGTCGCTCACCCCGGGCGCATACGTCGGTGTCGCGCCCACACCGGACGATGGCGTGGACTTCGCGGAGCGCATGACGGAGATTCATCACGAGCTCCTGCGCCTACAGGCAGAGTCGAACGCACTGATGGACGAAATCGCGCAGAATATGAGGGCGATGGGGCTATGAGTTGGGAAAAAGTAAGGCTGGGAGAATTATATACCGTACACAATGGCTTATCAAAAGGCAGAAAGTTTTTTGGCACGGGGACACCGTTTTTGACGTTCTCAACAGTATTTAACCAATACTTTATTCCTGATGAGTTATCCGATTTTGTGCAAGCTACAGAAAAGGAACAAGAAAGTTATTCGATTCTTCGAGGAGATGTTTTTGTCACGAGAACAAGCGAGACTTCACATGAATTAGGCATGAGTTGTGTCGCCTTAAAGAACTATCCTCAAGCTACGTATAATGGTTTTACCAAGAGGATGCGACCTGTTCACTCTGACAGAGTTTTGCCGGAATATATTGGATATTATATGCGAATGCCTTCCTTTCGTGATAAATTTCAAGCCTTTTCTACAATGACAACAAGAGCGAGTCTCAGGAACGAGGATTTGCTCAGTCTGACCGTCTTGCTGCCGGACTTGAAAGTGCAGCATAGGATTGCCGAAATTCTCTCCACCTATGACAGGCTTATCGAAAACAACCGAAAGCAAATCGCACTTCTTGAGGAAGCCGCACAGCGTCTCTATCGGGAGTATTTCGTAGACTTGCGTTTTCCGGGTTATGAGAATACGAAGATTGTTGACGGCATGCCCGAGGGGTGGAGAGAGGGCACACTGGGAGATGTCGCATTATTTCAACGTGGAAAGGTTATCACAAAGACACAGGTGCGTAAAGGTATTGTTCCTGTGGTAGCCGGAGGATTAGAGCCTGCCTATTACCACAATCAAGCGAATACAGTCGCCCCCGTTATTACGGTAAGTGGTTCGGGTGCAAATGCGGGTTTTGCAAGGATGTATCATGTCAATGTTTTTGCGTCGGATTGCTCCTTTGCAGACAGCAAAACGACGCCGCATCTATTGTTTGTGTATTGCTTTGTCAAAGCGAATAAGCCCCGTTTGGATGCACTTCAAAAGGGAGCGGCACAGCCGCATGTGTATCCGAAAGATATAAACGCAATGAAGTTAGTGATTCCTACAGAGGAAATTCTCACGTCATTTTGTAATTTGGTATCTCCATATTTTGAAAAAATAAGAGCATTGCAAAGACAAATAACGCTATCAACAGAAGCCCGCGACCGCTTACTTCCGAAGCTGATGAGCGGGGAGATTACGGTCTGACGAGAGGAGGCATCCCGCGATGAGCTATGATTACTCCGAGAATATGCTCGTGCAAGAGAGTGTGGGCAATCTGCTCCGCGATGAGCTGGGCTGGGAGGTTGCACTCGCCTATCATACGGAGACGTTTGGCGCGGATGGTACGTTCGGCAGGGAGAGTGCGCGGGAGATTCTCCTGCGCCGCTATTTTCGTGCGGCTCTCGGGCGGCTGAATCCATGGCTCACGGATGCGCAGATGGATGAGGCGCAGGAGACGCTTGAAAGACGGCTATCGACCGCCTCGCTTCTGGAGGTGAATGAGGAGAAGTATTTCCTCATCCGCGACGGCATCCCCGTGACGGTGAAGAAACGCAGCGGCGAGACGGAGACGAAACGCGCTGCGGTGATCGACTTCCACGATGCGGAGAACAATTCCTTTCTCGCCATCAAGGAGCTGCGGATTCACGGGGACATCTACCGCAGGCGGACGGATATTGTCGGGTTCGTGAACGGCATTCCGCTCCTCTTTGTCGAGCTGAAGAAGACGACGGTGGATGTGCAGAGTGCCTATGATGATAACTATACGGACTATCTGGATACGATCCCGCATCTCTTTTACTACAATGCCTTTGTGATGCTCTCGAATGGGACGGAGGCAAAGGTCGGGACGCTCGGCAGTCCGTTTGCGTTCTTCCACGAGTGGAAGCGTCTCGCGGAGAAGGATGCGGGCAGCGTGGCTCTTGCGACAATGCTGCGCGGGATCTGCCGCAAGGAGAACTTTCTCGATCTCTTTGAGAATTTTATCCTGTATGACCACTCCGCGGGGCAGGCGGCAAAGATTCTGGCACGCAATCATCAGTATCTCGGCGTGAATGAGGCGATGAGGGCGTACGCAGATCGCACGCTGAATGATGGCAGGCTCGGTGTGTTCTGGCATACGCAGGGCTCGGGCAAGAGCTACTCGATGCTGTTTTTCGCAAAGAAGGTGCGGCGCAAGATGGCGGGCACACCGACCTTTGTGGTGCTGACGGATCGCGAGGAGCTGAACCGCCAGATCAGCGATACGTTCGCCAGCTGCGGCGTGCTCGGGCGAGCGTGCAAGGCGGCGCAGTTCATCGCGACGAGTGGGGAGGATCTCGCGGCGAAGCTGCGCGGGAATCCGAGTTTTATCTTTACGCTGATCCAGAAGTTCAACCGACCCGATGCCGCGCCGATCTACCCTGCGCACGATGTCATTATCATGTCGGATGAGGCGCACCGCAGTCAGTACGGGATCTTTGCAGAGAATATGATGCGGATGCTGCCGACGGCGGCGCGGATCGGGTTCACGGGGACGCCGCTGCTCTCACATGATGCGATTACGGCGCGGACGTTCGGCGGCTATGTGTCGGTCTACGACTTCAAGCGGGCGGTGGAGGACGGTGCGACGGTGCCGCTCTACTATGAGAATCGCGGCGAGCGGATTGTCGATCTGCAGAATCCCGAGATCACGGATGAGATTCTGGATGCGATTGAGCGTGCCGATCTCGATGCCGAGGGGCAGGAGCGGCTTGCGGCGGAGTTTGCAAAGGAGATTCACCTGCTGACGGCAGAGCCGCGTCTGCGGTCGATTGCGCGGGATTTTGTGCGGCATTATTCGGATCTATGGACGAGCGGTAAGGCGATGTTCGTCTGCCTGAACAAGGTGACGTGTGTGCGGATGTACGACTATGTGCAGGAGTACTGGCAGGAGGCGATCCGGGATCTCGCGGCACGCGTCAAGTCCGCCACGCAGCAGGAGGCGCAGGAGCTCAAGCGCCGGCTGGCATGGATGGAGGAGACGGAGATGGCGGTGGTCATCAGTCCGGATCAGAATGAGCTCCGGACGTTTCAGGCGTGGGGGCTGAAGATCCGCCCGCATCGCGCGAAGATGATGAAACGCGCACTGGACAAGGAGTTCAAGGACGCAGGGAATCCGCTGCGCGTGGTGTTCGTCTGTGCGATGTGGCTCACGGGGTTCGATGTGAGGTGTCTCTCGTGTCTCTATCTGGACAAGCCGCTCAAGGCGCATACGCTGATGCAGACGATTGCGCGTGCAAATCGCGTGAGCGAGGGTAAGAGCAACGGGCTGATCGTGGACTATGTCGGGATCGTGAAGGCGCTGCGCAAGGCGCTCGCGGACTATACGGCAGATGCGGGCGGCGCGGGCGGTGCTGACCCGACGGTGGACAAGGCTCTCCTCGTGGCGCGTATCATACGGGTGGTGGAGCAGGCGCGTGCGCTGCTCACCGCGCATGGGTTCGACCTTTCGGATCTGGTCGAGGCAGCGGATTTTCAAAAGCTTGCCCGCCTGCAGGAGGGGGCGGATGCGGTCTGCGGCACGGTGGCGGATCGAAAGACGTTTTCGACCTATGCTGCTGCGCTGAACCGCCTGATGAGGTATGCGGATCGGGACGATGTGACGGCGGAGCTGCGGCGGCAGTACGAGGCGATTGCGGCGATCTATGGGCAGGTGTCGGCAAGGAGGCGGCACAGCGACCATCTGGATCTAAGGATCGCGATTGACCATATTATCAGTGCTCATGTTGTGATGGATGGGGCATCACTGGAGGCGGAGGAGGAGAGTCGCCGCTTTGACATCAGTGCGATTGATTTTGATCTGCTCCGCAGGGAGTTTGCCCGAGTGCGGACGAAAAATCTGCTCCTGCGGGATTTGGAGGAGCTGATTCAGCAGAAGCTCGACTGCATGATGCTGGCCAATCCGCGGCGGATCGACTATTACGAGCGCTATCAGGAGATCATCGAGGCGTACAACGCGGAGCAGGATCGTGCGACGATTGAGAAGACGTTTATGGAGCTTATGGATCTCGCTGGCAATCTGAGCTGCGAGGAGCAGAGGTATGTGCGCGAGGGCTTTGCGAGCGATGAGGAGCTGTCACTCTACGATATGCTCTTTCGCGAGGATTTGACACCGGGCGAGATCAGGCGGGTGAAGGAGGTCGCCGCGACGCTCCTGCGCAAGGTGAAGGAGAAGATCGCCGAGACGAGCCACTGGACGGATAAGGAGAGGACGCGGGCGCAGGTGGACAATCTGATCCGTGAGACGCTCTGGGAAGAGCTGCCGGAGTGCTACGATGATGCCAGTGTCGCGTCGTATGGTCAGAAGGTCTATGC
>CAUVMF010000097.1:0-4832 GCA_963552975.1 uncultured Selenomonas sp.
ACATAGCTCTGGCTATGCGTCCGGTTTGCTGCCTCAATCGGACAGAAAAATCTACACCAATCTGGCAGACTTCATTTTATCAGTGATTCCTAAAATTTATAATTAACGGAAGTAACAATAAAATCTATGTATAATATACCCGAAAAGCTCTTCTTTTACAAGGAGAGCGAAGAAAAAACTTCCTTATGTATAACTAGCAAAAACCTATCACGAAATGCCCCGAATCTCGCTCTATCATTTGAAAGAAATGACTTTTCCTGCTATAATCATAAATGATACTGGGGGCTGCTTCCATAACCGAAGCAACACGCCTCCATCCAGAAGGAGTTATTTTCACGATGCTGTTACACCGAAAATCCGTCGAACTGCTTGCCCCTGCGGGTACATGGGATGCCATGACTGCGGGCATCGCAGCGGGTGCGGATGCCGTCTATCTCGGCGGCAAACATTTCAATATGCGGCTGCACGAAGGCGATTTCAATTTCGATGACGAGCACCTCAAAGAAGCGGTTGACTACGCGCACGCGCACAATGTCGAGCTCTACGTCACGCTCAACAACCTCATCAGCAACGAGGAGCTGCCCGCACTGCGCGAGTACCTTGCCTATCTCGACGAGATCCGCCCCGACGCAATCCTTGTGCAGGACTTCGCCGTGCTCGAACTCGTACACGAGATGGGTATTTCCATCCCCCTGCACACCTCAGTCATGATGAACACGCACAACGAGCACGCCATTGAAAAACTCAAGGAGTATGGCATCACGCGCATTGTCGTCGGACGTGAGATGACGCTCTCCGAACTCGCGCTCTTTCGCGCACGTACGGGCATAGAGGTCGAGTACTTCATGCACGGCGATATGTGTATCTCCGAAAGCGGGCAGTGCATCCACTCCGGCGTACTCTTCGGACAGAGCGGCAACCGCGGACGCTGCATGAAAATCTGCCGCTGGCCGTTTGCCCTCATCAACGAGGAGACGGGCGCGGTGCTCGATGCGGACAGCCCCGGGCCCTACAAGCTCGCCCTGAAGGATATGTGCATGTACCGCTCCATCCCCGCGCTCATTCAGGCGGGCGTCTATTCGTTCAAGATCGAGGGGCGCATGCGCTCGCCCGAGTTCATCGCGCGGCTCGTCTCTACCTATCGCAAGGCGATTGATGCCTACATTGCAGACCCGAACGGCTACACAACGGATGAGGAGGGGTGGCGCACACTCTACGACAACCGCGTGCGTGACTACACGACGACATTCGCATTCGGCCAGCCGACGGCTGTCGACATCGGCATGACGGGCGAGCGCGAACCGCGCTTCTTCAGTCAGGCAGTCGAGGAGGCAGGCTTTGCTGACGAGGTACTGCGTGCCGAGCGCCCCGTCGAAAAGGAGAATGCCCCGAGCCGCCATCTGAGCGTACGCGTCGGCACAACGGATGCGGCACGCGCGGCAGTGGACGCAGGTGCGGACACGATCTACGTCGGCGGCGAGGCGTTCCGTCCCCACCGCCCGTGGAAGCTCACGGACTACGAGGACATTGTCCGCTATGCGGCAGGTCGTACGCGCGTCGTCACGAACACACCGCGCACGACCATGCGGCGTGAGTGCGGCGAGCTCGAACAGTTCTTTACCGCCCTGAACGACATCGGTATCGACGGCATCATGGTCGGCAACCTCGGCACGCTGAAGCTCGCACGCACGCTCACGAAGCTGCCCGTACAGGCAGATCATTCGTTCAACATCTTCAACCACCTCGCCGTCACCTTCCTCAAGGAGAACGGTCTGACGATGGCGACGGCCTCCTACGAGCTGTCCTTTCAGCAGCTGCGCGAGATCGTCGAGAATGCTGTCCTGCCCATCGAGGCGGTCATTCACGGCTCGTATGAGTCGATGATCTGCGACTACAACTTCCCCGCGATGTCGCTGCCGAACTACAGCGATCTCTCCGCGCCCGAGCTGCTGGATCGTCTCTATGCGTTCCGCGACGAGGCGGGCGGCGTGCACTCCATCCGCATCGATCAGTACGGGCGCAACCACATCTACTTTGCGAAGGATCTGTGCCTCTATCCCTACCTTGAGAAGTTCAACGGACTCGGCTCCTATCGCATCGAGGCGCAGGATTATTCGGCGCAGCACACCGCCGAGATCGTCCGCATCTACCGCGCCGCGCTCGACCGCCTCGCAGCGGGCAGCGACGGCTATCGGGCGGAGGATTTCGACCGCCTCACGGAGACTGCACCGCGCCCCCTGGGCATTGGCACCTACCGTTTCCGTCAGAGCCGCAATTCCATTTGACATAGAAAGCGTATTCCATGGACATAGCTTCCCCAAACGAGAGCAATTACATCGGCGCAGGCGCCATCCTTGAGAAAAAGAAGAAATACATCATGCCCTGCCTCGGGCATTTCTACAGCGAGCCGCGCCAGATCGTACGCGGCGAAATGCAGTACCTCTACGACAGCGAGGGCAGACGCTATCTCGACTGCTTCGCGGGGGTCTCCGTCATCAACTGCGGACACTGCAACCCCGCGATCAATGCCGCCGTCACGGAGCAGCTGAACACGCTCCAGCACGTCTGCAACATCTACCTCACAGAGAACTTCGTCAACCTCGCCGAGCAGCTTGCGCGCATCACGCCCGGACGGCTGCAAAAGTCGTTCTTCTGCTCCACGGGCACGGAGGCGAACGAGGGCGCGGCTCTCCTCGCCCAGATTGCAACGGGCAGCAGCGAGTTCATCGCCCTGCGCGGCGGGCTGCACGGGCGCACGAAGCTCACGATGAGCCTCACAGGGCTGTCCATGTGGCGCACGGATCCGAATCCCGTCGGCGGCATCCACTTTGTCAAAAATCCGTACTGCTACCGCTGCCCGCACAAACACAGCCCCGAAGAGTGCGGCGTTGACTGCACCTACGAGCTTGAGGAGACGATCAAGAGTGCTACCTCGGGGCGTCCCGCCGCCTTTATCGCCGAGAGCATACAGGGCAACGCGGGCATCATCGTCCCGCCAAAGAACTACTTCAAACGCGTCAAGGAAATCCTCGACCACTACGGCGTCCTCTTCATCGCGGACGAGGTACAGACGGGCTTTGCACGCACGGGCAAGATGTTTGCCATCGAGCACTTCGGTGTCGATCCCGACATCATGACCGTCGCAAAGGCGCTCGGCAACGGCGCGCCCATCAGCGCCTTCATCGCGACACCCGAGGTCGCAGATACCTACACGAAGCCCGGCGCCTCCACCCTCGGCGGCAACCCCGTCTCCACAACGGCGGGACTCGAGGTCATCCGATACATCGAGGAGCATGACCTCATGGGCAACGCCGAGCGGCGCGGTGCGCAGCTGCACACGGGACTGCGCGAAATCCAGAAGCGCCATCCCATCATCGGAGATATACGAGGGCTGGGACTTATGGTCGGCGCCGAATTCGTCCACGCGGACAAGTCCCCCGCTGCCGCCGAACTCGACATGGTACTCGAGGAACTCAAAAACAGAGGCTTTATCATCGGCAAGAACGGCATTGGGCGCAACGTCATGGCATTTCAGCCGCCGCTCATCATCACCGAGGACAATATCAGCGACGTGCTGAACGCCGTGGAACTCGTCCTCACGGAGAAAGGACTCTAAAGGGTGCATTATGGCAAAACGATACTATGATCTCACCGTCGCAGGATGCAAGCGCAGACTCACAATCCTCAACCTCAACGAGAATCTTGCCATTGCAGGCTTCATCATGCTCGGCGACGTCGAGCTGTGCGAGTACTGCGCGCGCGAACTCGCAAAGAAAATCCCCTCAGGCACAGAGATCATCATGACCGCCGAGACAAAGGGCATCCCGCTTGCGGCGGAGCTTTCACGCCAACTCGGCATGCCCTACTACGTCACGGCACGCAAATCCATCAAGGCATATATGGAGGATCCCATCTGGGTTGAGGACGAGTCGATTACAACGATGGGCAAGCAGCGTCTCTATCTCATGAACACGGATATTGAGCGCATCACGGGGCGCAGGGTGCTTCTCCTCGACGATGTCATCAGCACGGGCGGCTCCATGACGGCACTCGGCCGCCTCGCCAAAAAGGCAGGTGCAGAGGTCATCGGTCAGGCGGCCGTGCTCGCCGAGGGTGATGCGGCAAAGCGCACGGACATCATTTTCCTCGAAGCTCTTCCGCTCTTTGAAGCGCAGTAGAGAGGCGGCATCTCTTGCATCAATATCTCTTCTACATTGGGGACTTCCCAATCCGCTCCTACGGCGTTGTCATCTCGCTCTCCATCCTGCTCGCGACGGGCGTCGGCTACTTCCTCGCAAAGGTGGACGGACGCGGCTACGAGAAGCACGTCCCCGATCTCGGCATCTACTGCGGCATCGCGGGACTTCTCGGTGCGCGGCTCTGGGACGTATTTTTCTTTGATTGGGACTACTACCAGCACCACCTGACCGAGATCCTGAACGTCTGGCAGGGCGGCATGGCGATCCAGGGCGGCGTCTTCCTCGGTGTGCTCGTCGGCATCCTATACAGCCGGAGGCACAAGCTCGACACCATTCACTTTATGGACGTTGCCGCGCCCGCCATCGTCCTCGGACAGGCACTCGGCCGCTGCGCGAACCTCCTCAACGGCGACGCATTCGGCGCACCAACGGGCAGCAGCTTCGGCATCCTCTACCCCGACACTACCCTCGCCCACCATACCTACGGTGCACAGCCGCTTTGGCCGGCAGAGGTCTGGGAGGGACAACTCGACATCGTCATCTTTGCCCTCCTGCTCATCTTCCGCGCGCGCGGACACGCACGCGGGCAGTGCTTCGCCCTCTACGTCATGCTTTACAGCCTCGTGCGCTTCG
>CAUVMF010000098.1:0-4826 GCA_963552975.1 uncultured Selenomonas sp.
CGAATGTAGGGCGGAACACGCTTGTCATCGGGATCGTAGTACGCCGACTCGAAATAGGCACGCTTGTCCTCGAGCACCTTCAGGAGTTTATTTTGCAGCATCTCGTCCATCTCACCAATCTCATCGATGAAGAGGATGCCGCCGTGCGCATCTGTCACGAGGCCAGGCTTCGGCTCGGGAACCCCACTGTCTGCAAGGCTCTTCTGTGCGCCCTGATAGATGGGATCATGCACGGAGCCGAGCAGCGGGTTCGTTATGTCGCGCGGATCCCAGCGCAGAGTCGTTCCGTCCGTCTCCACAAACGGGGCATTCTCTCCGAACGGGGATACGGCACGTTTTTTCGCCGCCTCGAGTACGAGGCGTGCCGCCGTGGTCTTGCCCACGCCCGGCGGTCCATAGAGGAGCAGGTGCTGCGGGTAGGGTGAGGACAGCTTTGCCATCAGCGAGCACACGGCGCGCTCCTGCCCAACGATCTCATCGAAGCTGCGCGGGCGCAGGAGCTCCATAACGGACTGCGTGAGATGGACGCGCTCGAGTGCCTCCAGATCCTCGCGCTTCTTCTTGTCATGCGGCGACTCCGCACCGGGGCTCTCCTCCGAGATCACCTGACGACGAATGTCATCGACGTACTCCTCGTGATCCTTCTCGAGCTTCTCGTTCACCTTACGCTCGATCCGATCCTCAAGGTCGCGGCGCGCGAGAATCCCTGCGAGCTGCTCCGTCATGCGACCGAGGATCTCCGGAATCTCCGCCTCCGACGGGGGCGGGGAGAGCAGAGGATCCTCCTCGAGGATGCGCATGAGTGCGAGCACGCGTTCGCGCCGATTCTCCGAGTGCATGAGTGCCATCGCGTTCATCTTACCCGCCTGGATGACGAGACGCTCCGTCCCCATCGTGTCGGCGAGCATGCGAAAGATCGCGGCGATCTCCGCATCCATGCGCGCCTCGGGCGCAAGTTCGGGCGGCTTCTCCTTTTTCCCGTCACCGCCGAATAAGTCGTTAAAAAATGACATAGAAATTATTTCCTTTTGAGAGAAAAGCTGATGAGGCAATCCTCATCAGCCTGTTGGATAAAATTGTTATACGGTCGGCGTCTCCTTCGCAAAACCTCGTTGCACAAGCGGTCGGGCACTTATCTGCCTAAATACCTGCGGATTCCAAACGCGCTTCGCTTGAACGATCAAAATCCGCAGGGGGCAGAACGTGAGCGGTCAACGTCAACCAATCACACGTCGCTAACGCTCGTGTTCTTGGGGCGTTTTCCCATACGACCTGTTTCCCAATCAGCTTCGTCCTACGGACTTGCTTTTTGGACAGGTCAGCACCTCGCTTCCGCTTGCTCCACTAGGTTTGCTACAGGAGATCGCCTTCCTCCATGGATAAATTATCCACCATATCTTTTACTGTTCAGAAAAAACCGGCTCCGAGCAAAGCCAATAGAGGCACTCTTCCCCCTACTCTTTCTTCACATGAATCTTGATCGTGGTGGAGATGTTCGGATGCACCTTGACGATGGCCTCGTACAGCCCCTCGCCCACGACCTCGCCGCGAATCGTGATCTTGCGGCGGTCGACATCAATGTTCTTCTTCTTCAATGCCGCGGCGACATCCTTGCCCGTCACCGCACCGAAGAGCCGCCCGTTCTCACCGATGCGCACGGGGATCTCCACCTCGACCTTTTCGAGCTGCGCCGCCATGAGTTTCGCCTCATCGACCGCCATTGCGTCTTTGCGTGCCTTTGCCCCCGCCTGCGCCTTTGCCACATTCACATTCTCGCTGCTCGCGGGCAGTGCGAGCTTCTTCGGCAGGAGGAAATTGCGCCCGTACCCGTCCGCAACCTCCACGATCTCGCCCTTTTTTCCGATATTCTTAACGTCCGCCTGCAGTATGACCTTCATGATTGTCACTCTCCTCTATATATGCCCTAGCACTCTCGACGACATTGCCGCGCACCACGCTGAGCGGCATGCCCTTCACCTGCGCGCCCGCCACATTCGCGTGGCCGCCGCCGCCAAACGCCTCCATAATCACCTGGACATTCATCTCCCCCGTCGAGCGCGCGCTGATGCCCACCGCATCGCCCGGCAGCTGGAACACATAGATGCTCATACGCACCCCGTCCACACGCAGCATGCCGTCCGCCGCCTGTGCCGCGATGATCTGCCCGTTCGGCAGACGCTCGGGGATGCTGCCGACAATCAGACCGCCCGGGAAATACTCCGCATTCGCCTTTGCGCGCGCAAGCGCTACCGTCGTCTCGTAGTCGCTCTGAAAGAGCGCCCGCACGAGCACGGGATCCGCGCCTGCACGACGGAGATATGCCGCCGCGTCAAACGTGCGCACACCCGCGCCGACATTGAAATTCTTCGTGTCTACGACCACACCCGAGTACAGTGCCGTCGCATCAAGGCGTGTCGGACGCACATTGTCACCGAAGTACATCAAGAGCTCCGTCACCAGCTCACTCGCCGAGCTGGACGCCGTCTCGATGTAGACGAGCAGCGGACTCTTGACGAAATTCTCGCTGCGGCGATGATGGTCGATCACCACGATTTTCGGAATGCGCTCGAGCAGCGACGGGTCGGCGAGGATGTGCGGGATGTGCGCGTCCACCACGACGAGGAGCGCGGTGAGCGAGGCGACGCCCGCAAGATCGCCGGCGCGGACAAAGAGCCCGTCATACGCTTCATCCTTGCCCACCATATCGAGAATGCGGTCAATGCCCTCATTCATATCACTGAGGACAATGTGGACGGGCTTTCCAAGCGCACGTGCCATGCACGCAACGCCCATTGCCGCGCCGAAGCAGTCATAGTCCTCGTTGTGGTGCCCCATGACATAGACCTCGTCCGCGCTCTCCATGATGTCACGCAAGGCGTGCGCCACGACGCGTGCCTTCACGCGCGTATGCTTTTCGACCGCCTTTGCCTTACCGCCGAAGAACTGCGTCTTGCCCCCCATATCGAGCGCAACCTGATCGCCGCCGCGCCCGAGTGCAAGGTCGAGCTTTGCCTCCGCCTCCTCACCGAGCTTTTTCAGCGTCTGCTCTGTCGCAAGTGAGAGCCCGATTGAGAGCGTCACGGGCAGCCCCTTTGAGTTCACGATCTTGCGCACCTGATCGAGAATGTCGAACTTCTCCGCAATCGCGTGGTCAAGCGAGGCGCGGTCGAGCAGAGCCACGAACTCACCATCGGAGATGCTCCGCATAAAGCCGCCGAGCCCATTCATCCACGCATCCAGCCGTTCACGCACGGCAAGCAGGAGCATGGATCTCTCCTTCTCTGTCTGCCCCTGCATGATCTCGTCATAATTGTCAATCTGCACATAGAGGAGTGCCGTCCGACTCGCGCGAAAACGCTGCTTGAGATCGGCAAGCTCCGTCTCATCCTCGACGTAAAACGCCATCAGAGGATCCATCTGCGGCGGCGTCGGCACCGTACGATGGTAGACATGATAGGTGCGCCCCTCATGTGCGAAGCGATACTCCCCCTCCGTGCCCCAGATCTCCTCGATTTTGAAATCCGGCCAGAAATCCAAAACCGGCGTCCCCTGCTCCGGCTTTATCCCGCCGAGATACTCCTCGACCTGACGGTTGCACCATTCGAGGTGTCCGTCCTTCTCCACCACGAGGATCGCCTGCGGGAGCCGATCTACAGCGTAGTTCATCACATCGTTGACATTGCGGATAATACCCATACAATAGCGTTCAAATCGCCGTTCCCTGTCACGACACCGTTCCCATGCAAACGCTGCAAGCAACGCCCACAAAAGGAGCGCGGCAGTCCCCACGTAGGAGTTGTAGCAGAACGTCACAAGTGCAAGCGCGAGCATGACGATCAGGTGGACCGTGAGATCGACCCACGCGGATAAATTTCGTGGCATAGAATCACCTTCTTTATAGGGATAACGTATATACGATATATTTCTTACCGCCGTTCACGGAACTTCTTTCGGTAGTCAAATGCGATATCGAACAGCCCCGTCCACGAGACGATCTGCGTCATAAAACCGTTCAGCGCAATGAACATATAGATCAGGACGCGCACAACGAACGAGACGTGAAAACGCTGCATCATAAACTGTATGAGGGAGAGTCCCTGCACAAGCCCCGCGATGAATGCGATCAGATAGCCGTTCAGCCCCGCCTGATAGAGCCATGAAATATCGCGCGTCGTCCCCCAGTAAATACCGATCAGGGAGAACGCAAAGAGATACGGGAAGAATACGGGCAGCCGCCACTCCGTAAAGGCGGGCAGCCCCTGCGCGGGAATCCCGAGCCGCTGCAGCACCTTGCGCAGGAGGACAAAGCACGCCGTCACCTCGATCACGGAGCTGCCGAGAAAGAGTGCGGGGAGCATGAGCACGAATAGGTCGAGCACCGCGGTCGATGCTGCGCGTGTCTCTTCGAGCTGCGCCTCGTCCATGCCGAGGCTGCGGTACATGGCGAGCGTCTCATCCATCGTCTCGTTCGCCATGGAGACATCCATCGCAAACGGATTGAGCCCGAAGAGGAGCAGCATCATCCCCGCCGCAGCCGCCTTACCCGCGAGCGAGGCAATCGCCCCGCCCGTAAGCGCGCGCACCGTACCCACCCCGCGCCGAAAGAGCGCCCCGAGGACAAGCCCCGTCGGCGCGAACGAGAGGACGAAGAACGCCCCCGTTACAGGCGTTGCAAAGAGCATCGTGAGGATGAGCGACGCAGCAGCAGCAAGCACGCCCCAGCGCAGCCCCTCACGCACCGTCACAAGCGCGATAAAGACCGGCCAGAACATCCCCATCATCATCGTCAGCATGGGCAGATAGATCGCCGCGAGCGCGTAGACCAC
>CAUVMF010000099.1:0-4784 GCA_963552975.1 uncultured Selenomonas sp.
CCGAGATCGAGAGCGACTACTATAACTTCGAGGCGCTGAACCTGCCGAAGGATCACCCCGCACGCGATATGCAGGACTCGTTCTACATCACGGAGGACATCCTCCTGCGCTCGCAGACCTCGCCCGTACAGGCGCGCACGATGCAGAAGAGCGAGCCGAATGCGCCCATCCGCATGATCGCGCCCGGGCGCGTCTATCGCCGCGACTCCTACGATGCGACGCATTCCCCGATGTTCACCCAGGTGGAGGGGCTGGTTATCGACAAGGGCATTTCCTTTGCCGATCTCAAGGGCACGCTCGAACTCTGTCTGCATCGGCTCTTTGATACCGATGCGAAGGTGCGTTTCCGTCCGAGTTTTTTCCCGTTCACGGAGCCGTCGACCGAGGTGGACATCTCCTGCTCCTCGTGTCACGGGGCGGGCTGCCGCGTCTGCAAGGGGACGGGGTGGCTCGAGATCCTCGGTGCGGGCATGGTGCACCCGAACGTCCTGCGCATGAGCGGCTATGATCCCGCGCAGGTATCGGGCTTTGCATTCGGCATGGGTGTCGAGCGCATCGCCATGCTCGCGTACGGCGTGGACGATCTGCGCCTGTTCTACGATAACGACGTGCGTTTCTTACATCAATTCTAAGGAGGCGGGACGATGCAGGTTTCTATCAAATGGCTGAAAGACTATGTGGATATTGACGAGACGGCGGAGCAAATCGCAGACCGCCTGACGATGGCGGGCGTTCCCGTCGAGCGTATTGTGCGCGCGGATGAGGGATTGGAAAAGGTCATTACGGGGCGCATTGAGAAGATCACCCCGCATCCCGACTCCGATCATCTGCTTGTCTGTCAGCTGAACATCGGCAAGGATGAGCCGCTCCAGATCGTAACGGGCGCATCCAATGTGCGCGAGGGGCATATCGTCCCCGTTGCGATGGTCGGCTCTGTGCTGCCCGACGGAAAGAAGATCTCGAAGGGCAAGCTGCGCGGCGTCCCCTCAAATGGGATGATGTGCTCTGCGGGAGAACTTGCGATCAATACCGAGGGGCTGCCCGATGAGCAGGTGCACGGCATCTACATTTTGCCGGAGGGTACACCCGTCGGGATTCCCGCCGCTGAGGCACTCGGTCTGGATGATGTCGTGCTCGAATTCGAGCTGACGGCGAACCGTGCGGACTGCTTCAGTGTCATCGGCATTGCGCGTGAGATTGCGGCACTGACGGGCAAGGAGCTGCGTTTTCCATCCATCACAGTGGAGGAGACGGCACAGGGGACTGTTGCCGAGCTCGTGCACATCGGCATCGAGGCGGAGGATCTTTGTCGCCGCTTCTCCGCGCGCGTCCTGCGTGATGTGAAGATTGCACCGTCGCCCGCATGGATGATCGACCGCCTGCATGGTGCGGGCATTCGCGCGATCAACAATGTGGTCGACGTGACGAACTTCGTCATGCTTGAGCTGGGGCAGCCGCTCCACGCGTATGACTACGACGCTGTGGCGGGACACAGCCTCACGGCACGCCGTGCGCGCGCGGGAGAGAACCTGCACACGCTCGATGATTCGAGCCGTGTCGCTGTCGGCGATGAGCTCGTGATTGCAGACAGTGAGAAGCCCGCAGGGCTTGCGGGCATCATGGGCGGGCTTGAGTCCGAGATCACGGAGGGAACGTCTGCGGTCATCCTTGAGGCGGCATCCTTCCACGGCCCGACGATCCGCCGTACGGCACGCCGCATCGGACTGCACTCCGAGTCCTCGGGCAGATTTGAGCGCGGTGTCGATGAGACGGAGACTGTGCGTGCAGTGACGCGAGCGGCGCAGCTGCTTGTCGAGATGGGTGCATGTACGGTCGCAAAGGGCGTGGTCGATGTCTACCCGAAACATCGTGTTCCAACGGTGCTCGACTTCAGCGCACGTGCCGTCGCGGAGCGCATCGGTGCAAATATCCCCGGCGACTGGATGGCATCTGCGCTTCGCTCGCTCGGCTTCATCGTCGAGGAGAAGGGCGTCGAGACCTATCACGTTGCCGTCCCATCGTGGCGCAGTGACGTGACGATGATGGAGGACATCTCCGAGGAGATCGCACGCCTCTACGGATATGACAACATTGCTTCCCGTCTCCCAATGGGCGCGGTACAGCAGGGCAGGACGAGCGAGCGGCAGGACTTTGTCGATCTCATGCGCGAGACCTTTGCCGCGCTCGGTATGACGGAGGAGCTCTCGTTCAGCTTCACGAGTGAAAAGACGCTCGACAAACTCGGTGTTCCCGCAGACAGCGAACTGCGCCGAGCCATCCCCATCATGAACCCGCTCACGGACGAGTACCCGCTCATCCGCACGACGCTGCTCACGAGTGTGCTCGAGAATGCGTCGCGCAATGTTGCCCGCAAGAACATGGATCTGCGCCTCTTTGACATCGCACCCGTCTTCTTCCCGAAGGCACTGCCCGTCACAGAGCTTGCAAACGAGAAACTCATGGCTGCGGGGCTTATCACGGGGCGGCGACTCCCGATTGCATGGGATACGGACAATGCGATGGTCGATTTCTACGATATGAAGGGCATCCTTGAGCGATTCCTCACAGCGATCGGCGTGCAGAAATATACGGTGGAGCGTGGTGAGCATTTCGCCATGCACCCCGGCAAGACGGCGCTGTTCAAGAAGGGGCGCGACGTGATCGCCGTCCTCGGCGAGATTCATCCGACCGTTGCCGCGAACTTTGGCATTGCTCAGAGCGTTTACGTCTTTGAGATGGAGGTCGATACTCTCCTGCGCTACCGCAAGAAGAAAAATATGATCGCGTCGCTGCCAAAGTATCCGGCATCGACGCGCGACCTCGCCATCCTCGTGGATGCGGGGCTCACAACGGCGGAGATTGAGCGCGTCATCGCGAAGAAGGGCGGCAAGTTCTTCCGTGGCGCGACCCTCTTTGATGTGTATACGGGCAAGCAGGTCGGGCGCGGCAAGAAGAGCATGGCGTTCCATCTGCATTTCCAGTCCGATGACAAGACGCTGACGGATGAGGAAGTGGATGCCGCGTTTGCGGACATCCTCGCGGCGGCGCAGAGCCAGCTTCACGCAGAGCTGCGCGCATAGGAGCGGTGAGAGCCATGACAGAGGAGAAGAAGCAGCCACAGCGGGTTGTGATCGAGATGTTTGGGCAGACCTACCAACTCAAGACGGATGATCCCGAACGGCTCAAGCGTCTTGCGGTGGAGAGTGACCGTCGGATCAAAGAGATGTCGAAGAAGGTGCGCAGCTTCGACGTGCAGCGCATTGCCGCGCTCACTGTGCTGCAGATCATGGATGAATTCGAGCAGCTGCAGCGCGACTATGACGAACTCGTGCAGCTGCTTGAGGAGAAATAAGAGAAACGGAGGGGAGCAACATGGCACAGGATATTGTTGTGTCGATGGATGAAGAATTGAAACTGAACTTTGAAGAGGTATGCTCAGACATTGGGCTCTCCGTTTCGTCTGCAATTCTGATCTTTGCAAAACGCGTTGCACGTGAGCGAAAGATCCCCTTTGAACTCTCTGCGGCACCGCTGGATCCATTCTACTCGGAAACCAATATGGCACATATACAGCGTGGGATAGAGGCTTTTCGAGCAGGGCAGTTCAAGGAACATGAGTTGATCGAGGTTTCTGAGAATGCATAAGAACTGGTTTGATGAGGCTTGGGAGGATTACTTGTATTGGCAGATGTAGGATAAAAAGACGTTGAAACGGATCAATATGATCCTCAAGGACATCGAACGTCATCCCTTTGAGGGCATCGGAAAACCGGAACCGCTTCGTGCAGATCTCAGCGGTTTGTGGAGCAGACGGATTGACGAGAAAAATCGACTTGTGTATCTCGTTCGTGAAGGTGCTTTGCATATCTTTTCATGTCGGGGGCATTACGAATAAAAAACAGGCTGTGGTGGAAAACTCCATCGCAGCCTGTTTTTTGTGGAATTGTTGCTTATCGTATGCTGAAACTGATGTTGGTCGTGACTGATACCGTTCCGCCGGTCGGATTCGGGTAGCTGCCGACGGCGTATGCCGCCGCAACCGCCGCATCGTCGAGTATGCCGTGTCCCGAGGAGGACTCGACGGAGACGCTCGTAATATCGCCGGAGGCGCTGATCGTCGTGACGATCGTCGTCGTGCCCTCGAGGCGGCGTTTCATCGCCATGTAGGGGTATTCCTTGTTCGCGTTGACCGCAGCCCAGAAACCGTTCGTATCGAATGGAGCACTGCCCGTTCCGGAGACGTTGCCGTCGCCTGAGCCCTGACCTGCGCCGGAGCCTTCGCCGACGCCCTGTCCGTCGCCTGCGCCGTCACCGCTGCCCATACCCGTACCCGTTCCCGTTCCCGTGCCTGTGCCGCTTCCGGTGCCATCGCCGCTACCCGATGCAGTGCCCGTGCTCGTGCTCGCAGAGGGCGGCGCAGAGGGGGCGGCGGGAGCAGAGGGGGCCGCCTCCGGCGTCGGGAGCGCCACCGTATCCTGCGTTGGGACGACAGCCTCTGTCGGCGGCGTAATCGGCGGCACAGTCTGCTGCACCGTCTCGACGCGCTTTGCAACCTCCTCCGCCTTGAGTGGTTCGGGGAAGAGATTCTCACTGCTCCCACCGCCCTCGTGTCCGCTGCCCTGACTGAAATCAGAGGCCTGTAGATCGATCTCGTAGACCTGCTGCTCCTGTTCGGCAACAACGACCGCAAGTCCGATGGCGAGCAGGAGGAAGATCACAAAGTGAATTCCGGCAGAGACGATATAGGCTTTCCCCCATGAAAGGTGTTGATCCATATATCTATC
>CAUVMF010000100.1:0-4737 GCA_963552975.1 uncultured Selenomonas sp.
CGCCGACATGTTGTTCTTAACTACCATTGCCATGTGTAAATTCCTCCCTGGTGTGATTCCGGTTCATCCGGAAGTTTGAATGTATGTGCGGACATCCGTGCCCGCGGTATAATAGGCAAGTGACGCGTCTATCCTGGATGGCTGCTAGCTAGCCCTCCATGGCAGCCGCCCCGCTTGCATATTATCGCCTTACATAAGATATATCGTCATGGGGACGACATACTTAAGTATTTAACTAGAAATATTTTACTTTTTTTAGAGATATTTGTCAAGCACAAATGATGCATTGTTGTGCAGATGCTTTGTCAGTACCGACGGTTGAGATTGGAGCCGAGTGGACTCGTACCCGTGAGGTCATAGCTGTGCACGGCGGCGTTCTGCCGGCGCGAGCGGTTCAGCCACGCGCGCGCCTTGTACTGAATCTGCATCTCGAGCGGACGGATGTCCGCCTCGAACGCAGGCCACTCCGCCCCCGTCCGATAGGGATCGACAGGAAGCGCTCGCAGGAGATCAACGATCTGCTCGCGCTGATCGACAAGGTCGATGAAGGTATCGATCTCGTCCGCATCCACGAATTTCAGCAGCTCGTGCGTGAGCATGCGGTACTTCTCCCAGAGTTCGCGTGCCGCTGCGTATTCATCCGGCATAGACGCCGCTCCCCTCTACGCCCTGCGCACCCTTCTCCTCGCGTGCCTTCTTCATTGCCTGTGCCCACGCATCGCGGAGTTCGGTCATGATGTCGGTCGCCTCCTGGATGATCTCCGGGCTGCTCTTCATATTCCCTTCAACCAGCCGGTCGTAGGCATAGTTGTAAAGCGGCAGCAGCTGATGGGAGATCTCGTAGTCCATGTTGAGCGTAATACGGAACTCCGAGATGATGTTCTGCGCCTTTTGGAGGGAGATGTTCGATGCCTCGTAGTTCTTCTCGGCGAGGAATTCAACCCCCTCCTTGATGAACTTGAGGCAGCCGTTGTAGAGCATGAGCGTCAGCGCCTCGGGTGTTGCCGTCATGACTTGCTGCTTCTTATATGCCTCCGCAGCGCTGTTTACCATATGGGAATCCCCCTTGCATCACTGTCCATTAAAGAAGTTGAACTGCGTCGAGAGTCGCGCGATTGCTTCCTCCATCGCATTGTACTTCTTGTAGAGCTTGCTCTCAAAGGACGACATGAGCTTCTTGAAATCGCTCATCTGCTTCTCGTAGTTCTGGATGAGCTTGCCGAGCTCACTGAGGTCGGTCTTGTCCGCCGCAACGCCGGAATGGCGCTCCAGCTCCTTGAGGCGCCCGTTCATCTTGTTGTAGATGCGCGTTGCAACGCCGCTGTTGCCGTAGTCGTTGTTCTCATCGTCATAGGAGATGAGGCGGTTCACGGCGTCCGGTTCCGCAGCAATTGCTTTTTTGAGCTTCGCCTCATCGATCTGCAGATGCCCCGTCTGATCCTTCGCCGTAATTCCGATGGATGAGAGTGTCGAGTACCGACCCGGGACGGACTGCACGCGGTTGATGACCGCGTCGCGCAGGTCACCGACGATGGAGCGCACATAGTTGTCATGATAGAGGAGCCCCTCTTTCGCCTTTGCGTTCCACTTCTCAACCTGTTCCTTCGTCATGCCGTCTTCCTGCGACTTTGTGAGCACGCCATAGTCCTTGTGCCCCTTGTTGCTGTACAGCTTGTTGAGCTCATCGAGCAGTGCGTTGTACTCCTCGACGAACTTCTTGACATTGTCGACGAGCTTGTCCTGATCCTGTGCCACATTGACTGTGGCGGACGTCCCCGTCGGCGTTGTCTTCTTGAACGTATAGGTGACGCCGTTCACCTGCAGGTTGTTCTCCTGCAGATTGTTGTAGGTGCGCCCGTCGATTTTAACGTTGGCATTTGTCCCCTGTGTCTCGAGAGAGGTCGTCGTTCCGCTCGTTGTAAATGCGAGGGGGCTGCTGATCGTACCGCCGCTGACAGAGCCGAGCTTCAGATTGTTCAGCAGCGTCGTCGTAGCACCCGCCGAACTCGCCGTCGTATCCATCGAGAGCTTGATCTTGTTCGCGTCGCCCGTCTTCGTATTGAAAAGCGAGAAGCCGTCGGACACGGAGTCATAGCTCGCGCGGATGTCAAGCGAGGTCTTCTTCCCGTCCGGGGCGTTGAAGCGCGCGTTGTTGATGCGCTGGGCAAGATCGTTGAGCGTCAGCTTCTTCGTAAAGACTTCCTCCGCCGTGAACTTGATCTCCGTCGTCCCCGTCCCGTTCGAGATCTTGAAGCTGAGCGCCGTATCTCCGTCCGCCATACCCGCAGGACGCGTGCCGCCCGCAAACGCAACGTCCTTAAGCATGACACTCGACGCAGCACCGGTATTTGCGCGTCCCACACGCTGCCCCGCCGCCGTCATGAGGTAGGCGTTCGACGCCGTCTGCGTGACCTCGACGGTATGCGACATGACGCCGGCATTCGCATTCGCCGTCGCCGTCACGGCGTCGGAGAGCGAACTCGTCGTCGTCATGGGCTTCGTCATGGAACTCAAACGATAGTCCGACATGCGGCTTTTGAACGTATTGACCTTGTCATAGACGTTTGCGTACGCTTCCTTACGCCACTCTGTTTCAACTTCCTTTTTATAGATGCGATCGTATTTCTTCTGCTCGGAGATCATTCCGACTCTGACCAGGGACTCAACGTCGAGTCCCGAGCCGGAGAGCCCATAGATTCCTTTTGCTCCTGCCATAATTTCCTCCTTCGCCTGCCTATGCCGTTCTGTCCAGGAATGCGCCGATCCAGTCGTGAGCCTTGATCATATGCTCCACCATCGCCTCGGGCGGAATCTCGCGCAGCACCTCGCCGGTCTTCTTGTCGAGCATGCGCACGGACATGAAGTTGACCTCCTTGTGATACTGGAATTGGAGATCGACATTGATGTTGCGCATGATCTCGTTGAGCTGCTCCGTGATGAACGCAGTCTGCTCCTCAGACAGCGGCTCATGCTGCTTCTTGCCGTCCTGTTCATCCTGCTCGCTGTCCTTGTTCTGCAAGGACGCATGCGCCGTGACGGACTTCAACTGCGCAGGAGTACTCCCCTGTTGTGCAGAAGTCTCGCCCACATTCGTCTCGGGCGCATCCGCATTCTTCATACCGCTGACGGCGACCGCCGCCAACATGACATCCTGAACATTTCTTACGGTCATAAGACACCCCTCCATGTGTCAAAGGGAGCGCATCCGACGCTCCGTTCTTCCTTGATAATTCAGCTTTTGGGCAATGCGCTGAGGTCGAATCCTGCGGGTGGTGCCGCAGCCTTCTGGTTCTCCTCCTGAATCGCCCGGTATATCTCACCGCGATAGATCTTGACGCTGCGCGGTGCATCGATGGCGATGCGCACATTGTCGCCCTGAACCTCCACGATGTTGACGACGACATTATCGCCGATCATGATCTGCTGCCTGGGTTTGCGTGTGAGTACGAGCATTACCGTGCCTCCTTCTCTGCGGGAAACAGGCGATGCTTCGTCGTGTAGGGACTGCGGTCGAGCACGATCTGTTTTGCCCGACGCGTCGCGGCATTGATGACGATGGGTGCCATGAGATTTGCTGTCAGATCGCGGATCTCCTTGCCCGAGAGCGTGAGGATCGTGTAGATCAGCACCTCCTCGGGTGATGTAAAGCCGAGTTCCTTTTCCACATCATCGTCAATCGTGAACTCGTAGTCCGGAAAGAACGTGAGCGGCATCGTCATGAGGAAAGCAAGTTCCGGCGTCCTGACCGACTGTAGGAACACATAGGGGCTGTCCTCCTCATACGGGATGATGATGAACTCCCGTTCCTCCTCGAAGGCGGGAATGCCCGCCGCAAAATGGATGATGGATTCTTCCTCCGCCTCAATCTCGCCGAAGCGGCTCGTCATAATCTTCTTCATCAATGACTCCTGTTACGCATAGATATCATATTTCCCCTCGCTGACCCAGCTGTGAATATCGCCCTTCTGCTGCAAGTAGGTCTCAACGCTGCCGCGGTTGAAGCTCAGCCGCGCCATTCCCTCTGTGTGCCAATGCGGCGTTGTCTTTGCGGGCGTCGGCGCACCGTGCGTCTCACCCGGGTCAACATGGATCTCGGGCGCGGGAATGTGTGCAGCGACGAGGGTACGCTGACGCGTGACACGGGTCTCCATGTCGCGCTTTGCGAACTCGATGCCGACCTGCCGTCCCGCCTTGGGACCGTCCTCAGCGAGTGCCCACGCCATCTGCGTATGCTTCGATGTCCCCTTTCGCACCTCGCTCATGCCGCGCTCGAGGTTCTCACGGGCAAAATCCGTATGATTCGTATAGCCGTAGCTGTGCCGGCTCGGATAGCTGTCGATTGTGATCTTCGGCTGGGTAAAGCCGCGTCCCGCGCGCGCCTGCTGCGTCTCCTGCGTGTAGCGCGGCTGGACGATGCCGGTGTCCAGTGTGCTGTGCTGCACCCGCAATCCGATCATTGGCAGTGTGTGGCGCGTGTTGAGATAGAGCATGGGCATAAGGGGCATCCTTTCCCGTTATTTTCCCGTTACGAAATGTCGGTCAGAGGTCAGCGCAGGTAGTCCACAAGCGAGAGCGGCAGAATGCGCGACCCCATCGCGAGTGACATGCTCATGATCGTCTGCTGCTGCATCAGCTTCGTTGCAAGCTCCGCCACATCGGTGCCGCTGACATCCGTGATGTCACGCGTGATGTTCTCCTTGTGATTCGTGAGAACATCCTTCGAATCCGTGTAGAGGT
>CAUVMF010000101.1:0-4659 GCA_963552975.1 uncultured Selenomonas sp.
GCTCGCGTCGAATCCCTCGGCAATGCCGTCCTTCGTGGTCATGACACCCTTCGGATCGGAGTAGAGAAGAACCGAGGCATGGTCTGCCTTTGAGATCTCTTGGCAGGCTGCGTTCATGTCCTCGGCGGACGGTGCTTTGTTGTTCCATGCGATGCCGATGGAGTCGAGTGCCGCCACGCGCTGCCCAATGAAGTCATCGAGTGCCATCTCGCAGCGCGTTGCCGTCTCGCGCATGATCGTTGCGGTTGAGGTTTCGATGGAGTTGATCGCAATTGCGCGGATGACGAGTCCGAGGACGAGAAATGCGAGAAGTAGAGGCACCCCGATCCCCATCATAAGCTTTGGACGAAGTTTCATAAAAGTTTCTCCCCATTCATGATGTATTCATTCGACTTGCTTTTGATGTGTTAGGACTACATGGGACGAAGCTCCTTCCTGACCGATTCTTATGGAATGATTATACCATGTGTTTTTTGAAATTTCTATAACCTAGATAAAATATATTTATTTTAGAGTGAAACGCAAGTAAAAAATATTATTTGATATTTTGATTCTCCCTTTTGTCCTATATGCTGTTCTCGTTTGCGTCCTTGTCAAGGAGAGATGAAAATGATAAAATAGAGCGAATACATCCATGACAGAAACAATCTGGGGAGAGCCACATGCGTCTGAAGATTCGAATCCTCGACAAATATATCTTTCGGGAGGTCTTTCTGTCCTTCCTCTTTGCGATCTGTGCGTTCTCGGCGGTCTTTATCGGCTCGGGCACGCTTTTTCGCATTGCACAGTACATCACGGACTACGGCGCGTCTCTGCCGTCGATCATCAAGATCTTCGTGTTCAGCCTGCCGGGCGTGGTTATGTGGACGTTTCCGATGTCGATGCTGCTCGCGAGTCTTCTGACGTTCGGACGACTGTCCTCTGCGAGCGAGATCACGGCGATGAAGTCGTGCGGCATCGGTTTTGGGCGCATTGCCGCGCCTGCGATCCTGCTTGGTCTGATCGTGAGTATCGGCGCAGTCCTCTTCAACGAGTACGTTGTGCCGCGTGCAAACACGGCGTACCGCAACGTCATTTACTACGAGATTGAGGGTAACTCGGGCATGAAGTCGCAGGAGCATCTCATCATCAAGGAGATTGATGATGGGAAAATTCAGCGTCTGGTGTATGCACGCACCTATGATGCGGAGCATCAGTGTCTGACGGGCATCAGCTTGCAGATTTTCGGTGCGGACGGCAAGGTTACGCACGTCGAGAATGCGGCGTATGCGGAGTGGACGGGCACGGAGTGGGTCATGCACAAGGGCGATGTCTACGAGATCGCCGATGAGCATATCGAGCGCCGCATGCGCTTTGAGACGCAGGTGCTGCCCATTCAGAAGGATCCGCGTCAGATCATACGCGAACAGAAAAAACCCGAGGAGATGACGATGCACGAGCTGCGCGATCAGATTGCACTCATGCAGCGGCAGTATGTCAATACGTCGAAGCTTGAGACGGAGCTCTATCAGCGCGTCTCGATCCCGATGGCGAGCCTCATCTTCACGCTGATCGGTGTCCCCCTCGGACTTCAGCCGACGCGCAATTCCTCGTCGGCGGGGTTTGCGATGAGTATTATCATCATATTTATCTACTATGCGCTCATGACGATGGGTAATGCGTTCGCGCGCGGCGAGGTACTGCCGGCGATGCTTGCCGTCTGGCTGCCGAATATTGTCGGCATGATTGCGGGCGGTATCCTTCTGCGCCGGGCTTCGCAGTGAGGTCTTTTCGTTCTCTGTAAACAGAAAGGGGTGACGCTTATGTACGGTATCACACTCATCCTCGTTCTCGCGGTTGTCGGCGGCGTCATCGCCTTCATCGGTGACCGTCTCGGCACGCGCATCGGGAAAAAGAAGCTCTCGATCTTCGGGCTGCGTCCGCGGCATACGGCTGTGGTTGTGACGATCTTTACGGGGATCTGCATCACAACGGTGACGTTCGGCATCATGGCGGCAGTATCCGAGAATGTGCGCACGGCGCTCTTTGGCATGGAGCGGCTGAATGCGATGATTGCCGAGACGCGCGCGGCACTTGACTTTACCTCGGGGGAGCTCGATCACGCCAAGAGTGCGCAGGAAGCGGCGAGCGACGACCTGAAAAAATCCGAGGAGGAGATCGCGCGACTCTCGGGGGAGCAGGAGGATCTGCGTGCCGAGTCCGAGCGACTCTCGGCAGGCAACCGCGCCCTCATGATGGAAAAGGAGGGGCTCATCTCCATCAACGGACGTCTCTCGGGTGAGAACGAGACGCTGCAGGCGGATATTCAAGCCCTTGGTGTGCGTGCAAATGAGCTGCGTGAGAATATCCTGAATCTGCGCGAGGGGAATATCGTCTATCAGGCGGGCGAGATCATCGCGAGCGGGACGATCCCTGCGGGGCTCTCGCACGATGAGATTGAGCGCGGGATGGCGGGGATTGCCCAGCTCGGTACGCGCAACATCTCCGCGCGACTCGGCGAGAACCATACGGATCAGGATATATGGATCTACAGACCGGAGTACGATGCCGCTGTGAAAGCGATCGAGGAGAGCTCTGTCGATATGATCGTGCGCATTGTTGCGGCGGGGAATCTCGTGCGCGGGGATGAGATCCGCGCATCGATCGAGCTGTACCCGAACCGCGTGATCTATCGCAACGGTGAGCTCATCATTGCGCGTGTCTATGAGCCTCAGGGGATGGGGGAGGCGGCGGAGCAGTCGGTCATGGCATTCCTGCGCGAGGTCAACGCGGCGGCATCGGCGAAGGGAATTCTGCCTGACCCGATCCGTGGTACGGTTGGTGTAATCGAAGGCGCGGAGTTCTACAGCCTCGTGCAGGAGCTTGCGGGGCAGTCGGGTGCAGTCGTCATCTCTGCGTATGCGGATGGAGATACGGACGCAATGGGGCCGTTGCGTCTGAAATTCAAGATTGAGAGTGAAAATGGGGGCGGCGCATGAACCGCCCCGTCCTTGCGATTGACCCCGGGCGCGAGAAATGCGGCGTCGCCGTGCTTGCGTCGGATGGGCGCATCCTCGTGCAGGAGATCGTGCGCACAGCAGCACTGACGGATAAAGTTGGCGCGCTTGTGGCGACGCATGAGCCGACCATTATCATGGGAAACGGGACGACGAGCGCAGCGGCGCGGGCGCGTATAGAGGCAGCGGGCGCCGCGGTGGTGCTCGTCGATGAGTACCGCACGACAGATGCCGCAAAACAGCTCTATTGGGAGGTGCACACTCCGCGCGGATGGCGGCGGCTCATGCCGCGCGGCATGCTCGTGCCGCCCGTGCCCGTGGATGATTTCGTTGCGGTGATCCTCGCACGGCGGTTTCTGAACAAGAAAATTGTTTGATTGACAGTGCTGTCGTACTGCGGTAAGATGAACAGAAGTATGTGTTTTGGATACTTCTTTTAAGGAGAGCAATCATTTATGCCCGATAATGTCTTAGCATTTATGATCGCGCTTGGCATGGCGCTCATCATCACACCCGGTGTCATTGCCTTTGCGCAGCGCACGGGGGCGCTCGACAAGCCCGATGCACGCAAGGTGCATGCGCGCCCGATTCCGCGCATCGGCGGCATCGGGATCTACGCCGCATTCATGGTGTCGATCCTCGTGCAGCTCCTCTTTGTCGACCTCACGCCGGAGTACATGATGAGTCTCATCGGGCTCATGGTCGGCGGGACAATCGTCGTTGCCATCGGTATCATCGACGACTACTGCGACCTGCCGGCGAAGGTGAAGCTGCTCGGGCAAATCATCGCGGCCGCTGTGCTTGTTGTTGCGTTTGATGTGCGGATTGACTTTATCACTGACCCGCTGGGCGACTTCATCTATCTCGAATGGTTTGCGATTCCCGCGACGATCTTCTGGGTTGTCGGCCTGACGAATACGGTCAACCTCATCGACGGGTTGGATGGCTTGGCAGCGGGGGTCTCCTCCATTGCCGCAATCACGATCTTTCTCGTGGCGATGGAGGAGGGCATCCCCTTCGTTGCAATGCTGACAGCGGCGCTCGCGGGCGCGGCAGTCGGCTTTCTCTACTACAACTTCAACCCCGCGCGTATCTTCATGGGCGATACGGGGAGCATGTTTCTAGGCTTCATGCTCGCGGGCATCTCTGTTGTCGGTGCGGTCAAGAGTGCGGCGACGATCGCCCTCATCGTGCCGATTCTCGCGCTCGGGCTGCCGATTCTCGATACCACGTTTGCCATCGTGCGCCGCGCGCGCAACCATCGGCCCATCTTCAAGCCGGACAAGGGGCATCTCCACCATCGCCTCCTCGCGCACGGCTTTACACAGAAACAAGCGGTGCTGCTCATGTATGTCGTGAGCGGTCTCTTTGGGCTGTGCGCCCTTGCTCTTACGGTAGTCAGCCCGCAGGCAGCCACACTCATCATCCTGATTGTTGCGGCGGCGGTTTTCATCGGGGCGCGCAAGCTGGGCATTTTCCGCATGGATGTGTCGCAGAAATAGATATAGAGATGAGGCGGTGCGATGCTCCGGAGCGTTTTCATGGAGATCGCAATGCCCGTATGATTTACGATTCCACATACTGAGAGGAGCACAGGCAGAATGACCGGCAAAATCAAAGTCATGTCGATCTTTGGCACGCGTCCCGAGGCAATCAAGATGGC
>CAUVMF010000102.1:0-4648 GCA_963552975.1 uncultured Selenomonas sp.
AAGCCCTACAAGATCGTTGTCAATACGGGCAACGGCGCAGCGGGGCCGATCATCAACGCGATGGAGAAATTCCTGCCGTTCGAGCTCGTCAAAGTCTACAACGAGCCGGACGGAAATTTCCCGAACGGCGTACCGAACCCGATCCTGCAGGAGAACCGCGAGGCGACGGCGAAGGTCGTGCGCGAGACGGGCGCGGATTTTGGCGTGGCATGGGACGGGGACTTTGACCGCTGCTTCCTCTTCGACGAGAAGGGGGACTTCATCGAGGGCTATTATATGGTCGGTTTTTTGTCGGAAGCGTTCCTTAAAAAGAATAAAGGTGCGAGCATCATCTACGATCCGCGCCTCATCTGGAACACAATCGAGATTGCCGAGCAGCTTGGCGGCAAGCCCGTTATGTGCAAGAGCGGGCATGCGTTCATCAAGGACAAGATGCGCGAGGTCAATGCGATTTACGGCGGCGAGATGAGCGCACACCACTATTTCCGTGATTTCTCCTACTGCGACAGCGGGCAGATCCCATGGCTGCTCGTGGCGGAGCTGATGAGCGCGTCGGGCGGGAAAACGCTGTCCGAGCTCATGAAGGCGCGCATGGACCGTTTCCCGACCTCCGGCGAGGTCAACAGCACTGTATCTGATGCGAAGGCTGTCATGGACCGCATTGAGGCGAAATACGGCCCCTCCGGCAAGGTGACGAAGGTGGACGGGCTCTCGGTGGAGTTCGACAAATGGCGGTTCAATCTCCGCATGTCCAATACCGAGCCCGTTATTCGCCTGAACGTTGAGACGCGGCAGGATAAGGCGCTGCTGAAGGAAAAAACCGACGAGCTGCTTGCGGAGATTCGGGCCTGAGTGCAGGAAGGAGGCAGTGATGAGTCTTATACTGAAATCCGGATTTACATTCGACTATGACAATCTCTACGGCGAGGGCAAGGTGACGGATGCCGACCTCGCATTCTATGCGGAGGATCTGAAGAACGCGCACGAGGCGATGAAGGTCATGCGGGCGACGGGTTTTATCCGCGGACATCTCTCGAAGGACGGCGAACCGGAGAAGGTGCTGTTCTCGCAGACGCCCTACATCGCGGACGGACATATCAACTCGCCTGCGTCGATCGCACGGCTCAAGGAGTTCGGTGAATACTCCCGCAGGAACACGGACGTGGTGATCTCTCTCGGCATCGGCGGCTCCTTCCTCGGGAACAAGGTGCTGTTCGACGTGCACTGCGGCGAGCTGTGGAACTCGCTCTCGAACGAGCAGCGCGATAACTATCCGCGCATCTACTTCAGCGGGAACAACATCGACCCGCGCCGCACAGGCGATATCATCCGCCATCTGAAGGATGTCGCACAGATCAAAAAGACGCACGGCGGGCAGCCGCTGCGCATCATGCTGCTCGTCATCTCGAAGTCGGGCGGCACACTCGACACGATGTCGAACTTCATGGTGATGTACGATGAATTCATGAAGGCAGACAATGTGGAGGTCGAGGTCGTTGCCGTTACCGATCCGAACGAGGAGAAGCCGACGCTTCTCAAGAAGCTCGCGATGGATATGGGATGGAAACAGTTCTCCGTCCCCGACGGCGTCGGCGGCCGCTTCACCGTCTTTACCGAGGTCGGCCTCTCGCTCGCAGCATGCATAGGCTTTGATATCGAGAACTTCCTTGCCGGCGCCCGCGCGATGGACGAGGCGTGTCAGAACGATGACCTCTGGCAGAATCCTGCGATGCTCAATGCGGCGCTCAAGTTTGCTGCAGCCGAGAAGCATGGGCGCGACATCGAGGTCATGATGCCCTACGGCGACTACTTGAAGTCCGTCTCTGAGTGGTACATCCAGCTGCTCGCCGAGTCGCTCGGCAAGCAGTTCAACAAGGAAGGCAGGGAGGTCTGCTACGGGCGCACGCCGGTCGTTGCGGTCGGGACAACGGACATGCATGCGCAGACGCAGCAGCACCAGGAGGGCAAGCTCAACAAGGTAGTGCAGTTCATCCGCATCGATAAGTGGGCGCATGATCTGGTCATCCCGAATGCCTTCCCGAATGTGCAGAAACTTGCGGACATTGCGGGCGTTACGATGGGGGATGCGCTCGAGGTGGCCCGCCAGTCGAATGCGGACGCGCTTGCGTCGAACAAACGGTACAGCGCCGTATTCGCACTGCCGGAATTGAATGCGTATCATCTCGGCGAACTGCTCTATCTGCTTGCCATGTCCGTTGCCTATGAGGGGGAGCTGGCGGACGTGGATGCGTTCGACCAGCCGGGGGTCGAGGCGTACAAGCGCATCATGGGGCCGAAACTGCAGGCACTCAAGGGATAGAAGAGGGGGCGCTGCGCCCCGTATGAGGAGGGGCTGCTGCGGCAGTCCCTTTCTGTATGGACGGAGGTCATGGTGATCGGCACATGGAGGGCATACATCGCGTCGCTTTCTGTGCGGCAGGCGGTTGTATTCGGCATTGTCATACTTGCCGCGGCGGGAGGGCTGTATCTCTCATGGGAGGATGCACCTGCACCTCCGGAGGTTCTGCATCATTTGGAACAGGCGCCTTCGCCGCATCTTGAGATCACGGGTCTTTCTGCGGCGGCGGAGCGCGTGCCCCTGCGCAACCCTTTTTCGGCGGCACATGAGAGTGCGGGAGAAGCCTTTGTATCTCCGCTGCCTGTACATGAAACAATGCAGATGCCTCCCGCAGCGGCGGCTGCGGCCACTGCGGCACCGGCAGAAAAGAAGGCTCCTGCTTTGCCGCTTGTCCTGCACGGCGTAGTGACCTCCGCAGATGGTACGCGCATCGCCGTTCTCGGACAGGGAGAAGAGGGCGCAGCGCTGACCGTGGGAGAAGAGTGGCACGGATACCGACTGGAAGGACTGACGGACACGACAGCGACGCTGCGTGCAGCATCCGGAACGGTTACACTGATGAGAGAGTAGGAATGTATGAGACAACGGATGACGATCGCTGCACTCGTGTGTATGATGCTTCTTTCTGTACCTGCGGCCGCTGCGCCTGTCACAATCAATGTGACGGGCGGGGATGTGCGCACTGTATTGCTTGCCGTCGCACGCATGGGGAATCTGCCGCTCATCGTCGATGACAGGGTTGACGGGACGGTGACGGCGCATTTGACCGGTGAGGCGGAGGAGGTGCTGCACCTCGTTGCCGCTGCGCGCGGCATTCATATCGAACGGCACGGGGGCGTCTTTCTCGCTTTCGGTGCGGATGCGCGCGGGGAGAATCGGCGCGTGCACACGTATGCGGTGCGCTTCGCCGATCCGGAGGAACTGGCGCATGCAGCAAATTTATCCCTTACCGGTGAAGGAAAACGCGCGATAGTGTCGAAAAATAATGATGAGAGAGAAAATGAGGGCTCAGATTCTGATTCTGACGCACAACAGCGCGTCCTTGTTGATACGGCGACAAATACGCTGCTCTTTTATGGGACGGAATCAGAGGCTCTTGCCGTGCGCGAAATTATCTCCGCGCTCGACAGGGAGCCGCAGCAGGTGTCGCTTGAGGCGCGTGTTGTGGCCGTATCCAAGGAGGCGGCCAAGCAGCTCGGCGTCGACTGGTCGTGGTCATCTCTTCCGCAGTATCCCCGTGCCCAATATGATCGGGGAGGCAGCTGGCGGGTGGGAGAGCGCAATGCGGGGACCGGCGGGACAAGCGCACCGGGCATTATCCGATTTGGCAGGGGGCCGGAGGGACTTCCCTACGAGTTCTACTACTCTGCGGCGATTCGCGCCCTCATCACCGAGGGCAAGGCGAAGATGCTCGCGCGCCCGAATGTTACGACGATCCAAGGCCGTGAGGCGCTGATCAACATCGGTGCGGAGGTTCCTGTGCCGCGCGTGGCGACATCCAACAACGTCACGACAACCGGCATCGAGTACCGCGAGGCGGGAATTATCCTGCGCTATACGCCCCGCGTTACGGCAGACGGGAATATTGTGGCGCGTGTACACACGGAAGTCAGCACGCCCGTCTATGTCGAAGATCTGAAGGCGTATCGTTTTCAGAAGAGGAGTGCGGATACGACCGTTCGTCTGAAAAATGGAGAGACGATGGTCATCGGCGGACTCATCGACAGCGACGAATCACGTTCTCTCTCGAAGATCCCGTTTCTTGGGGATCTTCCCGTTCTCGGCGTATTTTTTCGCTCTGTGCGGACGAGCAGGACCGAGACCGAACTCATGATTTTTCTCACAGCGCATGTGCTGGATGAGACATAATGTATGAAGGCTGGACGGAAAAGAGGAGATCTAAGTGGCAATCAGGATTTTACTTGCAGATGATCACGCACTGCTGCGGCAAGGGATTAAGCGCGTGCTGAACTTCGAGGATGATCTCGAGGTCGTCGGCGAGGCAGAAGACGGGCAGGAAGCTCTCGCGCGAACGCTCATGCTGAAACCTGATATCCTCCTTCTCGATATCAACATGCCCGGACTTACCGGACTTGACGTTACGAAGCAGCTTAAGCAGGCGCGCACGCGGACAAAGATCATCGCGCTCACGATTCATGACAGCGACAACTATGTGCTCGAGCTCCTCAAGAACGGTGCGCTCGGCTATCTGCTCAAGGACGTGGAGCCGAGTGTGCTCATCAAGGCGATCCACATGGTCAACGAGGGCAATCCCTTCGTCTATCCGAA
>CAUVMF010000103.1:0-4516 GCA_963552975.1 uncultured Selenomonas sp.
TGATCACTGCCGGGCGCACGGTACATCGGGCATTTCGGGCGGAGCTCCGCATTCGGAATGTGCCCGTAGCCGATTCCCTTCGGGCAGAGGCCTCCGCGATTGACGGGGGCATCCGCCGCACCTTCGAGGTTGATCAGCTTGCCGTCCTTGACATAGCCGATCGTGCCGCAGCCGCAGCCGCAGAAGTGGCAGACGGAGGTAAATTCGCGACCGCCCGTCAGCTTGTACTCTTTCGCTGCCGCCTCGACCTTGCCAACATCGAGACCGAGACTTGCGAGTGCCAGCCCGACGCCGCTTAGCCCGGTGGCTTTCAAAAAGTCACGTCTGCTAAGGTTCATCGTGATTCTCCTTTCATATCGGCGGAACCCCGCCGACAGGCTCTCCTAAACCTTATGAATAACATCTTTTATTTATGAAAAACGGGGAAAGCCCCTGTTTTCACCTAAAGTACAATGCGCTCGGGGTTCGCGTATACACAGAACGAACCGGGTGCCATACGCGCACACAGCGTAATGCCGAGTTTGCGTGCGACATCGAGCGAGAGTGTGGTCGGTACGGACTTTGCCGCGACCGCCCCGATGCCCATGCGCCCGAGTTTCAGCATCATCTCCGAGGAGCAGCGTCCGCTGAAAACGATGATTTTATCGGTAATCTCCACGTGATTCTTGAGCGCCCAGCCATAGAGCTTGTCAAAGACATTATGGCGGCCGACATCCTCACGGAAGACGAGGATTTTCTTGTTCTTCTGATCGTAGATAACCCCGCTGTGTACGCCGTTCGTTGTGTCGTGCGTCTTGGAGAGGTGCGCGAGCAGCTCATCCGCCGTCGCAAGGATGTCACGTGCATGGAAGCGCACGTCACGCGGCCGCTCGAAGATCTCCTCGGGGCGCAGTTTCAAAATTTTGCGTGCTGAGAAGTAGCGGGGATTCCTGACGGCTTCTTCTGCCCAACGCTGCGCGTCCTCCGTTGTTTTGACCGAAGCGCTGAGGTGCTCTGCATCCACCGTCAGCTCTATGATGTCGTCATACGTGCGGATGCGCCCCATCTGGGCGAGCATCCCGATGACAAGATCCTCGAAGTCCACGGGCGAGCAGAACGCCGTTGTAAAGTTCTCACCGTTGAGGTCGATGTCGAAGTAGACCTCCTCGGACGTATATTTATGATCGGGGACGAATGCATTCTTCTCCGATACATAGCGGGTTACGGGTACATCGATAAAGCCACTGTGCTGAATTTCCATTTCCCTGTTGTTCCATTCCAACTATTACATCGTCAAAAACATCGTGCCGTCCGCACCGTAGAGCGGGCGCCCCATTAGGAAAAGGGCGAGGCGCACCGCCGTCTCCATATCGTCGAGATCGGCACATATAATGCCGTCATCCGTACGGTTCTTTGCAAAGAGCGCAACGACACGCTCGTCGCTCTCCGGCTCTCCCATCCCGCGATAGAGCATCAGCGTCGGCAGAACGCCGCGTGAACGGCTCTCGGTGATATATAAATCCAAACTATCACTATCCATCTGTGTGATAAGATTCTGAAAATCTTTCCGACAATTCGCTCTTTGCTGAATAAAATATCCGTCCGGGGAGCTGACGGCGACGGCCTCTGCCCCCGCCGTCATAAAGCGCGCCGTGTCCTTGCCCTCCGTGTCGAGGTTGAACCCGTGGCTGTCGCTCTTGATAACCGCCGTGCGTACGCCGCGTCGAGCGAGCAGCGGGATGAGCTTTTCGATCAATGTTGTCTTGCCCGTGCCCGAGGCTGGCGCGGCGACGGAGAGTATGGGCTTTGTCCGCTGCTCGTTCGCAAGCCTTCCACGTGCGAGCCGATAGGCGGCGGGTGTATTCACGTTGAAGAATAGCCCCGCGTCCACGGTGAGCGGAATTTCCCGCACAGCGAGCTCTCGTAGGATAATGCCAAGCTTGCGGTCGCCGCGTGCGATTGCCGCCGCAAATGCCGCCCCCGTATCCCGTCGATAGAGCGCCGCGAGCGGCTGCCAATAGCCGAGAAGAGTTGGCAGCACGACCTGTGTCTCTCCCTCTGCGGCGGGCAGGAGCGCACGCACGAGTTCCAAATCATAAAAGGGCATATCTGCCGAGAGGACGAGCGACCACTCCGTCTTCGCCGCCCGAAGACCTGCGGCAATCGCTGCTGCGGGTCCCTGCGCCTGCACCTCGTCTGTGACGAGGGTCGCCCCGAACTCCTCCGCGAGTGCCGCAAGGTCGCTGCGCGCCCCCTCTGCTGCGAGGACAATGCTGCGGAAGCCCGCCGCACGCCCCTTTCGCAGCGTGCGGGCAAGCAGCGCTTCCCCATCCAGCGGCAGGAACCGCTTATCCTGCCCCATGCGTGTACTCTTGCCGCCCGCCGCAACGATGAGTGTCAAATCGGAGAGATTCATCGCGCACACTCGCCCGTGTCGCCGCGCAGGATCTCGATGCCGTGCTGCAGCTGCGGCAGGATGAAGCCCAGACACTCGCGTACCGCCTTCTCACTGCCCGGCAGGTTGACGATCAGCGAGCGTTTCCGAATGCCTGCCGCCGCGCGCGTGAGCATGGCGCGTGGTGTCACCTGCATGGAGAGGGCGCGCATCGCCTCGGGGATGCCCGGCGTCTCGCGCTCGATCACCTCGCGCGTCGCCTCGGGCGTCACATCGCGCACGGAGAAGCCCGTGCCGCCCGTCGTGAGGATCAGTCCGACCCCGCGCTCCGCCCAGAGCGTCATCTCACGTTTGAGTTGCTCCTTCTCATCGGGGACGATATTGAAGCCTGCAACGTGGTAGCCCGCCTCCGCCAACATCTCGCGAATTGCCGCGCCGCTTTTGTCCTCACGCTCACCGCGTGCGCCCTTATCGCTCGCCGTAATGACGGCGGCATCGAGCGGAATCTTCTCCGTCGTGATCTCTATTTTGTCCCCGACCGTCACCCAGCCGCCGTGCAGGACGCGTGCAAAGACGCCCTCGCGCGGCATGATACAGTCGCCGACCTGATGGTAGATCTGACAATGACTGTGGCACTCCTTGCCAATCTGCGTAATCTCAAGGAATACATCCCCGACACGCAACCGCGACCCGATGGGCAGTTCCTTGAATCGGAAGCCCTCGGCGACAACGTTCTCGCCGAATGCGCCAAAGTCCACATCCGCGCCGCGCGCGCGGAAATCGTCGATCTCGCCGAGGCCGAGAAGGCTGACCTGACGATGCCAGTCGCCCGCATGGGCATCTCCGTCGATGCCAAACTCCGTCATAAAGAAGACGCGATCCAACGCGTGCTTCTGCGTACCGCGCTTCTCGCTGATACAGAGTGCCCGGATCTCTCCCATATTAACCCCCCACCTGATACATGGCGCGTCGATCACGCGTTTCACTGTCCATCTCGAAATAATGTTCCTCGGGCTTTTGGCGTATCGCGTGCGCGACTGCATCCGCCAGCTGTTCATCCGTTGCGCCGCCGCGCAGGAGTGCACGCGTATCGAGCCCCGCATTGCTGTAGAGACAGAGTTTCAAAAAGCCCTCTGCCGTCAGGCGGACACGGTTGCACGCGTCACAGAATTTATGCTCCATCGCATCGATAAAGCCAATCTGCCCCATAAAGCCTGCCGGCTTCACATAGGCGGCAGGCCCCGTTGGGATTGCGCTCGCATGATTCGCCTCGCCCACGGGCAGGAGCGCGCCAAACGCATCTTTCAGCCGTGCCCGCACCTCGTCCATCGGCATGCCCTGATAGCCCTCCGTGCGGGCGCAGCCAATCGGCATGAGCTCGATGAAGCGCATCTTTACGGAATAGTCCCGTGCAATCGCCGCAAGAGCCGTGATTTCGTCATCGTTTACGCCCGCAATCGGCACGCAGTTCATCTTGACGTCCAGGCGTTTTTCCTCGGTCAGCCGTGCAAGCGACTCCATGACCGCACCGAAGGACGGGCGGCGCGTGATGGACAAGAATTTGCCGCCGTCAAGCGTATCGAGGCTGAGATTCACCGCATCCAAGCCCGCATCGAGCAGCTCATCCATCATCGCACCGAGCAGCACACCATTCGTCGTGATCGCAACCGTCTCGATGCCGGGGATCTCCTTCAGACCGCGCACGAGATGTGCGATGTCACGCCGCACGAGCGGCTCACCGCCCGTCAGGCGCACCTTGCGAATCCCCAGCCCTGCAAGCGCGCGCACATTGCGCAGAATCTCCTCATAGGAAAGGATATCCGCGTGGCGCAACTTTTTCACGCCGTGCGCCGGCATGCAGTAACGGCAGCGAAGATTGCAGCAGTCCGTCACCGAAATGCGCAGATATTCAATTTTCCTCTGAAACTGATCCTGCATGATAACCTTCTTCTATCTATAATCCTCTATCCAACTATGTGACGAGGGTGTGATGATTTCCCTAAGCGAACCCTAGTGGAGCAAACGGAGGAAAGCGTGCGACCCGCCCCCTGCGGATTTCTTTCGTTCAAGCGAAGCGCGTTTAAGGAAGCACTGATAAATTCAGCACCGCCATCTTAGCGCATCTTTTTTGCCCGCTTTTCG
>CAUVMF010000104.1:0-4492 GCA_963552975.1 uncultured Selenomonas sp.
AGATGGAGGAGCGCGAGCGCACGCGCACGGGCATCAAGACGCTCAAGATCGGCTATAACAAGGTCTTCGGATATTATATTGAAGTGCGCCATAGCGGTAGGGATCAAGTTCCTGACGATTATATCAGAAAACAGACACTCGCGAACACGGAGCGCTTCATCACCGAGGAGCTGAAGGATTTCGAGGCGAAGATCCTCGGCGCACAGGAGAAGATCACGGCGCTTGAGTACCATATCTTCACGACCCTGCGCGATGCGGTCAAGGCGCAGCTCGTGCCGATTCAGAACGTCGCGCGGGCGATTGCGCGCATCGATGTCCTGCAGAGCCTCGCCGAGGCGGCGGCATCTTACCGCTACGTTCGCCCGAAGGTGACGGCGGATGGGACGATCCTCATACGGGACGGACGTCACCCACTTGTAGAGCGGATTCTTGAGCGGGAGATTTTCGTCCCAAATGACACGGAACTCAGCCACGGCGGGACGGAGACCATGCTCATCACGGGACCGAACATGGCGGGCAAATCCACCTATATGCGGCAGGTCGCGCTCCTCACGCTGATGGCGCAGGTTGGCAGCTTTGTTCCCGCGCGCACGGCGGAGATTTCGCCCGTCGACCGCATCTTCACGCGCATTGGGGCGAGCGACGACCTTGTGAGCGGACAGAGCACGTTTATGGTGGAGATGAACGAGGTCGCGCAAATTCTGCGCGAGGCGACGCGCGACAGCCTCGTCATCCTCGACGAGATCGGGCGCGGCACGAGCACGTTCGACGGCATGAGCATTGCGCGCGCCGTCGTGGAGCACATCGACACACGTATCCATGCCAAGACGCTCTTTGCCACGCACTACCACGAACTCACGGAGATGGAGAACGAGCACATCCGCAACTACTGCATCGCCGTGCGCGAAAAGGGGAAAAATGTCGCATTCCTGCGGCGCATCGTTGCGGGCGCGGCGGACAAGTCCTATGGGATCCACGTCGCGCGGCTTGCGGGACTGCCCGCAAAGGTGACGGCGCGCGCGGAGGAGATTCTGCACGCGCTCGAGCATAAGGAAGCTGCAGGCGCGGCAGCCGAGATGCCCGCCGCACGTGCGCAGGAAACACCGCCCGCCGATGGCATGGCGTCCCTCTTTGCGGACGGAACCCTTGCAGAGCTTCGGACGCTCGATGTGATGACCATGACGCCGCTGGAGGCGATGAACACACTCTATCGCTTGCAGGAGCAGGCACGGAAGGAGGCAGGAGAGGCATGACGCGGATTCATGTGTTGGACGATACGACCATCAACAAGATTGCGGCAGGGGAGGTTGTGGAGCGTCCTGCCTCCGTCGTCAAGGAGCTCGTTGAGAATGCGATGGATGCGGGCGCGACCGCCGTCGAGATTGAGATTATGGGCGGCGGCATCAGCTTTATCCGCGTGACGGACAACGGGCGCGGCATGACGCGCGCGGATGCAGAGACGGCGATCCTGCGCCATGCGACCAGCAAGATCTCCTCTGTCTCGGACTTGCAGTCCGTTGCGACTCTTGGCTTTCGCGGCGAGGCACTGCCGACAATTGCGTCCGTCTCGCGCTTCTCCCTGCTCACACGGCAGGAATCGGACGATCTCGGCACGCGTGTGGACATCCTCGGCGGCAAGACGCCCGAGATTGAGGATGCGGGCTGTGAGATCGGCACAACCGTGCGTGTGGAGGATCTTTTTTTCAACACGCCCGCGCGCAAGAAATTTCTCAAGACGAATGCGACCGAGGCGGGCAAGATCAGTGACTATGTGATTCGGCTTGCCCTCTCGCGCCCCGACATCGCATTTCGCTTCATCAACAACAACCGCCTCACCATCATGACGGCGGGCGACGACTCCCTGCGCCGCGCCATCGAGAGCATCTACGGGCGCGATGCGGCGGGCGCACTGATTCCGCTTGACTTTGAAGATGGCGACGCGGAGATTCGCATCACAGGCTATATCTCCAAGCCCTCGCTGATCCGCAGCAGCCGCGCGTGGCAGACATACATCGTCAACGGGCGTACGATTCAGAACCGCGCGATTGCAAAGGCAATCGACAACGTGTACCGTGCGCTCGTGCCGAAGATGGGCTTCCCGCTCGCCGTCCTGCGCATTGAAGTCCCGCAGCGGACAATCGACGTGAATGTGCATCCGCAGAAAACGGAGATGAAATTCGAGGACGAGGGGCGCATCTTCAAGGCGGTCTACAAGTCCGTCCTCGACGCGATTCGCGAAGCAGCGGGGGAGACGGCGGCAATCGCGTCGGCGGTCGAAAAACCGAAATTCCACTACGAACCAGTGCCGCTGAACGTCGGTACGGGAACGAATGCAGGACACGGAATGTTCGGCGGCGCATCTCCGCATGCTTCACCTCCATACACAGGCACTCCCGCGCACATGGATGCTTCCTCTGCCCCGTCTGCCCACAGCTACGCCTACGCGATGCCGCCCGTCCGTCCGCAGACCGTGCATGAGGCGGTGCAGTGGCGCGGGCAGAGCGTTGACCTGCGTGCGGCGCAGGATGCAGTCGGCGCAGCGCGCATGGAGGAGCGCGATACGCTCGCGGCGGCATCATCGGCAGAGAACACAGGCATCGAGGGGAATCTCCTCCCCATCGGGCAGGTCGATCTCACCTATATCATCGCGCAGAGCGCACAGACCCTCTACATCGTCGATCAGCACGCGGCGCACGAGCGCATCCTCTTCGACCGATTCTCAGCACAGGCGGACGGCATCCCCTCGCAGCAGATGCTCGTGCATGCGATTCTCTCCTTCGACGCGCACGAGTCGCAGTACATCGACGAGAATGCGGAGCTGTTTGACCGCCTCGGGTTCCATCTCGAACCTGCGGGGGAGCGCACATACCGCCTGACCGAGGCACCCGCCGACATCCCGCTCGATGAGGCGGAGGAGACGATCCGCGAGATTCTCGTCTCGCTCGGCGACCTGCACGCGGCGACCCCCGCAAACCTGCGCCAGGCAGTCCTTGCAACCATGGCGTGCCGCGCCGCAATCAAGGCGGGCGAGGAGCTGAACGTGCGGCAGATGGAAATACTGCTCGACGAGCTGCGGCGTACGCCGTTCCCCTTCACCTGTCCGCACGGACGCCCGACCATTCTGAAGTTCGATACGCATGACCTCGCGAAGATGTTCAAGCGCACGGGGTTCAACCTCTGATGGTGGCTACTTCTAAAATCAGTGCGATTGTCACAACCGTGCGGCGCGGACAGAAATACACGGAGGCGAATCGTGCACTCGCGGCACGGACGGCGGCGGCGCTTTCCATCCCGAACGTCCCGCGCGGCAATGATTCGCTCGATGAACTGCGTGCGGCGTATGGCGTGGATGCCGTGCTTGTCGCACGGCGGGGGCTCCTCACACTCGTCACGGCGGAGGGGGAGCTGTTCTTTCACCCGGGCATGTCACATCTGAGGATCAAGAACCTCCTGCTTGGGCACGGCGATCATCTCGTCACGGCACTTGGGCTGACCGAGGGCATGAGCGTCCTCGACTGTACGCTCGGCACGGGCGCGGATGCGATTGTCGAGAGCTTTGCCGTCGGAGAGTCGGGCACGGTGACGGCACTTGAGTCGAATCCGCTGATTGCGGCGGTGATTGCGGACGGACTCGCGCACGCCACGGGCGACAACTACGATATGCACGCGGCAATGCGCCGCATCACGGTGCATTGCGCAGACGCACTCACCTTTCTGCGTGCGGCGACGGACAGCAGCTATGACGTTGTTTACTTTGACCCGATGTTTCGCCGACCGCTGCACGAGAGTGCGGGGATGAACGCCCTGCGCGGCCTCGCGGACATGCGTGCGCTCACAGAGGAGGCTGTTGCCGAGGCGTGCCGCGTTGCCCGCCGCCGCGTCGTCATGAAGGAACGCCGTGAGAGCGCAGAATTTGAACGCCTCGGCTTCGACACACGCACGGGCGGCAAATACAGCCGCATCGCGTACGGCGTGATGGAGTTGAACAAATAGAGATTACATTTGGGTACAGCAAAAGAGGCTGTTGCACGAAGTCGTTGACTCGCGCAACAGCCTCTTCACGTTCACAAAACCTATGATGCGAGAATTGTACGTTTCCCCATATCTGCTGAAGGCAAACATTCGTGAGACTCCTTTTGTAAATCCACGGGTTTGCTTTCCGCCAGAAAAGCGTTCACGAACTCATTCAGTTCCTCCTTTGTCGCATTCTCCTTGATACGTGGAAGTTCAGCTTTTGACATAGGTAATCCCCCCTTCACTGCAAATTTTCAAAAATCTTTTCACCGACGCATCATGTGTCATCTGTTTGTCTATGTATGCTCTGTAGATTATAGGAAGCACTGATAAATTCAGCACCGTCGTCTTAGCGCATCTTTTTCGCCCTCTCTTCGTCGACAAATCCTCCACATAGCCTTTGCTATGCGTCCGGTTTGTCTTCTTGACAGGACAAAAAATCTGCACCAATACGACGGACTTCATTTTATCAGCGATT
>CAUVMF010000105.1:0-4147 GCA_963552975.1 uncultured Selenomonas sp.
GATGTCCGCACGCGTCCGATGTCCGACGCACTCGAAACCTCTATCATGTGTTTACCTCTCAAAACGCAGCATGGCGGCGCCGATGCGCAGGACATCACCTGCGCGCAGATACGCCCGCCCCGACAGCAGCCCATCGTTCAGATAGGTGTGGTTGCGGCTGCCCAAATCCTCTGCGATATACGCATTTTCTCTCTGATAGACACATACGTGATGATGAGATACAAAATTGTCTGAAAGTACAATATCGTTGTCCGGGCTGCGCCCGATTGTGAGCTCATGTCCCACAGGAAAGCGCTGCCCCGTGAGTCCCTCGCCCGCAATGACGAGAAAGGACGCTGTGCCCTGCGGCGCATCGGGCAGACGCGCCGCTTCTTTCATATCTCTGTGCAGCGTGCGGAACATACTGCGTCCGAGACGCAGGACGGCGTACGCAAGCCAGAGAAGCGCACCGTATTCGAGCAGGACACGCAGCGCCTTAAGCGCGAGCGCCGGCATCAGAGCACACCGTAGCGCAGCGCCGTCGTGCCGAGGCGAATCTCATCGCCATCGCACAGGCGCTGCATCTGTATGCGCGCGCCATTGACGAATGTGCCGTTGCGGCTCTCTGCGTCATAGAGCACATGACGGTGCTGCTCATAGGCAACCCACGCATGTACGCGCGAGACATTCGAATCCGTCAGGATGAACTCACTCTGCGCCATACGCCCCATATAGATTTTGCGATCTCCCAGACGCACGGATATGCCCTCATCCGCGCCGCCAAGCACCGTAAGGGTCGCAATCTCATGCTCTGGCGGCAAGTTGAGACAACGCGCCTCTATGATGGAGGGGCGCTCGAGCACGATGGTCTGCGCCATTGTATCGTGGGAGACGGGGGACTCCTTCACAGGGACAGCTTCCTGCTGTATACGCGCCGTGAGATGATAGGAACCTGCGCGCAATTCTTCATCGAGTGCAAAGCAGATGCTCAGTTTCCCATCCATCACGAGATCCGCACGGATAATGTATTTCTTGAGCGCCACGGCAAGCTCATCCGCCACGCGATGCGAGCAGAGGCGCTGATAGTCCTCCGTCCCGAGCGAGATGAGATAGGCGTTTGCGAGACGCCCGCCCGCGCCCTGCTTCTTTGCCTCCTTCTCGAGACCCTTGATGAGTTCAACGGGCTCAAGGTGGCTGCTGAACTTGCGATTGAAAAATCCTTCGATATGATCTCCCAGAAAGGATTCCACGCGATCAATCATCGTGCAATACTCTCCTTTGGCAACGAAATAGAATTAACAACTTCTATATCATACCATAAAAAGACAACTTTTTATAGTCCTGCTTCCATCAGACGGTTGCGCAGCTGTCCGCACGCCGCCTGAATATCGGTTCCCATCTCGCGCCGCAGCGTCGTCGTGATGTGCCGCTCCTCGAGAACTTTTTGAAACCGGCGGATCGCCTCTTTGCTTGGACGAAAGAGATTGCGCTCCGCAACGGGGTTGATGGGGATGAGGTTGACGCTCGCGAGCTGCCCTTTGAGGAGCTTTGCCAGCTGCTCCGCTTCGCGTGCGGAATCGTTCAGATTGCGGATGAGGATGTACTCGTAGGTGATGCGCCGCTTCGTCCGCTCCGCATACATACGAGCCGCGCGCAGCACATCCGCAAGCGGGTACATGCGGTTGACGGGCATGATCTTAGAGCGTAGTTCCTCCGTCGGCGCGTGCAGCGAGATCGAGAGAGAGATCGGAATGCCCTCCTCCGCCAGCCGCTCAATGCCGGGCACGATACCCGAGGTCGAGAGCGTCACACCGCGATAGCCGAGGCCGATGGTATAGTCCTCGTGCAGAAGACGCAGTGCCGCAATCACATTGTCGTAGTTTTCGAGCGGTTCGCCCGAGCCCATGACGACAATCGTATCGACGCGTGCCCCCTCCTGTCGCAGGAAGTCCGCCATGCCGATGACCTGCGCCGCGATCTCCCCCACCGTCAGATTGCGCTGCAGCCCGTGCAGGGTCGAGGCGCAGAACGCACAGCCCATGCGGCAGCCCGCCTGCGTCGAGATGCAGACGCTGTTGCCGTACGGATGGCGCATGAGCACCGTCTCCGCCGTCTGTCCGTCCGCGAACTCATAGAGCAGCTTTATGGTCGCGCCGTCCGCAGAGTACAGACGCGAGACGACCTTTGGGCGAACGATGGAAAAATACTCCGCAAGCTGCGCGCGCAGCGTCTTAGAGAGGTTATCCATCACATCAAAAGAAGCCGCACCACGCTGATACATCCATTGGACGATCTGGTCTGCGCGGAAGCGGGGAATCTCATATTCTTTGAGGGCGCCTGCAAGTGCCTCTTTTGTCAGACCGAAGATATTCATAAACGCCTCATGCGCGCGATAAAGAAACCGTCCGGTCCATCTGTTTCGGGCATGATCTGCACCATCGGCTCCGCAGTCTTTTGCTCAGGCAGAAACGCTCCCGTCTCCTCAAGGACGAAGTCTGTGTGTGCCTCCAAAAAGGCACGGACGACGGCGGCATTTTCGCATTCCTCCATCGTACACGTACTGTAGACCAGAACGCCGCCCGCCTTCACCGCCCGTGCCGCACTCCGGAGAATGGCGCGCTGAATGGGCGGCAGTGTCTTTCGGTCGGACGCGCTCTTCTTCCAGCGCGCGTCGGGCTTGCGTCTGAGGACACCCAGCCCCGAACAGGGCGCATCGACGAGCACGCGATCCGCAATCCCCTCATATGCGGCGCCGATTTCCCGCGCGTCGCGCAGCTGTGTCTCGATGATGGAGATGCCGAGCCTACGTGCGTTCTGCTCGATGCGACGGATCTTCTCCTCATAGATGTCAAATGCCAGAATCCGCCCGCGATTCTCCATGCGCTGAGCGATATGCGTCGTCTTCCCTCCCGGCGCGGCACAGGCGTCGATCACCGTCATGCCCGGCTCTGCTCCGAGGACGTGCGCAACGAGCATCGAACTCTCATCCTGCACCTGCGCAAGTCCCGCACGCAGCGGCGGCAGCTCATCGAGCGCTCCGTGCGTATGCAGGACGATACCGTCGGGCACCCATGTGGAGGCGTGTACCTCTGCGCCCGCCGTCACAAAACGCTCCATCAGGTCAGGGCGGTTCGTGCGCAGCGTATTTACGCGCACGGAGAGCGGCGCGCTCGTATTGTTGCAGCGGCAGAGTACCTCCGTGCGTTCGTAGCCGTACGCACGCATCCAACGCTCGACCATCCACGCAGGATGCCACGTTCTGAGCGCAAGAGACCGCGCATCCCGTCCCGTCGGCAGCGCTGCACGCTCCGGCGCACGCAGTGCCGCACGCAGGACGCCGTTGACGAACGAATCCGCGCCCCTGCGCCCGTGTTTTTTCGCCAGCTCCACCGCCGTATTGCACGCAGCGGACGGCGGCACACGATCCATGATGAAGATCTGATAGAAGCCGAGCCGCAGGAGTTCGCGTATGGCGGGCTGCGCCTTGCGGATGTCGGCAACGTAGCACCCGATCATATAGTCGAGCGATTCTCCCGCCTTTGTGACGCCGTAGACAAGCTCGGTCAGAAAGCGGCGGTCGCGCTCCACGAGCACTGTATCGCGCAGCGTCTGTGCGAGTGCAACATTGGCATATGCGCCCTCCGTATGCACCCTTTGCAGCACCTGCATCGCCAGCTCGCGCACACGGTCGATTTTATCCTCACGATACCTCTGCATTATGCCCTTTCTCCGTAACCTGCTCCACGGGTTCAATGATCTCCTCAAGCTGACGGCGCACCTCTGCCATATCCACGCTCGTGTTATAGCACGGGCCGTTTGGGCGGATGTTCAGCACGCCGACAGCCGGCAGGGGAAATACATCCTGAATCCCGCTCATGAGATCGCGCTCACACGCAATCGCAAGCACCGCCTTCGGACGCATATTGTAGATGATCTGACGCGCGAGTGTTCCGCCCGTCGCCACGAAGAAGTGAAAGCCCATCTCCTCCGCGAGTGCGACGAGGTCGCCGATATTGCAGCCGCCGCAGCGCTTGCAGTTGTTCGGGTCGCGCGTCACCTTATGCGGGCAGCTCGCAAGCTGCAAGCAGTGCGGCGTGACAACAAGCAGACGGCTCGCAGGCACGCGGATGTGCATGCGGTGAAAGAGCAGATTGCTGACCGCGATGAA
>CAUVMF010000106.1:0-3903 GCA_963552975.1 uncultured Selenomonas sp.
TTTGTCAAATCTGCCCGCAGTAAAGTGTCGACATTGATCTGCAGCAACTCTGCGATCTTCATTACAAACTCGACCCCCGGCTTTGACTTTTCGTCCTTGCTGGCACGAGAAATATATCCGGCACTAACTCCTGCACTGTTCTCAATCTCACCTATTTTTAGATCATGCTTCTTTATCAAATAGGAGATATTGTCAAAAAACAAAGTTCTATCGAAATCTGTTGGCATTTTTGTCACCTCTTTCAATTGTGATCTCATTTTATTAGATATTTATGTACTCGTCAACTATTTTTTTGATTTTATATTTTCGTCAACAGACTTTGTCGCATGATTAACTCTACAACATTTTCTATATTATCATCCAGGATACTCCTATAAATAATATTCCTACTCACATTCATCAAAAAACTGCTGTTATGCAAATAAAGTTGACATTTCTCTTCAGCTTTACGACATAAATCAGTCAATATGAAATGGAGCACCGCAACGGAGTTCTTATGTAAAAACCTCGGACTGCCTATTCTCAGTCCGAGGTTTTTGATTCTAAAATATTCTTAGCCGATCTTCGCCGCAAGCACATCTGCCTCGCGTACCGATGTCACCATGCCGAGATACGTCAATCTGTAGAGATCAGCAAAACGGCGCATTGTGTATTCGCCCGCCTCCAGCATCCACTTCTCAGGTGCTGCACCTTGGAAAAGGAAGGCAATCTGCCCGTGAAGACTCCCCGCCTCGACAGGACCGTAGAATCGATCCAGCAGATTGCGCACAGCGCCACAGATATTGTGCCAATAAAGCGGCGAACCGATGACGATAAAATCCGCCGCCCGCACTTTTTCAAGCACCTCAGAGAATTGATCGCCTGGCAGCTCCTGTCCATAAACATTGATCCGATAGTCCGTAAGATTCAGCGTCTCATAGGTGTGCCCTTGCAGAAACCTCGCTGCAAGAGCTGCCGTATTTCCGTCTCTGTTCGGACTGCCGTTAATAAACAGAATATTCATACCGTTGCCTCCTCATTTTATCTTTGTGCTATCCAAAAATCTGCGGCACGGTTCAGCCATCCTTCGGCAGCAGTGCCCTCACCAAGCCCGAAGCCATGCGGCAGACCTTCAAACACTTCGATCTCTGCCGCCTGTCCGTTTCTGCGGATCGCCTGTGTACGCCGCTGCATCGTCTGCCATGAGGCAATGCCATCGGCCGTCCCGACACAGCTGTATGTCGGCGGCTCTGTACCATAGACCTCCGACAAGTCCGTATACTGCATAATGACGGCGGCAGGACGCGGATATGAACGCTGTCCAAACGCCTCCGTTCCATGCGAACCGACCCACGCTGCCATACGCGCTCCCGCCGAGCCGCCCCAGAGGGAGTAACCACGCATGTCAACGCCCAGTTCTGCCGCATGTTCGTGGAGAAAGGCAACCGCGCGTGAAAGATCTTCGCACGCCGTCTGCGCACGCGGTCGATAGATCAGTGCAAAGGCGTTCACTCCGCGCTCAGAGAGGACGAGCGCATGTGGAAAACTGTCCTGCATCGCCCCCACATAGGCAAATCCGCCGCCCGCACTCACGACGGCGACAGGCGCTCCCGTTCGCCCACGAAAGAAAAACAGCCCTGTATCACGCTTCGCGGGGTCGCGCCGCATCTCCTCCTCTGTGTAGATCGGATAGAAAATCCGATGCCCCGCCGCTGCGTCTGCCGCAAGCCGATTCACAACTGCCACGGTTCGCGCAGGCGAGATGTGAGAATACCATGTCAGGCGCAGACTGCCGAGCGTATCGCCATCCATGTACCCGCTCTGTACGGGAAAGAGCAGCCGACCGTACGGTGCAAACAGGAGTGCCCTTGCCACATCCTCCACGCGGGACTCTGCTGAAAACACGCTCATCTCCTCCTCTGCATCGGTGCCGGTCTGTATGTTTTCTGCCTCCCGCGCAAAGGATAAACAGCTGCCGAAGCACAGCATAGCCGCCGCTGCTGCGATGATGCCGCAGACGAAAAGCCGCATACCGTCACCACTACGTTCCCTCATTTCTATTCTTCGCTATGCCTCAATCGTGAATCCTGCGCTCGTGCAGCCATTTCACAAACGCAGGGTCGTCGTGGTTGACGATCTCGCTGTGCCCGAGGTCGAGCTTTGCGATCTCTGCCATCTCCGCCTCGTTCAGCGCAAAGTCCCAGATATCGAGATTTACCGCGATGCGCTCAGCACGCACGGACTTCGGCAGGATCGACACGCCACGCTGCGTATTCCAGCGGAGTGCCACCTGCGCCGCCGTCTTTCCGTACTTCTCCCCGATCTTCGTCAGTACGGGATGCGTAAAGATGCCGTGTTTGCCCTCGGCGAGCGGTCCCCATGCCTGCGGCACGACACCGTACTCCTTCATCGTCGCGAGTGCCGCCTCCTGCTGAAAGAACGGATGCAGCTCCACCTGATTCACCATTGGCTTTATCTCCACCGTCTCACAGAAGTTCGCAAGCACGGCAGGATAGAAGTTCGACACGCCGATCGCCCGAATCTTCCCCGCGCGGTGCAGCTCCTCGAGCCGCCGCCACGCGCCGAAGAAATCCCCCATCGGCTGATGAATGAGGTAGAGATCGAGATAGTCCAACCCGAGTTTTTGCAGGGAACGCTCAAACGCCGTACCCGCCGCCTCATAGGAGATATCCTGCACCCAGAGCTTCGTTGTGATGAACAGTTCCTCACGCGGCACACCCGACTTTGCAATCGCCGCACCCACCGCCTCCTCGTTCTGATATGCTGCCGCCGTGTCGATCAGGCGGTAGCCCTGCCGAATCGCCTCGATGGTCACGCGCTCACACTCTGCAAGGTCGGGAATCTGGAACACGCCGAAGCCCTCAAGCGGCATCATTACACCATTATTGAGTTTTACATTTTCCACTGCCATTTGAAATCCTCCTTAATATCCTTGTTTCGACATCCATTCATAGAGTGCCGTCCGCGCCTCCTCGGGCGACTTCTGCGCGATATGTCCCTGGAGCGCAAAGCCCTCCCTGACATCCGCCTTTGTCACGTCCGCAATCGACCGCTGCGTATCAGAGAGCCCGCTCCCTTCATGTGTGCAGAACGGCAGGATGATCTTGCCCGCGAAATTCTCCCGATCGAGGAAGGTGTAGACAGGCATCGGCATGTCGCTCCACCAAATCGGATAACCGAGAAAGACGACATCGTACTTGCTGAGATCGGGCAGCTCGCCGACGATTTCAGGACGGGCGTTTTCTTCCTTCTCTTGCTTGGCGGCTTCTGTCGCGGGACGGTATTCCTTCGGATACGGCTTGACGGTCTTGATTTCAAAGAGGTCACCGTGCGTGCGTTCGGCGATCATCTCTGCAAGAATCTTTGTGTTTCCCTTCTCGATGTAGCCGACACCGCCTGTGTTTTCGTCGGCGCGCGAGAAGTACACGACAAGGACACGCTGATCGCTTCGTGCAGATGCTGTCGTCTGTGTTTCTTTCTGTGCAGAAGTATCTGCGCCCGTTTGCGCATTGCCTCCGCCGCACGCTGTCAGCAGCAGCATCATCGTCGTCATCAGGATTGTCAATAGGGTTCTCATGTCATGACCTCCATTTCATTCGATTCCCATATGTTTACTTTGCCAAATCTATTGCGCAGGTGCGAGCAGTTTCAATAATTCTGCATCGTGGTGATGTACGAGCTTCGTATCAGCGTCAAACATCATGGTTGCGCCTCCTTGCAGTGTATAGGCATCCCAATTCGGCATGCCGGGCGCTTCGGGTTTTCCCGTGCGGGCGAAATTAATCCAAGCGCGGCTCATCTGCGCTTCGAGTTTCTTTGCCTCCGCGCTTCTGCCGATGCTTTTCTCCGCGCGGTCAATGTTGTGAAATACAAAGGGAATCTCTGCCGTGTGGTAGGACATAT
>CAUVMF010000107.1:0-3894 GCA_963552975.1 uncultured Selenomonas sp.
ATCTGACGATCAATGTGTCGGAGTTCTTCCGCACGCCGGAGAAGTTCAGCAAGCTTGAGACGGATGTCATTCCCGATCTCCTGACGCGTTCTTCGAAGCTGAACATCTGGAGCGCGGGCTGCTCCATCGGTGCGGAGCCATATTCGCTCGCGATCATCATGAAGGAGATGACGCCGACGACGCGCCATCGCATCCTTGCGTCCGATCTCGATATTGAGATTCTCGCAAAGGCAAAGCGCGGTGTCTATACGGCGGACGAGATCAAGAGCATGACCCCCGAGCGCCGCCGCAAGTATTTCGATGCAGATGGCGACCACTTTGCCGTGAAGCAGGAAATCAAGAACATGATCGAGTTCAAGCGGCACAATCTACTGCAGGACAAGTTCGAGACGGGCTTCGATCTGATTCTCTGCCGCAACGTCGTCATCTACTTTACGGATGAGGCGAAGGATCAGCTCTATCGTCATTTCTTCGAGGCTCTGAAGCCGGGCGGCATTCTCTTCGTCGGGGCAACGGAGTCGATTCTGAACTTCCGCAAGATGGGCTATACGAGCTTCCAGCCGTTCTTCTATCAGCGGCCGCTTGAGTCATGACGGGCACGATGCTCACAGAGGAGCAGCGGCTCTCGCTTCTCCTGCGTCAGATCAAATGGGCGGAGGAAAAAACGGCGTTCTATCGCTCTGCGTTTGAACGTGCGGGCGTCAGTGCTGCATCTGTTTCGTCGTTTGCAGAGATGGCGCATTTGCCATTTTTGAACCGTGCAGCGAAAGAGGGGGCGGACGCCCCTTTTTTCATGCTCACCCTGCCGCTCTCGGGTCTCTTGCGCATGAGTATGTTGCATGACGGCGCGGAGGGAGGCAGAGTTCACTGCTATACACAGGGCGATGTTGCGCGCCAGGTACAGACGGCCGCGGATATGCTCGCTGCGTGCGGCGTGAACCGTGCGAGTACGGTGCTGCTCACGGGAGACTTCGCAGATAGCCGGACGCTCGATCTGCAATATGCGCTCGATGCACTTGGGGCGGCGGTACTGGCGTGCGGGGGCGGGGCGGAGACAGCGGCGCAGCTCCTGCGTGCGGCTGTGCCCGACACCATTATCGCGTGGGAGCATGAACTGCCTGCGCTTGAAAAATGTCTTGGGGATGTCGCTGTGCACCGCTTGATTACAGTCGGGGAACATCCCGCATCACAGGGGGCTTCGCGTGTCCTTGCAGAGCGCATGGGCGCGCGCCACACGCATATCTTTACCTTGGCGCAGATGGGGGCTCTGATTGGTGTCTCCTGTACGGCGGGTGTGGGACTGCATCTCGAGGAACGTCTCTTCTACGCCGAGGTTGTTGATGAGGCGGGGCATAGTTCACGATCCGACGGTGCACATGGGGAGCTCGTCCTCTCGACGATTGCGGCAGAGGCGATGCCCGTTCTGCGTTATCGGACGGGACTGCAGGTGCGTCTGGCGCGCGGGAGATGTGCTTGTGGCAGCACACAGCTCTTGATCATAGAGGAGTGAAATGATGGCGGATGATCGGTTGATTGCGGCGCTCGATGTGCCGACGCGCGCAGCGGCAGAAGAACTCGTCGCGCGTCTCGGCGACAGTGTGAGTTACTACAAGGTGGGCATGGAGCTCTTCTATGCACTTGGTGGGGACATTGTGACGTGGCTGAAGGGCGAGGGAAAGCAGGTCTTTCTCGATTTGAAACTCCACGACATTCCGAATACGGTCGGCAACGGTCTGTGCTCGCTCCTGCGCCTTCGCCCCGACATTCTGAACGTCCACACGGCGGGCGGGCTGCGCATGATGAAGGCGGCGTGTGAGGCGCTGCACGTGGCGGCAGAGAGGGAGGGGATGCCCTGCCCGAAGCTGATTGGCGTCACGGTGCTCACGAGCATGGATGCGGCGGACTGGGCGGGGCTCGGGCACACGGGCACGGTCGCGGACGCCGTTCTGCGCCGCGCACGGCTCGCGCAGGAGGCGGGGCTCGACGGTGTGGTTGCGTCCCCTGCCGAGACGGCGGAGATTCGCCGCACCTGCGGCGATGATTTCCTCATTGTGACGCCGGGCATCCGCCCTGCGGGCGTTTCGCATGACGATCAGCGGCGCGTGATGACACCGGTGGGGGCAATCCGTGCGGGGGCTTCGCAGATTGTCGTGGGACGTGCCATCTATGCGGCAGAGGATCCGCACGCAGCGGCAGAGGGGATTTTGAAGGAGATGGAGGGCATATGATGACGCAGGAGGAAGTACGCGCCTTGCTCGTGAAGACGGGCGCGATCATGGACGGGCATTTTTTGCTGACCTCGGGGCTGCACAGCCCTCATTATGTGGAGAAGTTCAATGTGCTCCAGCATCCCGCATACACGGCGCAGCTCTGCGCAGCAATGGCGGAGAAGTTCAAGGACGCAAATATTGAGACGGTGGTCGGCCCCGTGACGGGCGGTATCCTGCTCGCGCATGAAACGGGAAAGTCACTCGGAACGCGTGCAATCTTCACGGAGCGCGTCGATGGGAAGATGACGTTTCGGCGCGGCTTCTCCCTGCGTGAGGGGGAGCGCGTGCTCATCGTCGAGGACATTGTGACGACGGGCGGATCGATCAAGGAGGTCATCGAGGTGGTGAAGGCGGCGGGCGCTGTTCCCGTGGCGGTCTCCATGCTTGTCGATCGCAGCGGCGGCAAAGCGAACTTCGGCGATGTACCGCATACGGCACTCCTGACGATGGAGGTCGAAACATACACGCCCGAGACCTGTCCCCTCTGCGCGAAGGGCATTCCCATGACGAAGCGCGGGCGTACGGGCAAGTAAGGGACAGATCCGATGGCTGAGGAATTCACGGAGAAGATTGATGCGGCTCTTGCAGAGTGGACGGTGCTCGATGAGCTCCCCGTCGAAATCGAAGGCTATCTGCTCTCGAGAGACCGGCAGAAGCACGAGGCGCAGTATGATATTTTTCGTTATGACCGCACGGATGCACATCGTGCCGTCGTCGGCTTCTATGATGATCCGACGGCATCGTACAAGCTGCGCGTCGAGATCGGTGTCGTGCGCTTTGCCCTGCCGTCGTTTATTCATGGAGATTTGGAGACGTTCGGGCGGGAACTTCAGCGCTATCTGCCGCGCGTGATGGCAGAGATGCACGCGGATGCGCTGGAGACGCAGGAACTCCTGCCCGTGCGCGAGAGCATTGCCGCATGGGAATACGGGAAGGAACTGCCCGAACAGATGGAGGGGTACGAGCTCTTTGTTCGTCCCTCGGCACCCGCGCAGATGACGAACGGCTCGTTTCTCATCATCGACTATGTGGATTTTGCGCGGGCAAATGACGTGGGCATCTACTACAACTGCTATCGGAACGAGTTCTTTGGTGAGTACCATGCGGCGGGAATGCCATATGTGAGCTATGACTTTGACGCAGAAAGTCTGGAAGAGCTCGAGCAGTGCCTGCGGCTAAATCTCGTGCGCTATCTGCGCAGGGCGGCGGCAGAGGCGGAGAACAATGTGTGACAGGAAAGCGAGGAAAATGTGCAGAGGGATGAGCTGAAAGGACTGCGGGAGGATGTTCTGACGCGTGCGCGGGCGGCGTTTGCGCGCATGGATGAGGTTGCGGAGTGCAATACGCGGAAGGTGCTCGATGCTATGCGTGCATGCCGCGTCTCTGACGCGCATTTTGGTGTAAGTGCGGGCTATGCGTACAGCGATCTCGGGCGCGAGAAGCTGGATGAACTCTATGCGCGCGTCTTCGGCGCGGAGCGGGCGCTTGTGCGCACGCAGTTCGTCTCGGGAACGCACGCGCTTGCAACGGTGCTCTTCGGCATCCTGCGCCCCGGCGATCAGCTCGTCTCGATCACGGGCGCACCCTACGATACAATGCAGACGGTGATCGGCTGGGCGCATGA
>CAUVMF010000108.1:0-3887 GCA_963552975.1 uncultured Selenomonas sp.
GCTTGCCCGTCATCTCCTTCGGAATGGGAATCCCCGCGAGCGTCAGAAGCGTCGGCGCGATGTCGCAGAGCGCCCCCGTGTGGACTTCCTTCACGCGGTCAGAAACGACAATGAACGGCACGGGATTCGTCGTGTGCTTCGTGAACGGCTGATTCGTCTCGTAGTCCCACATCTTGTCGGCGTTGCCGTGATCCGCCGTGATGCAGACCTCACCGCCGACCTCGCGGATGGCGTCGACAAAACGACCAACGCAGGTGTCAACCGTCTCAACCGCCTTCACAACCGCAGGGACGACACCCGTATGTCCGACCATGTCGCAGTTCGCATAGTTGAGGATGATGAAGTCGTACTTGCCCGACTTGATCGCATCGACCACCTTGTCCGTGACCTCGATGGCGCTCATCTCGGGCTGCAGATCGTAGGTCGCGACCTTCGGGGAGTGCACGAGAATGCGATCCTCGCCCTTGTACGGTTCCTCGACACCTCCGTTGAAGAAGAAGGTAACATGTGCGTACTTCTCCGTCTCGGCGATGCGCAGCTGCGTGTAGCCGAGATCCTGCACATACTGACCGAACGTGTTGTCGATCTCCTCGGGCGGAAATGCCACGAGCGCATTCATGCCCGCCTCGTACTGCGAGAACGTCGCAAACGGGATCTTCAGCGACTCGTCACGCGCGAACCCGTCGAATTTCTCATCCACAAATGCGTGCGTGAGCTGACGCGCACGGTCGGGGCGGAAATTGTAGAAGATCGCGCCGTCGCCGTTCTTCATCCCGGGGTAACCTTCGACCACAAACGGAACGACAAACTCATCCGTCACGCCCTCGGGCTTCTCGCTCGTATCGGCGTAGGAAGCGAGCACGCCGTCCACCGCCGTCTTTGCCACGGTCTTCGCCTTGGCGTGTGCAATCGCCTCGTAGGCAAGCTGCTCGCGCTCCCAGCGATGGTCGCGATCCATTGCATAGTAGCGGCCGCTGACCGTCGCAATCTTGCCGACACCGATCTCCGACGCCTTTTTCTCCACTGCCTCAAGATACTCCGTCGCGCTCTTGGGCGGCACGTCGCGTCCGTCGAGGAACGCGTGAATCCAAACCTCGGTCAGTCCCTCGCGCTTCGCGAGCTCAAGCACGCCGAAGAGATGATCGTCATGGCTGTGCACGCCGCCCGGCGAGACCAGTCCCATGACGTGCAGGGCGGCGCCGCGCTCCTTCACACCGCGCACAATCGTGAGCAGCGCCTCGTTCTTGAAGAAGTCGCCGTTTTTGATGTCGCGCGTGATGCGTGTGAGCTGCTGATAGACAATGCGTCCCGCTCCGATGTTCGTGTGACCAACCTCGGAGTTGCCCATCTGCCCGTCCGGCAGTCCAACATACTCGCCGGATGCATTGATCTGATTGTATTTGTATTTTTTCTTCAGCCCGTCGATAACCGGCGTATTCGCCATGGCAATGGCATTGTACTTCATATCGTTCGGGTCACCGTTGCCGAAGCCATCCATGATGATAAGAGCAACGGGGGCATTCTTAAGTTTTGCCATAATATTTTATTCTTTCTAAGAGCTTTCGCCCAATGCTCAGGAGGCGCAGATTCTTCGCCTCTGCGAAAAATCCGCGCCCTCCCGAATTTCTTTATGAATTTGTACGAAATCAGAAATTGACGATCGCTGCGAAATCCTGCGCCTTGAGTGCCGCACCACCGACGAGTGCGCCGTCGACGTTCGGCTTCTCCATGAGCCCCGCAATCGTCGCAGGCTTCACGCTGCCGCCGTACTGGATGCGCACGCCCTCGGCTGCCGCCGCGCCGTACTTCGCCTCGATGGTCTTGCGGATGTGGGCGCAGACCTCCTCCGCCTGATCGAACGTCGCCGTCTTGCCCGTGCCGATCGCCCAGATCGGCTCATAGGCAATGACGAGCTTCGCTACGTCTGCCGCCTCGAAGCCGGCGAGCGCCGCCTCGATCTGATACGCAACGTAGGCGAGGTATGTGCCCGCCTCGCGGATCTCGAGTGACTCTCCGCAGCAGATGATTGGTGTGATGCCCGCCGCATACGCCGCATGGGCGCGCTTGTTCACGCCCTCGTTCGTCTCGCCAAAGTAGTCGCGGCGCTCGCTGTGGCCGAGCACGCAGTAGGAGACGCCGAGCTCCGTGAGCATCTCCGTCGAGATCTCGCCCGTGTACGCGCCACTCTTCTCCCAGTGCACATTCTGTGCGCCGACCGCGATGTTCGAGCCCTTGACCGCCTCTGTGACACCTGCAAGTGCTGTCGCCGTCGGACAGACGACAACCGTCGCCTTTGCGTCCTTGACGAGCGGAGCAAGTTCCTTGACGAGCGCAACACCCGCCGCGACCGTGTTGTTCATCTTCCAATTTCCTGCAATAATCGGTGTTCTTGCCATGTATATTCTCCTCTGTCCTACCGAATCGCTGATACAGACTGCATCTTACCTGTAGGTGCCTGCAATCTTACTCGTCCGCAAGTGCCGCAATGCCCGGGAGCACCTTGCCCTCGAGGAGTTCCAGCGTTGCGCCGCCGCCCGTCGAGATGTGCGAGATCTTCTCGGACAGCCCGGTCTTCTTCAGTGCCGCGATGGAGTCGCCGCCGCCGACAATCGAAATTGCGCCTTCCTTCGTCGCCTGTGCAACTGCACGTGCAACCGCCTCCGTGCCCTTGGCAAAGGCATCGAACTCGAACACGCCCATTGGCCCGTTCCAGATCACCGTCTTTGCTCCCTGCAGTGCCTTGACATACTCCTCGGAGGTCTTTGCACCGCTGTCGAGTGCCTGCCAGCCGTCGGGCACCTTATCCACATCGACCGTCTTCGTGTTCGCGTCCGCCGCGAACTTGTCCGCGATGACAACATCCACGGGCAGAACGACCTTCACGCCCTTCTTCTCCGCCTTTTCGAGCAGCTGCTTCGCGAGGTCGATCTTGTCGCGCTCGCAGAGGGAGTCGCCGATCGGATAGCCCTTCGACGCATCAAAGGTGTGCGCCATACCGCCGCCGATGATGATCGTATCCACCTTGTCGATCATGTTCTCGATGACGCCGATCTTGTCCGAGACCTTCGCGCCGCCGATGATGGCGACAAACGGGCGCTTCGGGTTCTCGAGCGTCTTGCCGATGTAGTTGATCTCCTTCTCCATGAGGAAGCCCGCAACCGTCTCAAGATACGCCGTGATGCCGACGTTCGAGGCATGCGCGCGGTGTGCAACGCCAAATGCGTCATCCACGGCAATATCTGCAAGCGAGGCGAGCTGCTTTGCAAACTCCGGATCGTTCTTCTTCTCTGCCTTGTGGTAGCGCAGATTCTCGAGAAGCAGAACCTCACCCGGCTTGAGGTCCGCTGCAGCCTTCTCCGCCTCAGGACCGACACAGTCCGGCGCCCACTTCACCTCCTGTGAGAGGAACTCCTCGAGACGCGCAACAATCGGCTTCGTCGAGAACTGCGGCTCACGTGCCTCCGTCGGACGGCCGACATGGCAAGCGAGGATGACTGCCGCCCCCGCGTTCAGGAGATGCTGAATCGTCGGGATCGTCGCGCGGATGCGCGTATCGTTCGTAATGTGCTGATGCTCGTCCATTGGGACGTTGAAGTCCACGCGGACAAATACCTTTTTCCCATGCGGCTCAATGTGAAGCATTGTCTTTTTATTCATATTGTCCCCTCCATAAAGGAGATGCTGAATGTATCAGCACTCCCTAAAAAGAAACGAGGTCCGGCCCAAACGTCGGCCGGACCTCGTGAAAGATCGTATGCACAGGCAACATGGAGCAAACGCTAGCTATCCGCATCCACATCCCGTATATCTCTGTTTACTTGTCAGCCGAGTTCCGCAAAGTACTTGATCGTGCGAACCATCTGGCTCGTGTAGCTGTTCTCGTTGTC
>CAUVMF010000109.1:0-3882 GCA_963552975.1 uncultured Selenomonas sp.
GCTCAGATGGCGGAGATGCCCGAGGAGGCAATTCGGAGAATCGCCGAGGAGGATGGGATTCCTGCTTCATAATGCAGAAAAAAAGGGGGCTGACGCCGACGAGGCGGGCATGAGCGCACTCTACGGACTCCCCGTCCATATCGGACAGATCGGCACGCGCACCGTCTGCGTTGGCGGAGAGATTGCGTGACTTCTGTTTTGAATGTTGCTTCCAAGAAAATTTCACGTAATGCAAAATACCCCTTGACACGAAAAATCGAATGATGTATCATGTAATGACCTATTGAATGAAAATGGGGATTTGTGCGCCTTTTTTCGGGGAGGATCAGCCTTCGCGGCTCGTGTTAGAAAGGAAACAGAGCAAGGTATTCGGACGTTTGCCTTGTTCTTTTTGTGTCTTTTTAATTCCTGCGGTACACAAAGCTTCATTAGGATAATCCAGCGAAAGGGTGACAGCGTTCATGTTCAATCCTGTGTCGGTCGGCCGTCGCACCCGGTACAGCTACGCGCGCATCAAGGAAGTCATGGAGATGCCGCATCTCCTCGACATCCAGCGCACGAGCTACCAGTGGTTTCTTGAGGTGGGGCTCGCGGAGATCTTCCGCGACATCTCGCCTATTCAGGATTTCTCGGGGAATCTCATCCTTTCCTTCGAATCGTTCGCGCTCGGCGAGCCGAAATACGATCTCGACGAGTGTAAGGAACGTGACGTGACCTATGCAGCACCCCTGCGCGTGAACGTGCGCCTCGTGAACCGCGAGACGGGCGAGATCAAGGAGCAGGAGGTCTTCATGGGCGATTTCCCGCTCATGACGGACACAGGCACGTTCATCATCAACGGCGCGGAGCGCGTCATCGTCAGCCAGCTTGTCCGCTCGCCCGGCACCTACTACGGGGTCGAGATCGATACGTCGGGCAAGGAGCTCTTCAATGCGACGATGATCCCGAACCGTGGCGCGTGGATCGAGCTTGAGACGGACGCGAACGACATTGTGTCTGTGCGCATCGATCGCACGCGCAAGATGCCCGTGACCTATCTCATCCGTGCGCTCGGTTATGAGACGGACGATGAGATTCGTGCGCTCTTCGGTGACGACCCGCGTATCCTTGCGACGCTTGAGCGCGATACGGACGAGGTCAAGACGCGCAGCAAGGCGATCATCGAGATCTACCGCCGCCTGCGTCCGGGCGAGCCCGCGAACGAGGATACGGCGCGCAACCTGCTCGAGACACTCTTCTTCGACCCGCGCCGCTACGATCTGGCGACGGTCGGTCGCTATAAACTGACGAAAAAACTTGGCTGGCGCCGCCGCCTCCTCGGAAAGGTGCTTGCAAATCCCGTCGTTGATAAGGAGACGGGCGAAATCGTATTTCCGCAGGGTGAGCCGATTACGGGAGAAATGGTGGATGCCGTGAGCGCGGAGCGCGAGACGGCACTCTTTGGCGAGGGCGAAATCGTCGCCTTTGATGTGCAGAAAAAGGACGGTGAGATTCACCGGATGCTCTGTGCGCCGACGCGCGATTACCAGTACCGCACGATCACGCGCGAGGACATCATGGCGGCGATCAGCTATCTGCTTGGCCTGATGGACGGTTTTGGCAATACGGACGACATCGACCATCTCGGCAACCGCCGCGTGCGTGCGGTCGGAGAGCTGCTGCAGAACCAGTTCCGTATCGGACTCTCACGCATGGAGCGCGTCGTGCGCGAGCGCATGTCGATCCAGGAGACGGAGAGCATCACGCCGCAGGGGCTCATCAACATCCGCCCCGTCGTGGCGGCGGTGAAGGAGTTCTTTGGCTCCTCGCAGCTCTCGCAGTTTATGGATCAGCACAACCCGCTCTCGGAGCTGACGCACAAGCGCCGCCTCTCGGCACTCGGCCCCGGTGGTCTCTCGCGCGAGCGCGCGGGCTTCGAGGTGCGCGACGTGCACAACTCCCACTACGGGCGTATGTGTCCCGTCGAGTCGCCTGAGGGTCCGAACATCGGTCTGATCGGCTCGCTTGCAAACTATGCGCGCGTGAACCAGTTCGGCTTTATGGAGACGCCGTACCGCCGCGTGGACAAGGAGAACCGTCGCGTGACGGAGGATGTGCGCTATCTGACGGCGGACGAGGAGGACGAGCTCATCATCGCACAGGCGAACGAGCCGCTCGATGACAGCGAGTTCTTCGTCAACGAGCGCGTCACGGCGCGTTTCCACGAGGAGACGGGGCTGCACCACCGTGACCGCGTCGACTATATGGACGTGTCGCCGCGTCAGGTCTTCTCGATCGCGACGGCGATGATCCCGTTCCTCGAGAACGACGACGCGAACCGTGCGCTCATGGGCGCGAATATGCAGCGTCAGGCGGTCCCGCTCCTGCGGACGCAGGCACCGCTCGTCGGCACGGGCATGGAGTACAAGGCCGCGTGCGACTCGGGCGTCATGGTGCTCGCCAAGCACAGCGGCGAGGTTACGGAAGTCACGGCGAATGCAATCACCGTCCGCACGGACGAGGGCGCATTTGACAACTATAAAATGCAGAAATTTGTCCGCTCGAACCAGGCGACGTGCATCAATCAGAAGCCTCTCGTCTACGTGGGCGACCGCATCGAGGAAGGACAGCCCATCGCCGACGGTCCGTCGACGGACAACGGCGAGCTCGCGCTCGGCTACAACATCATCGTTGCCTATATGCCGTGGGAGGGCTACAACTACGAGGACGCGATTCTCCTCAGTGAAAATCTCGTCAAGCGCGACCTCTACACCTCGATCCACATCGAGGAGTACGAGTGCGACGCGCGTGACACGAAGCTCGGCCCCGAGGAGATCACGCGCGACATCCCGAACGTCGCGGAGGATGCGCTCAAGGATCTCGACGAGGACGGCATTGTCTCCATTGGCGCGGATGTGCGCCCCGGCGACATCCTCGTCGGCAAGGTCACGCCGAAGGGCGAGACGGAGCTGACGGCGGAGGAGCGTCTCCTGCGTGCGATCTTCGGTGAGAAGGCGCGCGAGGTGCGCGACACCTCGCTGCGTGTGCCGCACGGCGAGGCGGGCAAGATCATCGACGTGAAGATCTTCACGCGCGAGAACAACGACGAGCTGCCGCCCGGGGTCAACCGCCTCGTGCGCGTCTACATCGCGCAGAAGCGCAAGATCTCGGTCGGCGACAAGATGTCCGGCCGCCACGGCAACAAGGGCGTCGTCTCGCGCATCATGCGTCAGGAGGATATGCCCTTCCTGCCGGATGGTACGCCTGTCGACATCGTGCTGAACCCGCTCGGCGTCCCGTCACGCATGAACATCGGTCAGGTGCTCGAAACGCACCTTGGCATGGCGTGCCGCGTGCTCGGTCAGCGTATCAAGGCGGGTGATCCGACGGTGGAGGGCGACCTTCGTGCGGCGGGCTATGATTTTGATAAAAACGGGATGCCCATCCCCGACGTGGCGGGCATTCACATCGCGACCCCCGTCTTTGACGGCGCGGGCGACGATGACGTATTCGGCACGATCCGCGCGGCGGGGCTGCCCGACGACGGCAAGACGGTGCTCTATGACGGGCGTACGGGCGAGCCGTTTGAGAACCGCGTCACGGTCGGCTGCGTCTATATGCTGAAGCTGCACCATCTCGTTGACGACAAGATTCACGCGCGTTCCACGGGTCCGTACTCGCTCGTCACGCAGCAGCCGCTCGGCGGCAAGGCACAGTTCGGTGGTCAGCGGTTCGGTGAGATGGAGGTCTGGGCGCTCGAGGCATACGGCGCAGCGTACACACTGCAGGAGATCCTGACGGTGAAGTCCGACGACGTGGTCGGCCGTGTCAAGGCGTACGAGTCCATCGTCAAGGGCGACAACATCCCCGAGCCCGGCGTTCCCGAGTCCTTTAAGGTGCTCA
>CAUVMF010000110.1:0-3868 GCA_963552975.1 uncultured Selenomonas sp.
TCCCGAAGTTCATGACCGAGGCGGCGGGCATCGACGAGCACCTCTACCACATGATCGCGCTCGGCGGCGGTGCGCCCGCAGGCGTGCTCTTCTTCGGGGGCTTCATTCTGCTCCTCATCCGCCGTTTTGGCAAGGATCGCATGGCAGTCAACACGTCCACCATGGACAAGTGGCTCTATTTGTTCCTCTTCCTTGCGATCTTCTCTGGCTGTGCGTCCACGACGCTGAACGCCGTGCAGGGCGGTTTTGACTACCGTGAGACCATCTCGCCGTGGTTCCGCTCGGTTCTCGCGCTCAGCCCCGAGATCGACTACATGGAGAACGTGCCGCTCATGTTCCGCATCCATATGTTCTCGTGGATGGCGGTCGCGTTCCTCTTTCCATTCTCGCGTCTCGTCCACTGCCTCAGCGCACCCTTTGAGTACCTCGTGCGCAGCCCGATCATCTATCGGAAGAAGTAAGATTGTCTTGAATGTCGCTGCAGAAATGTGGCGGCATTCTTTTATTTGACCAATGTGGAAGAATTATCTATAATAAAAAGGATTATTAAGAGAGCAGAAAGGATGGAATGAGCGATGAGCGAGACGAATGTAGGGGAAATGATTCGTTCGATGAGCGAGCAGCGCGTGGAGGGGATGCGCGCTGCTTTTGAGGCGGATCTTACGGCGGCGTTTGAAAAGGGCAAAGAGGTAGGCAAGGCAGAGGGCATCAGCGAGGGTGAGTTCCGCGGGCGCAAGCAGGGCGTGATCCGTGTCGCGATGAACTGTCTGCGTGCGGGAATCGACCTTGAGACGGCGGCAAAGGCTGCAGAACTGCCCGTGCCGATCATCCGCAAGCTTGCGCAGGACAACGGTATCGAGCTGGCATAACACGACGCATGTGAACGTCCTATCCACCGGACTGCGAGCACGCGGCAATGCTGCGGCAAAGGAGCACAATATGGCATTTCCGAAGGGCTTTCTCTGGGGCGGCGCGGTCGCAGCGAATCAGTGTGAGGGCGCGTACAACGCAGATGGCAAGGGCATCGACATACAGAACATCATGCCCCGTGGCATCATGGGGGCGCCGACCGCAGAGCCAACGGCGGACAATCTGAAACTCACGGCGATTGACTTCTACCATCGGTACAAGGAGGACATCGCCCTCTTTGCCGAGATGGGGTTCAAGGTCTTTCGCACGTCGATTGCGTGGAGCCGCATCTACCCGAATGGGGACGATGCCGAGCCGAACGAGGCGGGGCTGCAGTTCTACGACGATCTCTTCGACGAGTGCCGGAAATACGGCATCGAGCCGCTCGTGACGATCTCGCACTATGAGACACCGCTCCATCTCGCGAAGGCGTACAACGGCTGGATGAGTCACGACCTCATCGGCTTCTACGAGCGCTATGTGCGGACGATCTTCACGCGCTATCGGGATAAAGTAAAGTACTGGCTGACGTTCAACGAGATCAACTCCGTACTCCATGAGCCGCTGCTCTCGGGCGGGATTCTGACACCGAAGTCGGAGCTGTCGCTCCAAGACCTCTATCAGGCGTGTCACCATGAGTTCGTCGCCTCGGCACTTGCGACGAAGATCGGGCACGAGATCATCCCCGAGGCTCAGATCGGCTGCATGATTCTCGCGATGCCGACCTATCCGCTGACCCCCGCCCCCGATGACATGATCGCCGTCATGCGGGCGGAGCACTTCAACGACTTCTTCGGGGATATGCACGTACGCGGCATTTACCCCGGCTATATGAAACGCTACTTCCGCGAGAACGGCATCGAGATCCGTGCGACACAGGAGGAACTGCGGCTGCTGCGGGAGCATACGGTGGACTTCGTCTCGTTCAGCTACTACGTCAGCATCTGCGAGGGCACGGGCGGTACGGCGGGCGGCGGCAACCTCCTCGGCGGCAAGAAGAATCCGCATCTCAAGGCGAGTGAGTGGGGGTGGCAGATCGACCCGCAGGGGCTGCGCTATGTGCTCAACCGATACTATGACCGCTGGCAAAAGCCGCTCTTTATCGTCGAGAACGGACTTGGCGCAAAGGATGTGCTCACAGGGGACGGCGCGGGCGGCATGACGGTGGAGGACGACTATCGTATCTCCTATCTCAGCGACCATCTCGTGCAGGTGGAGGAGGCGATCGCCGATGGCGTGCCCGTCATGGGCTATACGACGTGGGGCTGCATCGACCTCGTGAGCGCGTCGACGGCGCAGATGTCGAAGCGTTACGGCTTCATCTACGTCGACCGCAATGACGACGGGTCGGGGACGCTCACGCGTTGGCGCAAGAAGTCGTTTCACTGGTATAAGGACGTGATCGCGACAAACGGGGGATGTTTGAAGTGGTGAATCGAACAGCAGAGCATGAGGAGGTTCATGTTCTGCTTTTTTGTACGAAAACGAGGCTTATATTATCAGGAGACCTGAAACAATTTTCTTCTGTTTGAAATGCCGAGGAAGGCGCTGCTTGCGTATGTGCGGTGAGACTGCATGATGATCTCGACGGCACAAAGAAGGAGAGGGGATATGCGGCAATGGAAAAGCAGCCGATGGAGATCGAAGTCCGCGGGGCGCGTGTTCACAATTTGAAAAATATATCTGTCGATATTCCGCTTCATAAGATTGTGGGTATTGCGGGGGTCTCCGGCTCGGGAAAGTCCTCGCTCGCACTGGGCGTGCTCTACGCCGAGGGTTCGCGCCGCTATCTCGAGGCGTTGTCGACGTATACGAGGCGGCGCATGACACAGGCAGAGAAGGCATGCGTCGATGAGGTGCGCTACATCCCTGCGGCGCTTGCACTGCATCAGCGCCCCGGCGTGCCCGGGATGCGCAGTACGTTCGGCACGTCCACGGAGCTGCTGAACGTCGTGCGTCTGATGTTTTCGCGTCTGGCGAGCCATCGCTGCCCGAACGGTCACTATGCAGCGCCGACGCGCAAGGTGGCGGCGGAACAGGAGATCGTCTGCCCGACGTGCGGCGTACATTTCTATGCACCGGGTGCGGAGGAACTCGCGTTCAACAGCGGCGGTGCCTGTGAGGCGTGCGGAGGTACCGGCGTTGTCCGCGTCGTTGACGAATCGACGCTCGTGCCCGACGCCTCCCTCTCGATCGACGATGGGGCAGTCCTGCCGTGGCAGACGCTCATGTGGTCTCTGATGAAGGAGATCGCGCAGAAACTCGGTGTGCGGACGGATGTGCCGTTTCGCGAACTGACTGCGCAGGAAAAGGAGATCGTCTTTCACGGACCTCCCGACAAGGTGCATATGGTCTATCAGATCCAAAAGACCGGTGCGGCGGGGGAGATGGACTTCACCTACTTCAATGCAATTTATACCGTAGAAAATGCGCTCGCGAAGGTCAAGGATGAAAAGGGAATGAAGCGTGTGGAAAAATTCCTGCGCCAAGAAATCTGTCCAGCCTGTCACGGCACACGCCTCTCGGATGCCGCACGTGCGCCGCGCCTCGCAGGGCTCTCTCTGCCGGATGTCTGCAGGATGACGCTGACGGAACTTGCGGCGTGGGTCGCAAATGTTCCAAAGGCAATGCCGCGGGATATGGTTCCGATGGCGGAAAGCATCTGTGAGAGTTTCCAGCATACGGCGGCGCGACTCATGGAGCTTGGGCTCGGCTACCTCGCGCTCGACCGTGCGGCGTCCACGCTCTCGACGGGGGAGCGGCAGCGCATGCAGCTCGCGCGTGCCGTGCGCAATCGGACAACGGGCGTGCTCTACGTTCTTGACGAGCCGTCCATCGGACTCCATCCCTCGAACATTGATGGACTGCTGAACGTCATGCGGGAACTTATGTCTGACGGAAACTCCATCGTCCTTGTCGATCATGACGTGCAGATCCTGCGCAGTGCAGATCATTTCAT
>CAUVMF010000111.1:0-3850 GCA_963552975.1 uncultured Selenomonas sp.
GGCGGAATCTCCATCGTGCAGTTCTCCGTCGCCATGTCGATCGCCTTCGTGCGGCGGTCGGTCTCTGCCTGACGCTCCGCGCCCGCCTGGAGGTTCTTGCGAATGTCCTCACGCAGCTCTGCGAGTGTCTCAAACTTGCTCGCCTTCTTCGCAAACTCGTCGTTCAGCTCGGGCAGCTCACGCGACTTGATGCTGCGCACCGTGCATTTGAACATGGCCGGCTTGCCCTTGAGGTTCTCTGCATGATACTCCTCGGGGAACGTGACGTTGACTTCGCGCTCCTCGCCAATCTTCGCACCGATGAGCTGATCCTCGAAGCCGGGAATGAAGCTGCCCGAGCCGATCTGCAGCGGATAGTCCTCGCCCTTGCCACCCTCGAAAGCCGTGCCGTCGACAAAGCCCTCGAAGTCAAGGGTGATGAAATCGTCCTTCTTGACCTCGGCATCCGCAGGTGCATCCACAAGCGTTCCCTGATGCTGACGCATGCCCTCGATCTGTCGGTCAATGTCCTCCTCGGACACAGTGACCTCGGGCTTTTCCACCGTCAGTCCCTTGTAGTCGCCGAGCGTGACCTCGGGACGCTGCGTGAACTTTGCCGTAAAGACGACATCCTGGCCCTCCTCAAGGGTCACGATGTCGATCTCGGGGCGCGTCACAGGCTCCATGTTCTGCTCCGTCAGAGCATCCTCAAACGCCTTCTGGGCAACTCCCTCAAACGCTTCCTGCAAAATTGCGTCCTTGCCGACGAAGTTCTCGACAATCTTGCGCGGTGCCTTGCCCTTGCGGAAGCCGGGGATGTTCACACGCCCCGCGATGCGCTTTGCCGCGCCGTCCGTCGCCTTCTCCAGTTTTGCCTGCTCAACTTCAATCGTCAGAGTGACCTCGCGGTTCTCACCATGCTCTGCCGTAACCTTCATTGTATGAAACAACCTCCTGCTATTTTCCTATGGAAACAACGTGTCTACGCGCTTCCCGATATACGGACACGCAAAGAGCGCAACGTCCGCGATTCTATCTGTATCGTATCACAAAAAAACCCAAATGACAAGCGAGGGATTCGCTGTGTCAATTGAGCAGCTCTGTCATGCGCGTGAGCGGCTCGGAGAGATCCATATGCCCCGACAGGGTCTCCACGGACGCACCCTCGATGAGGATCTGCACTTTTTGAACCTCGGGGAAATCCGTCAGTGTGTTCACGATGGAACCGATGAGCATTTCCTCGCCCGTCGATCCGCCGCTAAAATTCTGCTCCAATTCCTTCGAGAAGTCCACTGTTGCAACGCCGTCCTTCACTGTAACGCTGCGCAGCTTTGCCTTTTTCGGGATGACGTTCGTCTGCGCCTTCTCCTTCGTCCCAGTGAGGAGAGACTTCATCGCCGCTGTATACTTGTCATCCTTCTCCGTGTTCACCTTACGGCTGACTGCGATGAGCCCCGTTCCGTCGTTTCTCGGATAGTAGACATTCACCTGCATCTCCTTTGGCTTCACCTGTGCAGGCCTCTCCGTATCCTTCGTCTGCGCCGTCTGTGCGGGGCTGTCCGCCTGTGCCGGCTTCTGCTCATCCCCGCAGCCCGCCGCAAGGGCGAGCATCGCTGCGGCTGCAAGTATGGCAGCGATGGATGTCATGCGTTTCATCTGTATCAACATTGCGTGTCCGCTCCCCTCTATTCAAAATATCGCTCGATCGCACGGACGAGCGCCTGTGCCAGCTGCTCCTGATAGCCGGCGTTCGCCAACAGTTCCTCCTCGTGCGGGTTTGAAAGAAAACCGAGCTCCACGAGGGAGGCAGGGATTTCGGTGTGGCGCAGAACGTAGAACTTCGCGTATTTGACCCCGCGATTGTAGAGACCGCCCGCCGCCGCGAGTTCCTCATTGAGGAGCGTCGCAAAATGCTCGTCCGCATCCGTCTTGGGGTAGTAGTAGGTCTCCATGCCGTGCGCATCGGGATTCGTGAACGAGTTGCAGTGCACGGAGAGGAAGAGTTCCGCCTCCGGATGCGCGAGGCTCACGTCCACACGCGCCTGCAGCTCTCCCGCATCGGAGCTGACCGCAGGGGCAACATCCACATCCTCCGTCCGCGTCATGATGACGTGTGCGCCCGCCGCCCGCAGCAGCTCCTCCGTGCGTTTCGACACCGCAAGGGCAACCACCTTCTCAGGCACACCGGTATATCCGATCGCCCCCGAATCGCTGCCCCCGTGTCCCGGATCGATGACTACCGTATGCCCGCGTGCGGGACTGGGCTGCAACCGTGGTGCGATAATGTCAATGACGAGATACTCCTTCACCTTGCCATGTGCCTCGGCAGGCATCGTGTAGACGCGATAGGCATCCTCGTGTGTAAGGGGAAGTGCTGACGCAATGTGGAGCACAGCATTGTGCTTGTCTTCCATTGTGACAGAGATTTTTTCCGCCATCTCACCACTTGGTACATATTCCTGCGGGAACTTTTTATCAAGTTTCACATTTTCAAGTGCGAGGATCAGCGCATTCTCTTCTTGTGTCTGTGCAGCAAGTGCATCGGATACCCCTGCACGGTTCACACCGATCTGAATGCGGACGGCGGCACGGCCGTCAATCTCCACCGCATGACTTTCCATGCTCAGGAGACGAAAGGTCTTGCCCTTTGCCTCGCCCGTACCGCTCACAAAAAGCGTGCAAAAACAGACAAAAAGCGCTGCCACTGTGAGCAGCGTCCTTGTCCATACGTGTTGATTCCACCGGATCAATGCCAATAACACCTCCTTATTGGTTCAGCAATTCCAGAGCCTCCGCCTCTGCAGCCTCCGTAGCTGCTGCATCGCGCTCCATGGAGATCGTCAGATAGTCTCCCTCGGAAACATCCGCAGGAAGAAACGTCTTCGGGAAATTCACCTTTTCCATTGCATCACCGAGTAGAAGTACTGCGTATTTTCCTTCAAATCGGTCAAGATATGCAGAGATCATTGTTTCTCCCCCCGTTCGGGTACAATCTTGTAGGTTTTTCCGTCACTCGTCACCGTGATCGTCCCGTTCTCTGCTGTCACATAGATCGGGATGTTCAGTGCATGGTACTTTTTCATCGTCTCCTTGTGCGGGTGCCCATAGTCGTTGTTCACCCCGCAGGAGATGAGTGCCGCCTCCGGCTGAACTGCACGCAGGAAGTCTGCCGAGGAGGAGGTCTTGCTGCCGTGATGGCCGGATTTCAAAATCGTGCTCTTTATCTGTGCGCCGCCCGATGCGAGGATTTCCTTCTCCTCCTTCTTTTCCGCGTCACCCGTGAGCATCATGGAGAAATCGCCAAAGACCAGCCGCCCGACCACGGACTCGTTGTTCGGATCGTGCTTATAGCCCTTGACCGAGCCCTCCTTGACCAGCTCCGCCGAGGGACCAAGCACCTCGAACACGGCACCGCCGCCAAGATCGACACGGTCGCCCGCGACGAGCCCCTTGCGCTCGATCTTCTTTTCCTTGAGCTTTTTCACATAGCCGAGGTAGAGCTTTGAGGTCGAGGGCATACCGTTGTCATAGACCATACCGACCGTGTACTCGTCGAGCAGGACATCCATACCACCGATGTGGTCGGCGTGCGGATGCGTGAGGATGATTGTGTCAATTTTCTTGACATCTGCCTTTTTCAGCTCCGCACGCAGCTTGTCGCGCTCGTCCACATCACTCGTATCGACGAGCACCGTCTTCTCTCCCGTCTGGATGAGAATCGAGTCGCCCTGCCCAATATTGAGCACCTTGACCGTAATCTCCCCCTGCGCCGCGTGTTTGGACGCATCGGAGGCGGGTGCAGCCGTGCAGCCCGCAAAAAACTGTGCGGCGATGAGCACTGCGCCCGCAAGGACGGATGCAATCCATCGTT
>CAUVMF010000112.1:0-3804 GCA_963552975.1 uncultured Selenomonas sp.
GCATCGAATCCGATGTCGTGATTGCCTTCGAGTTGGACTCATAGGCGCGCTGGGAAACGATCATCTCGACCATTTCCTCCACAATCTGCACATTGCTCATCTCAAGTGTGCCCTGCGCGAGCGTACCCGCGCCGTCCACGCCGGGGTTCGACTCAATCGCCTCGCCCGAGGCATCGGACACGACGAACAGGTTCTTGCCGATGGATGTGAGCCCCGCCGGGTTGACAAAGCGTGCGAGCGTGATCTGCCCCGCCTCCTGCTGCTGTGTCTGACCGGCCTCACGGTAGGATACACGACCGTCGCCGGAGATGGTGATGGAATCAAGAGGTGCATTCTCGCCGATCGTGATGCCGTCTGCAAGCAGATAGCCATCCGTTGTCACCATGCGGCGATCGCCGTCGAGCTTCCACGTGCCGTCGCGCGTGTATGCCGTTGTACCATCGGGCATCGTGACGCGGAAGAACCCCTCGCCCTGAATGCCGATGTCCGTCGGGTTGTCCGTCGTCTGCAAGGGTCCCTGCGTAAAGACGCGCTGCGTCGCCGCCACACGCGTCCCAAGACCGATCTGGAGCGCCGTCGGGTACTGCGAGTCCGCGCCGTTCTGCGCGCCCGCCTCGCGGAGTGTCTGATAGACGAGATCCTGGAACTCCGCACGCACCTTCTTGCCGCCGTGGGTATTGACGTTCGCAATATTGTGCGCAACGATGTCCATATGCGTCTGCTGCGCCTTCATGCCGGACGCTGCAGACCAAAGTGCTCGCATCATAGTCGATATCCCCCTCCAAGGAATGATTACAAGTAGTTCACTCTTTTATATCGGATGAATTGCCGTTTTTCTTAAGAAATTTTAACTCGTACGCCCAACGTCATTGACCGCCTTGTCGAGCAGACTGTCCTGGGTCTGCACCGCCTTTGAGCCCGCCTCGTAAATGCGGTAGTTGTTGATGAGCTCGACCATCTCCGTGACGACGCTTGTATTCGACATCTCAAGCATGCCCTGCTCCACTGTCCCTGTTGCGGGGCGCGGCTGTGCACCGCCCTGCGGTCGATAGAGGTTATCCCCCTGCTTGACAAGGGAATTTTTGCCGTCAAATGCAACAACATCGATCTGTCCGATCTCTCCCCCGTTCGCATAGATGCGCCCGTCGCTCGCGATCATCACGTTCTGTGCATTCTCCGGAATCGTGATCGGACGTCCCTGCGAGGAAAGGACATCCTGCCCGCGCATATTCTGCAGCCGGCCGGAGTTGGAGCGGTAGAACCCACCGTCACGCGTGTAGCGCGGACCATCGATGGTATTCACAACGAAGTACCCCTCGCCCGAAATAGCGACATCATAGGTATTGCCCGTTGTCTGCATCGCCCCCTGCAAATGATCCGTCGCGATCTCATCCACGGCGGAGCCGAGGCCGAGCATACCGACGCGCGGCGCACGGTTTCCGTCGACGCGAAAGCCCTTGAAACTCGTGACCTTGGTATCGGCAGAGTTGTCATTGATGCGGCGCAGCAGCATCGGCTCGAACTCGCGGATTGCCATATCGTCGCGCTTGTAGCCCGTCGTCGAGGCGTTCGCAAGGTTGTTCGCGATCATGTCCGTGTGCTTCGTCTCCGTAATCATACCGGACGCCGCGATATAGAGTCCTCTCCACATAATTCCATCCCTCTTTTTCCAGACAGTTGTTTACTTTGTTATAATTTCGCTGTAAAGAGCGTTTTTCCTGCTTTTATTTTTTTCGTCCAAAGCTCGCATTTATCGCCTTGCCGTCAAATTTATCGAAAATGTCGAGTGCCTTGCCGCAGCCGAGCGCCACACACGACATGGGCTCGTCCGCCACAACGGTCGGCGTGCCTGTCTCGCGCTGAATCAGCTCCGACATGCCATAGAGCAGTGCGCCGCCGCCTGTCAGTACGATGCCGCGATCCATGATGTCCGCCGCGAGCTCCGGTGGTGTCTCCTCGAGCACCTTCTTCACGCAGTCCACAACACGCATAACGGAGCTCTCGATGGCAGAGGATGCCTGCGCCGTCGAGATTGTGATATTCTTCGGCAACCCCGAGAGAAGATCCCGCCCGCGCACATCCATCTGCTCGCGGCGTGCCGCTGTGTGTGCCGCACCGACGCGCAGCTTGATCTCCTCCGCCGTACGCTCGCCGATGAGCAGATTGAACTCGCGCTTGACGTAGCTGATCAGATCCTCATCGAACGTGTCGCCCGCGATGCGGATGCTCTCGCTCGTCACGACGCCGCCGAGGCTGATGACGGCGACATCCGTCGTCCCGCCGCCGATGTCGACAACCATCGAGCCCTGTGCCTCCACGATGTCAAGTCCCGCACCCATCGCCGCCGCGAGCGGCTCCTCGATGAGCTGGATGTGACGCGCGCCCGCCTGCTCCGCCGCCTCCTGCACAGCACGCTGCTCCACCATGGTCACCCCCGAAGGGATGCAGATCATGATGCGCGGGCGGAAGACGATGCTGCGTCCGACCACCTTTTCAATGAAGAAGCGCAGCATACTCTCCGTGATGTCGTAGTCCGCGATAACGCCGTCGCGCAGCGGGCGGATTGCGACGATGTTGCCGGGCGTGCGCCCGATCATCTGCCGTGCATCCTCGCCGATCGCGAGCACCTGATTGGTGTCACGGTTCACCGCGACCACGGAGGGCTCTCTGAGGACAACCCCCTTCCCCCTGACATAGACGAGCACATTCGCCGTACCAAGGTCAATTCCTATATCCATTGACATACCGAACATCAGCGGCAAGCCTCCTAATTCCTGAGCCAATCAACTGTCTGTAGCATTTTCCTCCACCTGCTGCGGCGGCACGGGAATGAGTGCTGTGCGGATCTCCTCAAGCGATTTCTCCAGCGAATCCCGATACTCATCCCGCAGCAGATCGTTGTCCCATTTGCACTGCCGCCCATAGAGCAGGATGCCGTCGAGATAGGTCATTACCATCTCCGCAACATAGGAGTGCGCGACATCGCTCGCAGTCACATAGGAGTCCTTCGTCTGCAGCTCAAAGGCGATGCGGTCGATGTAGTGCTCGCCCTCGATGAGATAGGCGAGGGAGCGCAGCCGCAATCCGAGCTCACGCGCAACGACGGCATCGTTCGAGCTGGATGAGCGATCCGAGGCAACCTTCTCAAAGATCGCCCAAGCCTCATCACAGAGATGCCCCACTAAGTCGAGCATCTGATCGCGTGCGCGTTTCTTGCGCCATAGCACATCCCGCACCGACGGTTTTTTTTGCGCTGCCATGATTGTCCCTCGATTCCGTTTGCATTTCTCTCTCAGTTTTTCTATTATATGACGTTCGCCCCATATCGTCAATCTATAATTATTCATTGACGCACGCTCTTGCATTTGCATACGGATTCAATGTAAAATAAAAACTATGATTGGATCATGGAAGGGAGGATGCTATGTCTGAAATCTTGATCGAGGGACTGCGCCTCCGCCTGCGCCGCGCAGAGCTCACAGACGTGGACTATATCTGCGCCCTGCAGGAGGCAAAGGACAACAGGGACTTCATCGTACCGTTCTCGCGTATGGATCACGAGACGATCATCACACAGGGAACGACGTCGATGGACATCATCGTCGCGGAACGTGAAAGCGAGGAGCGCGTCGGCTATCTCCACGTCACGGGGCTGCTGCTCGAATCGAAGGAACAGGAGTGGACGCACGTCATCATCGGGAAGAAGGGGCTCGGCTACGGGCACGAGGTGATGAAGCTCTTGAAGGCATGGGCATTCGAGGATATGGGGGCACACCGCGCATGGCTCGACTGCAAGGACTACAA
>CAUVMF010000113.1:0-3761 GCA_963552975.1 uncultured Selenomonas sp.
TTCTTGCTCGCGCCCTCGACCATCACTTCGAGCGTGCATCCCAAGAGCTGATCGTTGAGCTCCCTGCTGATTGCGTTCTGCTCCTCCATCAGCGCATTGAGGCGTGCGTGCTTCACATCATCAGGGACTTGCTCCGCCATCGTCGCGGCGGGTGTACCCGAGCGCTTTGAGTAGAGGAACGTATACGCCGAGTCGTAGCGCATCTCGCGCAGGAACGAAAGCATCTCGGCAAAGTCCTCGTCCGTCTCCCCCGGAAAGCCGACGATAAGATCCGTCGTGAGGCTCGCAGAGGGCAGTGCCTCGCGCACGCGCTGCGCGCGCTCGCGGTATTTCTCCACCGTATAGCCGCGGTTCATCGCCTTCAGGATGCGATTGCTGCCGTACTGCACAGGCAGGTGGATATGCTCGCAGATATGCGTGCCGTTCTTGATTGTATCGATCAGCTTGTCGCTAATGTCCTTTGGATGCGAGGTCATGAAGCGCACGCGACGGATGCCCTCCACCTCGTCCACCATGCGCAGGAGGTCGGCGAAATCCGCGCGCTTGTGGTCTTTGCCGTACGAGTTCACATTCTGTCCGAGGAGCGTCACCTCAGTATAGCCCTCCGCGACTGCACGGCGCACCTCCGCCACGACCTCCTCGGGCGCACGGCTACGCTCACGTCCGCGCACGTAGGGGACGATACAGTAGGTGCAGTAGTTGTTGCAGCCGTACATGATCGGTACCCACGCAGAGAACTTGCCGCCGCGTGCAACGGGCAGATTCTCGGCAATCTCGCTGTCCGAAAGCGTCACGTCCACCACAGGCGCATGCTCCGCCGCAATCTCTGCGACAACACGCGCAAGCTCCTGTATTTTCCCCGTTCCGAGCACGAAGTCGATGTGCGGTGCGCGACGCATGAGGTTGTCCCCCTCCTTCTGCGCCATACAGCCCGCGATGCCGAAGATCAGCTTCGGATTTTTTTCCTTTATTTTTTTTATTTCGCCAATCTTCCCATAGACCTTGTCCTCCGCCGTCTCGCGCACGCAGCAGGTATTGATGAGGATGATGTCGGCATCCGCCGTCTCCTCCGTCCGCGCGTAGCCCGCGCCCTGCAGCTGCCCCTCCATGCGCTCGGCGTCCGCAATGTTCATCTGACATCCATAGACAAGGATTTTGTACCGTCCCCGCATTCGTTTCCTCTCGCTTTACACAGTTCTACAGATAGTAAAAAAGTCTGGAAGAAATCCTTCCAGACTGCATTTCGTATTGGAGGCGACACCCAGAATCGAACTGGGGATAAAGGTTTTGCAGACCTCGGCCTTACCACTTGGCTATGTCGCCGAAAGATGGAGCGGAAAACGAGGCTCGAACTCGCGACCCCCACCTTGGCAAGGTGGTGCTCTACCACTGAGCTACTTCCGCATATGATCTTCCTGCGCCGCATGAGCGCAACACTTAAATATTATATCGATAAGGATACGTTCTGTCAAGGAGAAAATTCTCGCAAAAAAGCTCCTTTCCAAAAAATCGACAAGATTTTTTCATAAATACCCGTAAACATTTGACAGCGCCCGTTTATTCTGCGATAATAAAAGATATTTCTTTTCTGCCATATCTATATGTATCATTTGTTAGGAGGGAATTGCCATTAACGCACTCAAAAAGAAAGACCTCTTGACGCTCGGATTTATGATGTTTTCCATCTATTTCGGAGCGGGCAATCTCATCTTCCCACCTGCGCTTGGTCAGGCGGCGGGCGATCACACACTGCTCGCAATGCTGGGCTTCATGACGACGGGCATCGGGCTGCCGCTCCTCGGAATCACAGCGATTGCACTCGCAGGCGGCGAATATGTATCGCTCCTGCGCGCGAGGACGTGGCCGATGTTCGCGACAGCGCTGCTCGTCATCCTCTATCTCATCATCGGGCCGCTGTTTGCAATGCCACGCACGGGCGCTGTCTCGTTCGAGATTGGGATTCGTCCCTTCCTCGCGGAGGATAATCTCGGGCTCGGTCAGTTCATCTATACGGCAATCTTCTTCGCGGTGTCCTATTATCTCGCGCTGAACCCGAACAAGATCATCGACCGCGTGGGCAAGATGCTGACGCCCGCGCTCCTCATAGTCCTCGGCATTCTCTTTGTTCAGGCGTTTCAAGCGCCGCTGGGAGACGTATTCGCGCCAACAGGCAACTATGTCGATGCACCGTTCGCACAGGGATTCCAGGACGGCTATCAGACAATGGATCTGCTTGCCTCGATCGCCATCGGTGCACTCGTAGCAAACGCCGTGCGTCTGCGCGGCATCACGGATCGTCATGCAATCGGTGCCGCATGTCTCGTCTCCGGGCTCATCACCGTTACGCTCATGGCAATCGTCTACGGCTCGCTTGCCTACATCGGCGCAACGAGTGCCTCGGTGCTCGGGCACTCGGAGAACGGCGGTCAGATCCTCTCGGGCGCGGTCGGCATCTTCTTCGGCTCTGCAGGCAATCTCCTGCTCGCCGTCATCATCGCCCTCGCGTGTCTGACGACCTGCTGCGGCATCACATCAAGCGCGGCGATGTTCTTCAACAAGCTACTGAAGGGGCGCATCTCGTACGAACGTCTGCTGCTCTTCTCGATCCTCTTTAGCTTTGCCGCGTCGAATGTGGGTCTCACGCAGATTATCGCACTCGCCGTTCCGTTCCTCGTCGTGATCTATCCGCTCGTCATTGTGTTCGTCATTCTCTCACTCTTTGACCGCGTCATCGGCTGGCGAAAGAGCATCTATCAAGGGGCAATGGCTCTGACGCTCGTGTTCTCCCTGATCGACGGTCTGCACGCAGCGGGGCTGAGCAATCCGGCCGCCCATGCGCTGCTCGTGGAGTACATTCCGTTCTATGCTGTCATGATGGGCTGGGTCTGTCCTGCCATCCTTGGCGCACTCGTGGGGCTGGGCGTATCGCTGTTCCAGACCGCACCCGCGACAGTGAAGGAAGCATAAAAAGAACGCTGCTGCATGAAAATCTCGTGCAGCAGCGTTCTTTTTATCTCAGCGCAGATGGCGCCTCTTTTTCTTCTTCCATTTGAGATAGAAATAGATCATCGCAATGACGGAGCAGACGACAAAGATCATGCTTGCCTCGTGTCCGTATGCCATGAGATCCGTCCAGTTCTCACCGAGCATCAGCCCTGCATAGAGGATCATCGCCGTCCACGGGAGCGAGCCCGCGATCGTGTAGATGAAGAACCGCTTCGTATCGACGCGCGCAAACCCTGCGGGCAGTGAAATGAACGTCCGAATAACGGGCAACATGCGGCTGAAGAACACTGCCTTCAATCCGTAACGGTCAAACCAATCCTGCGCCGTATCGACGTGGGATTTTTTGATGAAAAAATATTTCCCGTACTTGTCTACGAAGGGACGTCCGCCGCGCGCGCCGACCTCATAGGCGAAGATCGAGCCAAGGAGTCCGCCGACCATGCCCGCCAGCAGCGCCCCCGAGAAACTCATGTGCCCCGCATAGACGAGATAGCCCGCAAATCCGAGAATGAGTTCGCTCGGGATGGGGATGCACGCATTTTCCGCCGCCATAAGCACGGCAACGGCGACATAGCCCCACGATGCAATGAACGAGAGAAAAATCTGAGAAAAATATTCCACGACAAAAGCTCCTTGTTTCAAGCCCCGAAAAGCTCTACAAAAAAATCCCCAGTGCACATCTGTACTGGAGATCAACCGACAAGGTGGTGCCTCAGAGCGGAATCGAACCACTGACACGGGGATTTTCAGTCCCC
>CAUVMF010000114.1:0-3756 GCA_963552975.1 uncultured Selenomonas sp.
TAGCGGCGGATGGGCGAGGTGAAATGCGTATAGTAGCGCGCGGCAAGCCCGAAGTGCCCGAGGCTCGCCGTCGCATAGCGCGCCTGCTGCATGGAGCGCAGCGCGACCGCGCCGATGATGCGCTCCTCGGGCGCCCCCTTCACACGGTCGAGCACAGCCTGTATGTCGCGCGGCTGCACCTTGCCGTCCTCGCCCACGTTCAGGCGCAGGCCGAGCGCCGCGAGGAGACTCTGAAAGCGCTCGATTTTCTCGCTGTTCGGCGTTTCGTGCACGCGGTAGACAAACGGCTCCTCCTTCAGCTCCATGTGGCGCGCAACGGTCTCATTCGCAACGAGCATGCACTCCTCGATGATGGACTCACCGATCGAACCCGTGCGCTTCACGAGCGCAACGGGATGCCCCTCGGCGTCGAGCTTCACCTTGATCTCGGGCAGCTCGAAGTCGATGGAACCGCGGCGATGACGTTTTGCGCGCAGCACCTCGCGCAGGCGGCGCAGGGTCTCTAGCATCGGACGGATGTCCCCGTTGTCCGCGACAAACGGCTCCTCGCCCGCAAGCACCTTGTTCACGAGCGTATAGGTGAGGCGGCGCGCAACGTGGATGACGCACGGCACAATCTCATAGCTCCGCACCTCGCCGTCCGCGCCGATCTCCATCTCGCACGCCATCGAGAGACGGTCAACGCCCTCGTTCAGGCTGCATATGCCGTTCGACAGCTCCTTCGGCAGCATGGGAATCACGCGGTCGACCAGATAGACGCTCGTCCCGCGCCGCGCCGCCTCCACGTCGAGCGGCTCGCCTGCGCGGACGTAGTGACTCACGTCGGCGATGTAGACGCCGAGGAAGAAGCCGCCGTCCTTCTCATACGCATAGATGCCGTCATCGATGTCCTTCGTGTCCTCGCCGTCAATCGTGACAATGGGGAAGTCGCGGCGATCCCGCCGTCCCGCGTACTCCTCGGGCAGCGGATGTGTCGGGCAGTGCGCGGCGGCTTCTGCGACGGCGGGCGGAAAGCTCTCATCGAGATCGTAAGCGCGCATGACGGCGAGCACGTCGACCCCGGGGGCGCCCGTCTTGCCGAGCACCTCGATGACGCGCCCCTCGGCGCTGCGGCGTTCCTCGGGCCACTTCGTAATCTCGACGACAACCTTGCTGCCCGTCTTTGCGCCGCCAAAATCCTTTTTCAAAATAAAGATGTCGCGCCCGATCTTCGCGCTGTCGGGCGTCACAAAGCCGAACGCCTTGCTGCGCTCGAAGGTGCCGACGATGTGCGTATTCGCACGGTCAAGGATGCGGATGATCTCGCCCTCACGCGCACGCCCCGGCGTCTCGGAGGGTGTCACACGCGCCACAACACGATCGCCGTGCATAGCGGTTGCGAGTGCACTCCCCGGCACAAAGACATCCGACTCGTCCTCCGCCTCTCGCACGTCGGGGATGATGAAGCCGAATCCTTTCGGCGACATGGAAAGCCGCCCGACGACGAGATTCATGCGGCTCGGCAGTCCGTAGAGTCCGCTGCGGTTGCGGATGATTGCCCCCTCCGCCTCGAGCGCCGCGAGCGCAGGCGAAAGCAGAGGCGCATCCGCCTCGGACAGCCCAAGTCCCGTGCGCACCTCCGCTTCAGGCAGCGGGCGATAGGCGTCCTCCCGCATATAAGCGTGCACACGTTCCTTGAGCGTATCTAATTGTTCCTGTTCCATAATTTCCTCGTTTTCCCGTTCCTATTCCGTTCCTACAAATCCTGTTCCTGCGCGTTCTCCGAGAGAAATGCCGCCGTGCGCGCAAAGACGCGCTCCCTGACCCCGATATCGAGCGGCAGCAGATGTCCCGCATCGGGCAGGATGAATTTCTCGCACCGAGGACTCCCCACGTTCTCATAGAGGTAGTCCGCGCTCTTCGGATCCGCCGTATGATCCCGCTCCCCGTGCACAATGAGGAGCGGTGCCGTCACTCTTCCGATCTGCGCGCAAAGGATCGCGACAACATCCAAGAGCTCGTGAATGGAGACGAGCGGCATGCGCCGATACGTATTGTTTGCCCCCTGCGGCACGTCCCTGAGCTTCCTGCGTGCCTTCGGTACATAGCGGTCGATGCACGCCTCACGCGTCGGCAGATGCTCGAGTCCCTGCTCGGGTGCAATCATGATCGGCGCGCCAAGGCTGACGACATGGGCGACTTCCGCCTCGACGGAGAGGAGGAGGGCAAAGACCGCGCCCATCGAGTGACCGACCACGGAGACCCGCTCACACGCGCCGCTGAGGATGGCATAGCCGTCGCGCACGGAGTCCATCCAGTCCTCGTGCTCCATGCGGCTCAGATCTTCGACCGTCGTCCCGTGCCCGGCAAGCCGTATCGCAAGCACGGTGAAGCCGCGCTCGTTCAGATACGCCCCCATCAGGCGCAGCTCCGCAGGCAATCCGGTGAATCCGTGAATGAGGAGCACGCCATGCCGCCCGCCCGGCAGAAAAAACGGCTCCGCGCCCGGTAGGTGCATGACGATTCCTCCTGTTCCGACATCATCTGAAAAAATCCCTGCACCGCAGCAGCGGCAGCAGGGACATTCCCTTTTTAGCTCGATCAGCTCGACATCCGCGCAATCACGATCGTAATCACGCCAAACAAAATCGCGAACACGACGGTCACGCGCGCGAGCAGCGCGTCCATTCCGCGCGCCTTGCCCGAGAAGACCGTGTCGCCGCCGCCGTCGAGGCCGCCCATGCCGGCGGACTTTGCCTCCTGCCCGAGCACGGACGCGATGAGGATGATTGCAACGATTGCATCAAGTACCATTAAAAGCGTGAGCAAGAAAAAGCCCCTTCCTTCTCCAATATGAATTACATTCGTCTATCATAGCACAGAAAACGCCGCAGAGGCAAGTGCTTTTCACCCGCGCTCCGCCATCGCCGCCGCAAGTGCCGCCCCGAGCCCCGAGCCGCCGCACGCAAGCATGGTGTCAACCCTCGCCGCATCTGCGCCAAGGAGCTCCGCGAACGCACGCTCCATCGTTTCCCGCACGAGCGGCATCTTCTCATAGACCGAGCCGTCGACGGCGATGTGCTGGGCGCGCATCTCCCCTGCACCCGTCACCTGCCAGAGCGTCCCGACAAACGTCGCCGCGATGAGCCGCACAGAGCGCACGACAACGGCGCGCGCAAGGCCGCGCACGCGCACGGCCTCCTCCGCCGTGAGCCGCCGCCCCGTCAGCGCCTCGACAATGGTCGCCGCCGATGTCGCGTCCTCGCTCACATCCTCGAGCATGCGGCTGAGATCGACGCTCGTAAAGCCGTATGTGCGCCCCTTTTCACCAAGGAGTTCGGCGAGTGCCATCGCGAAGAGCTCGCCCATGTAACGCCCCGAAACCATCTTTTCGAGCCGCTGCTCCCCCTTTTTCTCGGACGCCGCATCGAGTACCACATCAAAGCGATTCGGAACGAGTTTGGAGAAGCCGCCCGACTCCATGTTGAGGATCATCGGCGGCTCTGCCTTGCCCGTGTACGGCTCGAGGTAGCAGGTATTGTGCCCCGTCGCGTAGATCGCACCGATATTCGTGTCTCCATTGATGTAGGCAGCCGCGAGGAGGACGGCGACCGTGTCGTTGATGACGGAGTTCGGCGTAACATTCGTCAGCCCCTGACGCACGAGTGCCGCCCGCAGGAGATCATTGACGACCTCGCCCTCGACACCGCGCGCCGCGAACTCCTTCGTCCAGATGATGAGCCGCGCGTCGTTGATATTCGTCTGCGCGGACGGGAA
>CAUVMF010000115.1:0-3755 GCA_963552975.1 uncultured Selenomonas sp.
TACCTATGAGAAAAACAGAGTGCTTGGCAATGATTCTGGCAGGCGGACAAGGCAGTCGCCTCGGTGCGCTCACGAAGCGCGTTGCAAAGCCTGCGGTTCCGTTCGGGGGGAAGTACCGCATCATTGATTTTCCGCTGAGTAACTGTGTCAACTCCGGCATCGAAAAGGTCGGCGTTCTGACGCAGTATCGTCCGCTGGAGCTGAACCAGTACCTCGGTTCGGGCAGCGCGTGGGATCTCGACAAACGCGACGGGGGGCTCTTTGTCCTGCCGCCCTATGCACGGGAGAAAGGCGCAGACTGGTATCGCGGTACGGCAGATGCGATCTACCAGAACCTCAACTTTATCGACATGGCAGATCCCGACTATGTGCTCATCCTCTCGGGCGACCACATCTATACAATGGACTACGCGTGGATGCTCGAGTCGCACAAGAAGAACAAGGCACAGGCGACAATCGGCGTCTTTGAGGTGCCATGGGATGAGGCTTCGCGCTTCGGCATCATGAACACGGATGAGAGCGGACGCATTATTGAGTTTGAGGAAAAACCGGCAAAGCCGAAGAGCAATCTTGCCTCTATGGGCATCTATATTTTCAATCGTGATTATCTTGCGGAGTACCTTACGGCGGATGCGAAGAGTGAGACATCGAGCCACGACTTCGGCAAGGACATCATCCCGAAGATGCTTGCAGACGAGGGGCGTCTCTATTCCTACGCTTTTAGCGGTTATTGGAAGGATGTCGGCACGATCGAGAGCCTTTGGCAGGCGAACATGGATCTTCTCCAGGATGAGCCGCCGTTCGAGCTCTCGGGCAAGTGGCGCATCTACTCGTTCAACCCGTCCATGCCGCCGCAGTTTGTCGGCAAGGAGGCGAAAATCACGCGCTCGATGATCAGCGAGGGCTCCATGATCCTCGGTACGGTCGAGAACTCCGTGATCTTCCCGGGCGTGCGCGTCGGAAAGGGCGCTGTGGTACGCAACTCCGTCCTGCTTCCGTCGACAGTCGTTGCCGATGGTGCAGTCGTGGATTATGCGATTCTCGCGCAGAATGCTGTGGTTGAAGCGGGGGCGCAGGTCATCGGTGAGGAGTCGCAGATCACGGTCATCCCTGAGGGGGAGACGGTGTCGGTCGCATCGACCGAACAGCGTGTCGGCTGAGCCGTAGGAAGAGAATGGAGTGAACATACAATGAACAGCGTGATGGGCCTCATCAACCTGCAGGAGGACGGCAGTCTCATTCGTGAGCTCGCCGATCGACGTGCCGTTGAATCCATTCCCTTTGCGGGGCGCTACCGTCTCATCGATTTCGCCCTCTCCAGCATGGTCAACTCCGGCATCATCAAGGTGGGCATCATGCTCCCCGATGAGCCGCGCTCGGTGCTCGATCATCTGCGCTCGGGCAAGGATTGGGATCTGGCGCGCCGTCACGACGGTCTCTTCTATTTGCCGGCGGCACAGGACGATGCGCAGCGGCACAAGGGTGACCTCAAGAATTTCTATCACAATCTGGACTTCATCGAGCACGCCTCCACGCGCTATATCCTGCTGACGAACGGCAGCTTTGTCTACAATGTAGACTTTGGCAAGGTGTTGCGCTTCCATCAGAATACGGGCGCGGATATTACCCTCGTCTCACACACGACGGAAGACGAGAACACAGGTAATAACATTGTCCTCGACACGGCGGAGAACGGCCTTGTCCTCGACATCGCGGAGAAGCCCGTCGCCTATCAGGGCATGAAGGTATCGATGGGCATTTACCTCATGGATAAGCGCGCATTCGTCGAGATTGTGCGCCATGCCTATGAGCGCGGCGGACTCGACTTCATGCTTGACGGGATCATCCGACGCGCCGGCGACTACACGATGTTTGCCTACGAGCACGACGGCTACATGGCACATGTGGACTCCATGTCGACCTACTATCGGGCGAACATGGAGATCCTCAATCCAGAGGTCTGGCAGAACCTCTTTATGGGGGAGCGCCCCGTCTATACGAAGATCAAGGACGGCGTGCCTGTGCAGTACAAGGAGACTGCGAAGGTCACGAATTCTCTCATCGCGAACGGCTGCATCGTACGCGGCGAGGTGGAGAACAGCATCCTCTTCCGCGGGGTAAAGGTAGGCAAGGATGTGAAGATCCGCAATTCGATCATCATGCAGAAATGTGATATTCAAGACGGTGCGCTTGTCGAAAACGTCATCTGTGACAAGAACGTCGTGATTACGGCGGAGAAGTGGCTGAAGGGAGCTGCGGAGTATCCGCTCGTCATCAAGAAGAATATTACGATCTAAATTCGTTTGTTTTTTGCCGTTAGCGCCCCGTTCCACTTCAGTCATTGAGGCGGGAGGGCTATAACGGCTTCTTGTTTCTGGTACTTCTTATGGGGATTCCTGTCACGGGCAGGAAGAGAAGGTCGGGGAAAACAAGAGAATGGAAAAGGAGTGGACGATTTGGCACAGAAGGATCAGGTCAATAGACCGACTGGGAAGGCTCTCGAGACGATGAAGAAGATCTTGAAGAGCCGCTTCATCACAACCGCGCATGTTATGTTTGGCCGCGATGTGGAAGAACTGACGGAGGTCGAGATCTATAAGACGATCGCAGCGACCGCCAAGCAGTCCATCTCGGACAACTGGATCAAGACGAACAAGCAGTATGGGGAACGCAAGGAGAAGCAGATCTACTATTTCTCCATCGAATTTCTGCTTGGGCGTTTGCTGAAATCCAACCTCATCAACCTCGGCATCGAGGAGGCTCTGAGGGAAGTCCTCGGCGATTTCAAGCTGAACCTCTCGGACGCCTACGAGGCGGAGCCGGACGCAGGCCTTGGCAACGGCGGCCTCGGTCGTCTTGCGGCGTGCTTCATCGACTCGCTCGCGGCGCACCGCCTGCCGGGACACGGCTGCACGATCCGCTATCAGTATGGGCTCTTCGAGCAGAAAATCGTCGGCGGCAACCAGGTTGAGATTCCGGACAACTGGCTGCGCGACGGCTTTGCGTGGGAGTATCGCAAGCCAGATAAGTCTGTGGACGTGAAGTTCGGGGGCAACGCCTATATGCGTGACATGGGAAATGGCAAGCTCGAGCTTGTCCATGAGGATCCGATGATCGTCATGGCGGTGCCGTACGATATGCCGATCGTCGGCTACCACAACGCGACGGTCAACACCCTGCGTATGTGGAACGCGGAGGTCAACCGTGACTTCTCTGACTATGGGCTTTTGACGCAGGAGCAGATCCAGCAGCGCAACGACTACCGCAGCTTTGTCGAGTCGATTACGCGCTATCTCTATCCCGATGACAGTACGTTCGAGGGACGCCGTATGCGCCTCATTCAGGAGTACTTCTTCGTGTCGGCAGGCGTGCAGAGCATTGTTCGTCACTACAAGAAGACGGGCATGAGCATCTACGACTTCGGCAAGAAGATTGGCATCCACATCAACGACACGCACCCCGCACTCTGCGTCGCTGAACTCATGCGCATCCTCGTCGATGAGGAGGGGCTGACGTGGGAGGATGCGTGGGCGATCACGCGTGACACGATTGCGTATACGAACCATACGATTATGCCTGAGGCACTGGAGACGTGGAGCATCGACATGTTCCGCCCACTCCTGCCGCGCATCTACATGATTATCGACGAGATCAACCGCCGCCATATCGAGGAGGTGCGCCGCCGCTATCCGAACAACGAGGACAAGGTGCGTGCGCTCTCGATCATCCAGGACGGGGTCATCCATATGGCACGC
>CAUVMF010000116.1:0-3725 GCA_963552975.1 uncultured Selenomonas sp.
CGCCAGAAGAGACGCTCTGCGCCAAGCGCAGGCACAACACCGTGCATGATGTCCTTTTTCCCCACGGACACACCGCCCGAGGTCAGGAACACATCCACCGTGTCCGCATGGGAGGCAATGACCTCTGCCGCCTGTTCAACATCATCGGGCACAGCACCGAGGAACGTCACCTCCGCGCCGAGCTCCTTCAAACGTCCCGCGAGGAGATAGAGATTACTGTTGTAGATCTTGCCGGGGCGGAGCGGCTCTCCGGGCTGAAGCAGTTCATCCCCCGTGCTCGCCACCGCGACGCGCACACGCCGATAGACACGCACAGCCCCATAGCCCTCGCTCGCAAGTACGGCGAGATGTGCCGCCGTGATGCGCTGTCCACGGCGAATGAGAACTGTCCCCTGCTTGATATCCTCACCCGCGTAGCAGTAGTTCTCATATGGCTCCGAAGTGAACGGAACGAGGATCGTATCCCCGTCCTCACGCACATCTTCCTGCCGCACCACGCAGTCACAGCCCTTCGGAATCGCGCCCCCTGTCATGATGCGGACGCATTCACCCGCACCAACCTGCCCCGCGAAGAAATCTCCCGCGCACTCCTCCGCGATCACGCGCAGCGCGACCGGACGCTCTGCCGTCGCCGTGCGCGTACTCGATGCTGCAAAGGTATAGCCGTCGAGCGGCGAACGGTCAAACGGCGGATTGTCGAAACCCGCACGCAGCTCCTCCGCTGCAACGCGCCCCATGGCATCGAGCAGAGGTACCTCCTCCGTATCCGAAACAGGAACGGTATGTGCGAGCAATATCTCTATCGCCTGTTCGAGTTCGATGTCCTGCATGATGATAGCTTCTCCCTATTTTATATATATCTTTTATATAAGATTCTGCCGTATTTGTCTGTGCGAAATGTCACAAAACATTCCGTTTGTAAGGAATCCGGTCCCTCACTTCCCAAACGGACACACGGGATAGTGGCAGACCTTACACTCCATGCAGAGCCCGCCGATGCCGAGATGCGTGATCTCGCGGCGCGTCCACTCGCTGCCCGCCACCACACGCGGCAGGATAATGTCGAAGATCGTCGCGGGGGAATACATGACGCAGCCCGGCAAGCCCATGATCGGCACCTGACGGCCGTCCTTCTCGTAGTAGGCAAGCAGAAACATTGCCCCCGGCAGCACCGGTGCGCCGTACGTCACCACGCGTGCGCCCGTCGCCTTGATTGCGGCGGGCGTGCGGTCATCGGGGTCGACGCTCATGCCGCCCGTACAGAGCACCATGTCCACCCCGCACTCCAGCAACTCCGCGATCGCGGCGCGCGTGTGCTCCGTCCCGTCGTCCGAGAGGCGGTGTTCATCCACACGCAGCCCGAACGCCCGCAGCTTGCTGTCGATGACCGGCGTAAACGTATCCTTGATGCGCCCGTGAAAGACCTCAGAGCCCGTCGTCACAACGCCGACCTTCATCGTTCTATATGGCAAAATGCGCAGCAGGGGCTCCGTGCCCGCAGTTTTGCGCACCGTTTCCATAATATCCTTTGCAATGACGAGCGGAATAACGCGCATCCCTGCGAGCTTCGTGCCCGCCTTGACGGGGAAGTGCTGCGCGATCGTCGCGATCATCACGTCCGTGATGTCATTCACCGCATCGAGCGCATCCTCGTTCACCTCGAACACGCCCGCGACCGTCGATGTCAGTTCGATCTTGCCTTCCTTCGGCTCGCTTGCCGTCATGTGTTCACTTTGGCAAAGATCACGCAGAATCGCCGCCGCATCGTTCTCGTGCAGCATATTCTCGTCGTCCTCCCAGACGTAGATATGCTCCTTGCCGAGCCGCAGCAGCACCTCGACATCCTCGGCGCGAATCACATCGCCCTTGCGAAACCGCGCGCCCTTGCGCTCTCCGCGCACAATCTCCGTGATGTCGTGGCAGAGGATCATCCCCACGGCGTCCTGAACGCGAACCTCCCTCATCGCTTTTCTCCCCGCTCCGTCTGTTGCGTGAACGTTTCACAAACACGCCATATACAATACACAATTTATGTTGATCCGAACGGTTTTTTAAGCGAATCCCCTTTGTTAAAAACCATTCTCATTTATATATTCTTCTTATTGATTATAACACATAAAATAAATTTTCTCTATGATTTTTCGTAAATGAGAAAGTTTTTTTGTGTCGTTCGTCCCTCTTTCTTTTCCAAGAAGATGGGCGACAAACAATTGATTTTCAATGCAAGTTACGATATGATTAAGGCGTTCGGTCGGAAAGGAGGAAGGCATATGCCGAATATGGGACTGACGCATTTTGACGAAGGCGGCGCCGCCGTCATGGTGGATGTGAGCGGCAAAGACAAGACCCACCGCGAGGCGACTGCAAGCGGACGCATCTATGTGAGTGAACCGGTCTACAACGCCATCGCAGGCGGCACGGCGGCAAAGGGCGATGTGCTCGGTGTTGCACGGATTGCAGGCATCATGGCGGCAAAGCGCACATCGGACACGATTCCGCTCTGCCACCCGCTGCCGCTCGCCAAGTGCACGCTCGACTTCATGCTCGAGGAGACGCCGCGCCGTTCCGTACGCGCCGCCGCGACTGTGAAGGTCACGGGCGAAACGGGCGTTGAGATGGAGGCTCTGCATGCCGTAAGCGTTGCACTCCTCACCATCTATGACATGTGCAAGGCAATCGACAAGCGCATGGAGATCGGCGATATTCGTCTCGAGCGTAAGTCAGGGGGGAAGAGCGGCACGTTTGTGCGCTAACAACACACTCCGAGCAAGGCAGTCTAAGGCAATATTCGCTATGACACCTTGCCTGACGGATTCCGTCACGGGGCATGTTTGGAAACGATCATGCCTATCCATTATTGTAGAAGGAGAATACAATCATGAAACTCAGGAACTTACTTACAGCGGGTCTCACCGCCATGGCACTGTTCACTGCGGGCTGCGTGGGCGGCGGAAACAGTGCAAACAAGATGGAGACACCAAAGGAGGGTCCCGTCGAGCTGCAGGTCTCTGCGGCGGCGAGCCTCACGGATGCAATGAAGGAACTCGGCGGCATGTACGAGAAGGAGCACGGGAATACGAAGCTCGTCTTCAACTTCGGCAGCAGCGGTGCGCTCCAGCAGGCGATTGAGAACGGCGGCGCCGCCGATGTCTTTGTCTCCGCTGCACAGAAACAGATGAATGCGCTCGACGAGAAGAAGCTCCTCGCGGACGGCACGCGCGTCGATCTGCTCATCAACGACGTGGTTCTCATCACGGCGAAGGACAGCAAGCTGAACCTGCCCGACTTCAAGGCAGTGCTTGACCCGCAGGTCGCACACATCGCACTCGGTGAGCCGAAGGGCGTGCCCGTCGGACAGTACAGCGAGGAAGTCTTTACGAAGCTCGGCATCCTCGATGATGTCAAGGCACGCGCCGTCTACGGCTCGGATGTCCGTCAGGTGCTCGCGTGGGTCGAGACGGGCGATGCGGACTGCGGCGTTGTCTACGCGACCGATGCCGCCATCTCGGATAAGGTAAAGGTCGCCGCCGTCGCTCCTGCCGATACACATAAGCCCATCGTCTACCCCGCCGCCGTCCTCAAGGATGCAAAGAATATGAACGAAGCAAAGGATTTCCTCGCGTTCCTCCAGACCGACACTGCGAAGAAAGTCTTTGAGAAATACGGCTTCAAAGTGAAATAATGACGGACGAAACGCTATCCCCGCTCATCATCTCGCTTGAGGT
>CAUVMF010000117.1:0-3705 GCA_963552975.1 uncultured Selenomonas sp.
CTGATAAATTCAGCACCGTCATCTTAGCGCATCTTTTTTGCCCGCTTTTCGTTAGCAAATCCTCCACATAGCTCTGGCTATGCGTCCGGTTTGCTGCCTCAATCGGACAGAAAAATCTGTGCCAATCTGACGGACTTCATTTTATCAGCGATTCCTTAAACATGCGGGAAGGGAGCATATTCCTTCCACGTTTCCGAGCAAAAATATCTAAGGGCAGTGTGCCTATGATATTGCGCCTGCGCTGCGGGATTTTCCCAAGACGCGCACAGGGTTCGCGCAGAAATGCGCGCGCCTTCCCGGCTGGCGGGGAATCCGCCCATCCACTTGAAAAGGAAGCGACAGCATTGCCATCACAGAATTTTCGTGCGTCTGTTTCCTCTGTGCAGATGACGTGTATAGGCTGTGTTAGGGGCTGTTTGTCGTGCCTTTGGGTGCGGGGAGCAGCCCTTTTTGGGTACAAAAAATCGAACAAAAAATTAGTTTGCGGTCTGTCAAAAAACATATTTCATTTTTGCTGCAACGGGTGTATAATTATAAAAATTTTCTATAACTAAGATCAATAATTATCAATTATAAATGGTGTATTGGTTAGGAGGATTCATGTGAGTAAAAGGGAGAGCTTGTGGGAGGCCTATCTCGCGAGGGGCATGAGTCGGCGCAGCTTTTTGAAGGGCTGCGTGACGCTCACGTCGCTGATGGGACTCAGCACGGACATGATGACGAAGGTCGTCGAGGCGGCAGAGGTAAAGCCCCTGCCGGTCGTGATCTGGCTGCATGGGCATGAGTGCACGGGCTGCGATGAGTCCTTCATCCGCTCGGGCGCGCCGCTCGCATCCGATCTCGTGCTGAACGAGATCGCGCTGGAGTACAGTCATCTGCTCTGTGCCGGAGCAGGTGAGCCGTTCGAGCAGCATCTCGAGGCGACGATCAAAAAGTACCACGGGGAGTACATCCTCGCGGTCGAGGGCGCTGTTCCTGTGGGCGATCATGCCTACACCTGTATGTCGGGGGGACATTCCTTCGAGCATACGCTCAGGCATGTTGCCGCGGGCGCAAAGGCCGTCATCGCCTACGGCACGTGCGCGACGGCGGGCGGCATCCAGGCGGCTGCGCCGAATCCGACGGAGTCCAGGGGCATCCGCTCCCTCATCGGTGCAAAGCCCTACATCGCCGTGCCCGGCTGCCCGCCGATCCCTGAGGTCATGACGGGCGTCGTCATGCACGTCGCGCTCTTCGGCACACTCCCGCCGCTCGACGCGGAGGGGCGTCCGCGCCAGTTCTACGGCAATCGCATTCACGATACCTGCTACCGCCGGCCGTTCTTCGATGCGGGCATGTTTGCCGACCGCTATGATGATGCAGGGGCAAAGGCGGGCTGGTGTCTCTACAAACTCGGCTGCAGAGGACCCGAGACCTACAACTCCTGCGGCAATCTGCGCTGGTATCAGGGGATGTCGTACCCCATCCAGTCGGGGGCGGCTTGCATCGGGTGCAGCAACGCGAACTTCTGGGACGAAGCACCCTTCTCGAAACGTCTGCCCGAGTACAATGGCATCGACGTGGATATGGTCGGCGCAGGGCTCGCCGTGGCAACGGCGGTCGGCGTTGCGGCGCATGCAGGCGCGAGTCTCGTGCAGAAGAAATGCCATGAGAAGCAGCTCGAAAAAGAGGGAAAGCAGGTGCATGAATGAAACACGTCGTTGTCGATCCGATCACCCGCATTGAGGGACATCTGCGCGTCGAGATCCAGGTGGATGAGGCGACGGGCAAGGTGGAGGACGCACTTTCCTCGGGGACTGCATGGCGCGGGCTTGAGCTCGTCATGCATGACCGCGACCCGCGCGATGCGTGGGCATATATCCAGCGCATCTGCGGTGTGTGCACATCGTCCCATGCACTCGGCTGCCTGCGCGCCGTGGAGGATGCGTTCGGCATCACGATCCCGAAGAACGCGCACTACATCCGCAACATCATTGCAGCGTGTCTCGGACATCAGGATCACATCATCCATTTCTACCATCTGCACGCCCTTGACTGGGTCAGCCCGCTGGAGGCACTGAAAGCCGATCCTGCAGCGACGGCGGCACTGCAGAATACGGTGCTCAGCACGTACCGCCTCCCCTTCCGCGGCCCAGCGGGGCTGGATACGGACGCCTATCCGCATGACTTCCCGATTGCGACACCCGCCTACTATGAGGCGATCAAGGCAAAGGTGCAGAAGATCGTGGAGAGCGGCCAGCTCGGCATCTTCTCGGCGCAGTGGTGGGATCATCCCGACTATCAGATGCTGCCGCCCGAGGTGCACCTCATGGCGATCTCGCACTACCTCGAGATGCTCGACAAGCAGAAGGATCTCGTCGTACCGCACGTTGTCTTCGGCGGCAAGAACCCGCACCCGCACTATTGTCTCGGCGGGATGCCCTGCTCCATCTCGATGGAGGACGGCAACGCGCCGGTCAACGCGGCGCGTCTGGCGATCGTCGATCGCTCGATCAATCAGGCACGCCACATGATGAACGACTACTATCTGCCGGATGTGCTCGCGATCGGGCATCTCTACGTGCAGAAGGGCTATGTCTCGGGCGGCGGCATGGCGAAAAAGCGCGTGCTCGCCTTCGGTATGTTCTCCGAGGAGCCGTTCACGGGCGCAACGAACGGCGACTTTTTCAAGAATCTCCTCGTGCGCTGCAACGGCGTCGTCGAGGACTTCGCGGGCGGCGTGATGCAGGCGAAGGTCTACGAGTTCACGGAAAAGGATCTCACGGATGCCGATGGCGTCGCAGAGAGCGTCGCACATGGCTGGTATGAGTACAGCGGCGGCGACGAGAAGGCACTCCATCCGTGGGAGGGTGAGACAACGCCCCACTACACGGAGCCGAAGGAAGGCACGAAGACGGAGTGGAAGGCGCTGAACGAAGAGGGCAAATACTCCTGGCTCAAGACGCCGAAATGGCGCGGCAAGCTCTGCGAGGTCGGTCCCTTGGCGCGCTACATCGTCCTCTACACGAAGGCAAAGCAGGGGCTGCTCGGTGACCTGACGTGGGCGGAGCAGATGATCGTCGACCAGATCGACGCTGTGACGAAGGTGCTCGGTGTCCCTGCCGAAGCATGGCTGCCCTCGACGGTTGGCCGCACGGCGGCACGCGCCCTCGATGCACAGCTGCAGGCGGAGATCAGCAAATACTTCTTTGACAAGCTCATTACCAATATCAAGAGCGGCGATACGAAGGTCGCGAATACGGAGAAGTGGGAGCCCTCGACGTGGCCGAAGGAGGCAAAGGGCGTCGGTCTCTACGAGGCACCGCGCGGCGCACTCAGTCACTGGGCGGTCATCAAGGACGGCAAGATCGCCAACTATCAGGCCGTTGTCCCGACGACGTGGAACGCCTGCCCACGCGACGACGCGGCGGGGCATGGTGCATACGAGCTGGCGATGATGGATACGCCCGTGAAGATCGCGGATAAGCCACTTGAGATCGTGAAGGCGGTGCGCTCGTTCGACCCGTGTATGGCGTGCGCGACCCACCTCTTCAACGCGAAGGGCGAGAAGATCCGCGTCGTCACGACAGACCCCTACGCGGGCGTCCGCATCGATGAATAGGGGGCGATCCGCATGAAACAAGAAGTACGCAAGGAGTACTACCTCTTTAGTCCCTTTCTGCGCATCTTCCACTGGCTGATGGTCATTGCGATCATCGTGCTCTT
>CAUVMF010000118.1:0-3646 GCA_963552975.1 uncultured Selenomonas sp.
CGCTCTCAGCGCAGTGGGAAAAGACCATCCTCATCACGGAGACCGGCGCAGAGGTGCTTTCATCATGACGCATTTCGATCAGCTGGGCGTGTCGGAGACGCTCGTCACCCTCCTCAAAAAACAGGGCATCACGCAGCCGACCCCCGTGCAGGAGCAGGCTATCCCGCCCATGCGCGCGGGACGCGATTGTGTCGCACAGGCGCAGACGGGCACGGGCAAGACGCTGGCCTTTCTCCTGCCCCTGCTTGAGAAGATTAAGCCGCAGGGCGAGGTTGCGCAGGCACTTGTCATTGCGCCGACACGCGAACTCGCCATCCAGATCGAGCGCGTAGCAGAGCCGCTCGGTGCGGGGCTCGGTATCGGCACAATCGTCATCTATGGCGGCGCGGACATCGAGCGGCAGAAGGAGAAGCTGCGCCGTCATCCACAGCTCATCATCGGCACCCCCGGTCGTCTGCTTGACCATGTGCGGCGCGGGACGCTCGCGCTCGGCAGCGTGAATAAGATCGTGCTCGATGAGGCGGATGAGATGCTGAAGATGGGCTTCATCGAGGATGTGGAGACACTGCTCACGAAGACGGCACAGGACTATCAGCTCGCACTCTTCTCTGCGACCCTGCCCGAGCGCATCGTGCGCCTCACGAAGCGGTTCATGACGAATCCTGCGCACATCCGCATCGAGGGCGAGCGGACGACGCTCGAAAATATTGAACAGATTGTTATTTCCGTGAGCGAAGGGGAGAAGATTGACCGCCTCTGCGCCTCCATCAACGAGGAGGCGCCCTATCTCGCGATGGTCTTCTGCGCGACGAAGGAGCGTACGCGCGCTCTCATGATGGAGCTTGCACGTCGCGGTTACCTCGTTGACGCGCTCAGCGGGGATCTCACGCAGACACAGCGCGCCTTTGTCCTGCGCCAATTCCGCGCGGCGAAGCTGCAGATTCTCTGTGCCACAGACATTGCCGCACGCGGACTTGACATTGAGGGCGTGACCCATGTCTATAACTACGATCTGCCGCCGACCGTGACGGACTACATTCATCGGATCGGGCGCACGGGGCGTGCGGGTGCGGCGGGGAAGGCGATCACACTTGTCGCGGCGCACCAGCATGAGAAGCTGCGCAAGATGGAGGCCGCGCTCAAGGAACGTCTGCGCCGTGACGCTGCAAAGAAAAAGCCGCGCCCGCGCCCCGCAGAGGGGGCGGCGCAGCAGACGGCACGTTCGCCGCGCGATGAGAAACGCAGAACTGCGCCGAAAGCCGCAAAGCCGAAGCCGCGCAGCAAAAAGTCCGGCAAGACCGTTACAAATCTTGGACATCGCAGCCGCAGGAAGCGGTGAATGGCGAGAGAAATTATTTCCTTTTGGATTGCGAGAGTAGATGATGTTATGGCAGTACTGCATACGCGAGAGTCCTCCTTTGCACAGGCGAGGCGGAGGAATCTCCTCCTTGCAGGTGTCTTTTGCGGCTTGTGCTTATTGATATGGCTGTGGTGGGTGAATAACATCCGCTCCGGTCACCTGCTCCAGACGGATGTTGCTGTTCCTGTGCTCCTCGCCTTCGGCGCGGCAGGCTTTGTCGGCAAGCGCTTTTGGCACGCCTACAGGAAGTCTGCCTCAGGTGACAAGGGGGTGGAGCGGACAATTGATGTCCTGCGTCAGCTGCCGGACAGCTATCACGTCCTGAGCAATGTCCAGGTTCCCGGCGCCTATTGTGGACTTGTTGTGGTTGGGCGGAACGGAGTCTTTATCATCAATACCAAGCACCACAACGGAACCATCACACCGAGCAATGGAGATTGGGTGCAGGAAAAGACGGGGCGCCGCGGCACAGACTACTCCTCCTCCATGCGGAATCCCGTCAAGCATATGAAGCGGCAGATCCATGTCTTGGCAGATTATCTAAAGTCCGTGGGGTCGCGTGTTTGGGTGGACGGCATCGTATTCTTCACCAATCCGGATGTGATTCTGAACGGTTGTTCGGATCACTTTACGGACCGCGGCGACGCTGTGCGTTCCTACATTCTGAACTACAGGGCACGTTTCCTGCTCAGTGATGCCGATGTGCTGCGGCTTGTGCAGCGGTTGGATCATACGAGAGGTTCTTGATGCTTTGAGCGAGTTGATTTGAATCGGTGATGAAGAGAGCAGGAAAATAATTTATTTCGTCGAATCTATATAAAGTACAGACAATTTCAAAGAGGAGGCATATTCATGATTGGGATCAAGAATGTCATTGCGATCATCTGCGGAGGAGGTCCCGCGCCCGGCATCAACAGCGTCATCTCGGCGGTTACGAGCGAGGCAACGCGCCACGGCTGGGACGTACTCGGCATCTATGATGGCTTCTCGCGCCTCGCACGCGGCGAGAAGAACTACGTCCGCCTCGAACCCGCGAACATCAGCCGCATCCACCTGACGGGCGGCTGCATCCTCAAGATGTCACGCTTCAACCCGACGAAGAAGGAGTCCGACCTGCGCACCGTCGTCGAGACCCTGACCGAGCTGGGCGTGACGCATGTCGTCACGATCGGCGGCGATGACACGGCGTTCAGCTCGATGGCAGTCTCCGAATATGCCCGCAAGATGGGGCGCACGATCAACGTCGTCCACGTCCCGAAGACCATCGACAACGATCTGCCGCTGCCCGAGGGCGTCCCGACCTTCGGCTTCGAGACGGCGCGCGCGTTCGGCACGATGGAGATCGAAAACCTCATGGAGGACGCGAGCACGACGAACAACCGCTGGTACTTCACCATTGCCATGGGGCGCACGGCGGGACATCTTGCGCTCGGCATGGGACGCAGCGCGGGCGCTGCAATCACGGTCATCCCCGAGGAGTTTGCACAGGATAAGATTCCCCTGCAGCAGGTTGTCGACGTCATCGTCGGCTCGATCGTGAAGCGCTACCTCACGGGGCGCAACTACGGTGTCGCCGTCATCGCGGAGGGCGTCATCGAGAAGATCGCCGAGGAGGACTTCGCAAAGCTCGGCAACGTCGTCACAGATGAGCACGGACACATCCGCTACAGCGAACTCGACTTCGGCGAAATCCTCAAGCAGGCGGTGCTCGCGGAGACGAAGAAACTCGGCATCGGCATCACTGTCATCGACAAGGAGATCGGCTACGAGCTGCGCTGCACCGCGCCGATTGCATACGACATCGACTACTGCCGTTCCCTCGGTTACTCGGCGGTGAAATTCCTCATGAGCGGCGACACGGGTGCGATCATCACGATCCAAGACAATCAGGCTGTGCCCATGCGCTTCGATGAGATCCGCGACCCCGAGACGGGTAAGACAAAGGTACGCAAGGTCAACATCAACTCCGTGCACTACCGCATTGCACGCGGCTTCATGATGCGTCTGGAGAAGGGCGACCTCGACGATCCGGGGCTTGCGAATGCCTACCGCATGACGCACGAGGAGTTCAAGGAGCGTTACGCCTATCTCTTCGACGGCGACGCTGCCGAATAATATGGATCTGTAAAAGAGTGGAGCAGAAATTTTCTGCTCCATTTTCTGTTTTGGGTATTGACGAGCGGGTGGCTTTGACGTATAATACTGTATTGTTAGCGCAATGTGCGAGCAAATTTATCGCGGGGTGGAGCAGTCGGTAGCTCGTCGGGCTCATAACCCGAAGGTCAC
>CAUVMF010000119.1:0-3642 GCA_963552975.1 uncultured Selenomonas sp.
TCCGAAGGGTGTCATGACCACGAAGGACGGCATTGCCGAGGGATTCGACGCGAGCTCGCGTCCGTGGTTCAAGGGTGCGGTCGCGACTGGCAAGGTCTTTATGACCGACCCCTACTGGTCAACGGTCGGCGGCACGGGCATTACCGTGACGCTCGGCAGACCGATGAGGCAGGGCAAGGAACTCGTCGCCGTCATCGGTATGGATGTCTCGCTCGCCGAGGTGATGAACCTCTTTGACAAGGTCCAAGTCGGCGAGACCGGCTCGGTGTTCGTCCTCGGTCCGCACGGGAAGTTCGTCTACCACCACGAACACGAGTTCACGGGACCTGCCATCACGGAGCTGGACGGCGGCAAATACAAGGATCTCGCCGCACATCTCATGTCCGGCAAGGACGAAGTGTTTGAAGCCGAGTTCGACGGGAAGACGATGTATTTCGCCTCCAAGCCGGTCGGTACGACGGGCTGGACGGTCGTTGTAAATGTCCCGCATGACGAGGCATTCGCCGCCGTCACGCACATCTCTCTCGTCATCGCAATCGTCAGCCTCATCGCCTTCCTCATCCTCGGCACCATCATCACACTCTTCATCCGCGACATCACCACCCCGATGTCTGCGCTCGATGACACGATCGGGAAGATCGCAAGCGGCGACCTCTCACACCGCCTCGCAGAGAGCGGACGCACGGACGAGATCGGCTCGCTCCAGAACAACTGCGTCAAGATGGTGCATTTCCTGCGTGACATGGTCTCGGGAACAGCACGTGCCTCTGAGCAGGTGTCAACGGCATCGAACGACCTCTCTGCGAGCACCTCAACCACGGCAGCGGCATCCCAGTCCACCGCAACCTCCATCAGCAACATCGCCGAACAGACCGCCGAACAGAGCCGCATCGTCGAGGATGCCACGGCAAAGGCACAGGAGACGACCGGGCAGATGGAGATAGTCGCGCAGTCCGTCGCCGACGTGACCGCCGTCGCCGAATCCACGCACACCGAGACCCAGGAAGGTCGTGAGATGCTGAACGACCTCGTAAGCGGCGTGGAGCGCATTGCCGCCGGTGCAATGCAGGTCGCGGGAGCTGTGCAAGAACTCTACGACGGATCGAAGCGGATCGCCGACATCAACGAAGTCATTACCAACATCGCAGGACAGACAAAGCTGCTCGCGCTCAACGCCGCAATCGAGGCGGCGCGCGCGGGTGAGCAGGGACGCGGCTTTGCCATCGTTGCCGAGGAAGTCCGCAAGCTCGCGGAGGAGTCCGAGTCGGCCGCCCAGCAGATTAGTGGCATCATCAGCAACAACTCCGCGCAGATTCAGACGGCATTCGACCTCACGAAGGAGCAGCAGGCAGAGGTCAAGGAAAATGTCGCACAGGTCAAGGAGGCGGGCGGCAAGTTCGACACCATCGCCGCACTCATCCAGAGCCTGGCCGCCGAGATCGAAAAGATCGCCGTCGCCAGCCGGCAGACACGCGCGGGCGCAGACAGCGCAATGGACGCAATCCACCGCTTACACAAGGTATCCCACATCATCCATCAGGAGGCGACCGACGTCTCCGCGCTTGCCGAGGAGCAGGCAGCCGCGAACACGGAGATTGCAGCCTCCACCAGTACGCTCTCCACGCTCGCGCAGGAACTCAAAAAGGACGTTCAGAAGTTTAAGCTCTGACATATGAAAAGAGCAGTCACCCGATCGTGACTGCTCTTTTTGTTTGCATTATGCCCTTTTCCGCTGATCTTCCTGCGCTTCCTCCGCTGCCTCCTGCTCGAGCGCAAGCACCGCCTGCACGAGGATCGCACACTCGAGACGCTTCTTCTGGATCGCGCAGCCGAGCTCGTACGGATGGCGAATGTCCCCGTGGAAGAGATCCGCATTCGCGTGACAGCCGCCGCTGCAATAGAAGCGTGCCCAGCAGTCGCGGCAGAGCGGCTTATTGAGCACGTGCGAGTTGCGGAAGTACGTCGGCAGATCCGTATTCTCCACGCCCGTGTAGACCGAGCCGAGGCGATACTCCTCGCGCCCGACGAACTGATGGCAGGGGTAGAGATCGCCGTTCTCCGCGACGGCATAGTACTCATGCCCCGCCCCGCAGCCCGCGAGACGCTTCGCCACGCACGGACCGTGATTCAGGTCCATATTGAAATGGAAGAAGAAGAACCCCTTCCCCGCGCGCACGCGGTTCAGATAGGTCTCTGTCAGATGATCGTACTCGGCGAAGATGCGCGGCAGATCCTCCTCCGTAAAGCCGAGCGGGCTGTCCTTCAGCACGACCGGCTCCATCGAGAGGATGTCAAACCCCGCATCGTTCATCGCGAGCACATCCTTTGTAAAGTCGAGATTCTTGCGCGTGTACGTCCCGCGCAGATAGTAGTCATTGCCATGACGCGCATCAACGAGCTTCTTGAAATTCTTCATGACGACATCATACGAACCGTTGCCGCGCACGTCGGGGCGCATCGCATCGTGCACCTCGCGCCGCCCGTCCGAGGAGAGTACAACGGAGATGTTGTTGTCGTTCAGCCACGCAATGTTTTTATCGGAAAGCAGCATCCCGTTCGTCGTGAGTGTCAGCTTGAACTCCTTGCCCGTCTCCTGCTCACATTTCCGAACATACGTCGTGACCTCCTTCACCGTACTGAGATTCATGAGCGGCTCTCCGCCGAAAAAGTCGATCTCGCAGTGTTTTCGAGGGCCGCAGCCATTCACGATAAAGTCCACCGCCGCACGGCCGACCTCGGGACTCATGACCGCACGATGCCCGCCGTAGCTGCCGCCGTCGCCGAAGCAGTACTTGCAGCGCAGATTGCAGTCCTGTGCCACCATGAGGCAGAGCGACTTCACGAGCCCGCGCGACTTGAACGTCGGCGGCACATTGATGTCGGGCGCAAAGAGCGCACCCGCCGCCATCAGCTCATGCAGCTCCCCGCACGCCTCGCGCAGTTCACGCTCGGGATAGCGCCCCGCCAGACGCGCGATAACCGCCTCGTCGTTCGTCCCGTCGAAATCATCCATCATATCATAGATCATCTCGTCGATCACATGGACAGCGCCGCTGTTCACATCGACAAGAATGTGCATACCGTTCTGCTTGAACTTATGCGTGAGGGTCTTCATCGCTTCTCCTTTATTTGCTCAAATACACAGAAAAAGCCCCTCTCGCAAACGAGAAGGGCTGTGCCGATTCCCCCGTCTTACTTCGCGCAGGGCTGGTTGCCCACCGTGCAGGAAGTCTTGCAGGCAGACTGGCAGGATGCCTGACATTCGCCGCAGCCGCCCGTGTAGAGCGTGGACTGCATCGTCGGCTTGTTGACCGTCTTGATGTGCTTCATGACTCATTCCTCCTCAATCGGTCGTGTCTTAAGGAAGCACTGATAAATTCAGCACCGCCATCTTGGCGCATCTTTTTCGCCCTCTCTGCGTCGACAAATCCTCAGCATAGTCACCGCTATGCTTCTGGTTTGTCTCCTTGACAGGTCAAAAAATCTACACCAATCTGACGGACTTCATTTTATCAGCGATTCCTTAATTCTATCGCATAAATTCCATTTATGCAAGCGATTTTTCGCACTCGTCCCAGATACCCTCGGTGCGGCGGATGTCCGCGCCGAGCGCAACGAGCTTTGCCACGAGATCATCATAGC
>CAUVMF010000120.1:0-3588 GCA_963552975.1 uncultured Selenomonas sp.
GAAGGAGGAGTTTACATAAAGAAATGGAAATCGTTCATCATGGCGGCAGCCGTCGCCATCTTTACGGGCGCCGTCTTCACGGGCTGCGGCAGCGGTGACGGCGGCGTCATATGCACCGGCAACGAAGTGTCGGCGGACAACGGCCCTGCTGCACCGAAGGAGGCTGTCACGAAGCTGAAGCTCGGTGACAAGGAAGTGCCGATGTACGCGTACAAGGGGGCAGATACCCCCAAACTCGTGGACTCCCACGGCAGTCTCGCCGTGACAAAGGACGCCATCTACGGCATCAGCTTCGAGAAGAAGGAGGAGAAATACCACCTCAAGAAGATGAGTCTCAAAGACGGCGCGATTACCGGAGTTGAGGATCTCGGCGAGATCAAAAAAGAACCGCTCTCCTCGGACGGCACGAACGTCTACTACATCCTCGACAGCAATGGAAAGATCGGCTGCTATGACGGCACGGCGGCAACGAGCTTCGATGTGAAGGGAATTCGTACCGTCTGCGCCATCTACGGTGACAAGAACGCCTATGTATGCGGTGACTTCGTCTCGCGTTCCGACACGATGTTCGGTGCGATCTCCAAGGAAGGCATGAAGGATCCGAAGGTCGTCCTGCCTAAGGACGAGTTTGGAAAGCTCTCCCAAGCGAAGGATGCCACGAAGGAGCGCAACGCGTCCCTCGTGTGCGCGGACAAGGACGGTTTCTACATCTCAACGCTGGCCACAAACGGCGGCGACTCCGACAAATGGACGTTCCCGCTGCACATGTACGGACCGGACGGCAAGAAAATCCGCACCTTTGACTGCAACGCGGATCTCCCGAGCGGTGCTGAAAAGCGCAAAGCGGGCGAGCGCCAGGCCATCGCGACGAAAGACTATGTCATCTTCTTCTACAGCGGCTACCTGCGCCTGTTCAACAAGAAGGACGGCAAGTATGTCGGCGACATCGAGCTGATGCTCGAAAAACATAAGATTGACCCCCGCGGCGTGACAGCGGATGATGCAAACCACATCTACTTCACGGATGCCGGCGGGGATCAGCCAATGATCTACCGCATCGACCTGTAAGTCCTAGGGAAGCACTGATAAATTCAGCCACGCCATCTTGACGCATCTTTTTTGCCCGAACTTTGTCGGCAAATCCTCCACATAGCCCTTGCTATGCGTCCGGTTTGCCTCCTTGTTCGGACGAAAAAATCTACGCCAATCTGACGGACTTCATTTTATCAGCGATCCCGCTGCGCCAAAGGAAGCCGCTCTGATCTACAAACGCGGCGGGAGGGGATGCCGCTTCACACCTTCCGGAACAAGCTCTGCCGCATGGATCTGTAAGAAACGAGGGGAGTGTCTTACATGAAGATCAAATCGTTGCTCTGCGCCGCTATCCTCGCGCTCATTCTTCTCCCTGCCGCCCTCTGCGCGGCAGAAATCACGGATGAGGATATGGCGCTCGGCGGCATCCGTATCGGCGATACGCGTGCCGCGGTCGAGGCGCTTTACGGCAAGGGCGAGCACGTCGCGGACGGCGTGGACGTGTGGAACGGCGAGGATGTCGGCATGCACGTCATCGACTACGGCGCGTCGCTCAGCGTGACGTACCGCAGCTCGGACAGGGGCTGGCACGTCATCAGCGTGCATCTTGGCGTGAACGATGTAAACGAGTACAACCGTCGCCCGACGGAGGAGGCACAGCGCTTCGAGACACCGCGCGGCATCCATCTGGAGAGCACACGCGCGGATCTTGAGGCGGCATACGGCTACATCCCGAAGCCGAAATGCAGTCATAACGCCCCGCCCGTCTGCGGCTACTTCTACGAAGGCGAAACAGCAAAACTCGGCTTCTACATCTGCCCAGAACACAGCCCCGGCATCCGCTCCATCTGGTTGCACGAGAAGTAATCAGCCAAAATCGAATTCTCTCATTTTCCATCTGCACAAAGAAAGAATTCAAAATGAAGAGAGACTGCAGAGGAAAGAGGTGCTTCCATGACGATCCAATCATTTCTCTGCGCCCTCCTACCGGCACTCCTCCTCGTGGCACCGCTCTGCGCAGCAGAGCCTTCGACAGGTGCGGAGATCGTGCGGAACGATACGGCCGAGGAGACAATACAGCTGCCGCAGACACGCGCGCAGGCGCAGAACAAGGAGACGCGGGACTGGTCACGTTCGGTTGTATCGCCTGTCCCGTGGCTGACGGTCGAGGATCACGTTCTGACGGTCTATGACGAGAGCGGCAGCAAAGCGTTCTGTGGTGTGTATCCATCGCTTCGGCTCGCCGATGACAGCACATCCCCGCTTGCAAAAGCCCTCATCGCGTGGAACGCGGAGATCGGCACGAGCGCATGGCACAGCCCCGTGCGCCGCGAAAGTGAGGCGGCACGCGCAGAACGGGGCCCGCTCACCTGCGCCTACTCCGACATCACGCCGATCACGGCGTGGGGGCGCGTCGATGATCGGGTGATCTCATTCTTCATGAAGGGGTCGTCCTACGCGGGCGGATTTCATGACATCCCCCATATCGAGGCGTATACCTTCGACTGCGCGCGCGGACGGCAGATTGCCTTGGGCGAAATCGTCACGGGCAGGGAGCAGCTGATTACGGCAATCGCAGCGGCGTTTGAGGCGCAGTACCCCGGCAGATCGCAGCGGGAGGACTTCCCGGGCGGCATCACGGAGGCACTCCTCATGCAGCATCCGGCAGACCAGGGGCTCACGAGCTTCTATTGGTACATCGCAGCGGACGGCAGCCTCATCATCTACTATCCGGTGTCCACGCTTACATCCTACTCCGCCGGCGACTTCACGCTGAGGATCACGCGGGACGATGTGCCGGAGCTCTTTACAGCGGCATATGCGATGATATAATCATGGAACGAAAACGGAGCTGTTGCACGACGTCATTGGACGCGTACAGCAGCTCCGTTCTTTTGCCTCTCAGCCCACGTTCACATCAGGGCGTTACATCTTCTCCCATGCGGTGAACTCATAGGCACGCGCTCCTCCACCGATATCCACACCTTGGTGGTAGTAGTCGTAGTACCCATACTCCTCCAGATAATCCCGCACGGCGACATTGCCCGTGTAGACCGTATGCCTGCCGCTCGGCAGCGCACTCTTGAACTCGCTGACCGCAGACGACGGCGAACTCGGCTCGTACATCTTGATCGAGCTTCCATCCTTGACAAAGATCGCAAACTTGCCCGCCTTCACATGGTTCTGGAAATCGCTCTGGCTGATCGTGCCGCTCCACATAGCGAACGTCATGGAGGACATCGCCAGCATCAGGGTAAAGACCAGTGCCATCACTTTAGCCGCCCGTTTCATGATACATCATCTCCTTTTTATCAACACAAGCTACTCGGAAAATGAAGCTGCGCAGCTCATTTGTCTTATTATAATCGAAATAACTCGGAGAGTGTACTGTCATAAATGACAGGTTTATCAAAATTCTTCTCAAAAACCTGTCATTTGTGACAGGTCACAGCGCACTATTTTCATGTTGAGATAAAGGAATCGCTGATAAAATAGACCTGCAGATTGGCGTAGATTTTTTCGTCCGAACAAGGAGGCAAACCGGACGCATAGCAA
>CAUVMF010000121.1:0-3551 GCA_963552975.1 uncultured Selenomonas sp.
TGTCCGAACGGCGTGTGTCCGACATCGTGCCCGAGCGCAATCGCCTCCGTCAGATCCTCGTTCAGCATGAGGCCGCGCGCAATCGTGCGCGAGATCTGCGCCACCTCAAGCGTATGCGTCATACGCGTGCGGTAGTGATCCCCCGCGACAATGTAGACCTGCGTCTTGTGCTTGAGCCGACGAAAGGATTTCGAGTGCAGGATGCGGTCGCGATCACGCTGAAATTTCGTGCGGAAGGGGCACTCCTCCATCGGATGACTGCGCTTTGCATCTCGGCTCCGCGCCGCCAGCGGTGAGAGGAGTGCGTCCTCCTGCGCCTCAAGCCGCTCCCGAACGGTCAAGGCCGCCACCTCCCGCCTACTTGACCACCATGACCGGGATCTTCGCTTCCTCGATGACCTTCTGGCTGACGCTGCCAATGAGCACGCCCTTGAGGAGGCCGAGCCCGCGGCTGCCCATGATGATCATGTCGCTGCCTTCTTCGTCCGCGACCTCGAGAATGCACTTTGCAATATGCCCGCTCTTGACATGCTTGCGCGCCTTGCGATCGCCCGAGAGCTTTTCCCAGATGCGGTCAAAGACGATGTGACTTGGAATATCCTTGTTGATGTTGCTCGCGACGTAGACGAAGTCGAGCTCTGCGTCACATTTCTCCGCGAAGAACAGTGCCTCATCGACCGCCTTGCAGCCGTTCACCGATCCATCGACCGGAACGAGGATCTTTTTGATTGCGCTCATCACAATTCCTCCTAACCACGTTTTAACAAGAAAGATTTCCTAAGGTATCAGTATATTTCGATGATTGAGGGGTGAATTCCTCTCTCTTTCCAAAAAAAGTTGCTCTACAACACGCCTTCCTCCGCAAAGCTGAAAAAGCCCTCTCTCCCGATGATGACGTGATCCGTCACGGGGATGCCGAGCAGCGTGCCCGCCTCCTTGAGCGTGCGCGTGAGGCGATGATCCTCCGTGCTCGGGGCGGGGTCGCCGCTCGGGTGATTGTGCGCGAGAATGATATGTGCCGCGCCGCAGCGAATCGCGGGTTCAAAGACCTCGCGCGGATGCACGAGCGTATTCGTAAGCGTCCCGATGGAGACGTCCGCGACCATTAGCACCTCGTTCTTCGAGGTCAGTGGCAGGACGAGGAAGTGCTCGCGCTTCTCCGCAGAAAAGCGCGAGCGCAGCAGCTCATAGACATCCCGCGCCTCGCGGATACGCGGGCGATGTTTCTCCGCCTGTTGTGCGCGCCGTCCGAGCTCGAGCGCGGCGAGGACGGTCGCCGCCTTTGCCATGCCAATCCCTGGGATGCGCGCAAACTCGGCGCAGGGCATCGCAAGGATCTCGGAGAGGCCTGTCTCACGAAATCGTGCGACGATCCCGCGCGCCAGCTCCAGTACATTTTCGCCCGCACGCCCCGTACGCAGCAGGATTGCCAGCAGTTCCGCATCGCTCAGCGCCCCGGCGCCGCGCGCGATCAGACGCTCGCGCGGCAGTTCACCCGCAGGCAGATCACGCAGGTTCATCGCCGTCCTCCATCATGACCCCCGCCGTACGTGCAAGTGCCGCAACGGCGTGGAGCGGCAGCCCGACCACATTCGAGAACGAACCGCAGAGCTCCTCAATGTAGATCGCCGCACGCCCTTGGATCGCATACGCGCCCGCCTTGCCCATCGGCTCGCCCGTCGCGACATAGGCGGCGATCTCCACATCCGTCATCGGGGCAAAGCGCACGATGGTCTCCGCCGCATCCGTGTATTCCCGTCCATCCACGACCCACGCAATCCCCGTGAGCACCGTATGCTGCCGCCCCTCAAGCCGGGCAAGCATATGGCGTGCATCGGCAGCATCCTTCGGCTTTCCGAACGACTGCCCGTTCAGCACGACAGCGGTATCCGCACCGAGTACGGCGTGCTCCGGATACTCTGCCGCCACCTTGCGCGCCTTCATAAGAGCGTTTTGTATCACGGCATCGCGCGGACACGCCCCATCCTCTATCTCATCCACGGCGGGCGTGATGGAAACAAAGGTCGCCCCGATCTGCCGCAGGAGCGCACGGCGGCGCGGTGACGCAGACGCAAGTATGAACATATTTCTCTCTCCGAATCAAAAAGGCACCGAAACTGTGTCGGTGCCTTCACAATTTTCTCTATGGAATTTGATTCGCCCCCATGCGGGTTTTTTCCTGCAAGGAATCTCTATAACTATTTCGTGTGCATTGTAGAATTTTTGAGTAGCATACGACTGAAAGGCGATCGAAAACATAAGCGGAATTGAACCTTGCTTCCCTACCACTACTTCGGGAGTAGAGCCGGTTTCCTTCGTGTACCAGCCCTGTTTACTCATAATGCCCCTTACAGGCGGCGATATAGATATTCTTCTCGTCAAACGTATAGATCAACCGATCCTTCTGCGTGATACGGCGACTCCAATAGCCCGCGAGCGCGTGGCGCAGCGGCTCCGGCTTGCCGATGCCCTCGTGTCCATTTCGCTCGATATCCGTCAGCAGCTCGTGAATCTTGCGCGCAATCTTGCGATCCTCACGCACCCACTCCATAAAGTCACGCCACGCATTCTCCGAGAACACCCTATTCATCGAGAAGACGCTCCAACTCCGCCGAGGTCTTCTCCATGGCGCACCCCGCACGCAGCTGCTCGATCCCCTCGATAATATGCGCGTAGTTGCGGCGGTCACTCGTCAGAAAGACGTTCTCCATCAGGTTGTTATAGTTCTCCAGACTCATCAGAACCACATTCTCGTCGTTCCGACGCGTCACAACGATCGTCTCCGCATCGCGCGTCGCCACATCGCAGTAGCTTTTGAGATTGCTGCGCAGCGCCGAGAAATTCACCGCTACCATTCACATCACATCCTTTCGTCTTCATTGTACCAGAAAACGTACAAAGAGAAAATAGGCTTCTGCACACAGCAAAAGGCTGAGACGAAAAATCTCAGCCTTTTGTATTGGATGCTATGGAAGTTGCTTACGCGAAGGAAACGACGTCCTCCGCCTCGGTCTCATCGGGGTAGACCGGTGCGGCGGAGACATTGGTCGCCGCGCTCACAGCCTCATCGATGGTGTTCGTGGCGGTGTTGTCCTGCTCTGCCTTTGCCTCCTGCACGGGCGCGTAGGCGCTGAGCACACGCTCGACGAGAGCCGCCTTCTCACCGTCGGAGAGTACCGGCGAGTCTGCGATTGCCTGCACAATGCCGACGATCACACCTGCGGTCTGGCGGCGCGACGCGGAGCCGTTCTCATTCAGCTTTGCAACGGTCTCGCTCAATACCTCGGCGCGCTTCTCCTGCGTTGCCTCCGTGAGCGCGATCTGTGCCTTTGCATTGCCCTCGGCGATGTTCGCCTGATCGTCCTCCGAGAGCGTCGGCGTCACGGGCGGCGTGGGCGGCTGCGGAACGGGCGGGACGGGCTGATCGGCGTCCGGTATGGTAAATGCCGTCACCTCCGCGCCCGACTCAATCGCATGAGAAGCCGCATCGCGCCGGAGCGTTCCCGTCGAGCCGTCCGTGCGGATGGTATCGGCGCTCGCCAGATCCACGC
>CAUVMF010000122.1:0-3542 GCA_963552975.1 uncultured Selenomonas sp.
CGTTCGTGTGCCGTTTCGTGAGGATTATACAACATCTAGTGGGTGCTCGTCAATAGGGAAACTATATATAGTTGTTTGTGCACAGACTTATCAACAGGGATTTTTGGGAAATCGGGGTACTGTTGCACGCAGATGCCGATGGGAAAAGGCGCAGCAGGCATGGGGCTGAGAAAAAGTTATCCACAGTTTCCCTAGGGAGAATCTGTGGACGCTGTGGATAAGATATGTTCTAGTTTGCCTTGTTTTCGTACATTGCGCAGAAATCCGAGGCGCTGAGACATGGGATTGGACTTGCTGCAAAATCCGAGAGATTACGCGTGATGATATAATTCACACGCGCATTTGCTGCGCATTTGACCTGCAAGCAGTCCTCAAAGTCAGAGAATGAGGAGTCGTCCAGAGCGGAGAGCAGCTTTGTCCGATCGATGGATTCCACATATAGAATCTGACAGAGATTTCGCAGAATTGCCCTGCGCTCATCTTCGGAAAAGTCGTGGCGCAGAATGTAGAACATGTTCGGTATGGAGTGCGCCGCGATGATGCCGTCCACTTTTCCGGAGGCGCAAAGGTGCAGGATTTTGTCTGCATCGTCACAATAAGGAGCGCGACCGATTACTGCGTCCAGCAGAATGTTTGTGTCAATGAGGAGTCGCATATCTCTCCTCCCGTATAGCCGCAAGCTCTCCTTTGTAATCACGCTCAATGGAGCTCGGGCGGCGGTACTTCTGAAGCTCGTTGTACGCATTCATCGATGGGGAGAGCGGGTCTGATTTGCGGAGAGATGAAAGGAGGGCTTCCATATTTTTCAGCATGGAGACGAGATGAAAGAGCTGCTCATCGGGCATACGACGCACCAAGGCAATGGCTTGCTCTTGAAGCAATGTCATTTGAATCACACCTTTCATTTACCTATAGGAACCTCATCCTGCTCCTGAATGATGGTCTGGATGGGATAGGGGATGTCGATGCCCTCCGCGCGGTAGCGATTGGTGAGTGCCTTGATGAACTCGTGCTTGATGATGCCCTGATGGTCAAACATGCTCGACGGCAGGATCACGTTGAAGTTGATGGAGGACGCACCGAAGTCCGTATAGAGCACGAGCGGATTCGCGTCGGGATTGTCGTCGACGCGTGCGAGAACCTCCTTCGCCGTCTCGATCGTGACGCGCTCGACGGTGGCGAGATCGCTGTCGTAGCTGACGCCGACGGGGATGCTGATATTGATGCTCTGCGTGGGTAGGCTGAAATTGGTGATGTTCGCACCCGCAATGGTTTTGTTCGGGATGACGATGGTGTTGCTCGCACCGAGCGGGATGATGGTGGTAAAGCGCCATGTGATGTCCGTGACGCGGCCCTCCTCGCCCGTGCTGAGGCGGATGTAGTCGCCGATGCGCAGCTGTTTCGAGAGGATGAGGTGGAGTCCAGCGAAGATATTCGCGAGCGTCTCCTGCAGTGCAAGTGCGACCGCCATACCGCCGACGCCTGCCGCCGTGAGGATCGGTGCGATGGAGATGCCGTAGTATTGCAAGATGACGAGGAGCCCCATGGCATAGATGACACCGATGAGGATGCTGTTGAGCAGCGTCGTCTTTGGGAGGTTTCTGCCCGAACGTTCGAAGTACATCGTGACGACGCCGTCGACGGTACGCGCCAAGACGCGCGTGATGGAGAATACGTTGCTCGTAAAGAGCAGATACGAGAGCAGCTTCGTGAGTGTCGGGGAGATCTCGACGGCATCGATCGCCCAGTAGAGTCCGATGATGAAGCTGAAAAAGATGGGGACACCGTGCATGGAGCGCACGAGAACATACTGCCACGAACTCTCTTCTACTTCGAGATGGCGGTCAATGTAACGGCGGATGAGACGATCGGCGATGATGCCCGCCGTGAGCGCGGCGATGACGATGCTGACGGGGACGATCAGAAGCTCGACAAGGGTGTCAAGGTCGAATGTATACGAGAATATGGTCAAGGAATGCTCCTTTCAAAAATCATTTCAATGCGACTGTGCGGCAAGGAATTCTTCATGTGCCGCCATCAGGCGCATATTGCCGATGGTGCTGGTGAAGAACTGCGAGAACGCCACGATGTTTGGCTCTGCTGCGCCGTCGTAGTGGCGCGGCGGGTCGATGATGGAGACGGCGCATCCGTCTGCGCGCATGGCGGAGGAGAAATGGCCGTTGATGACGTTGAAGAGCTCGCCGACAGCATCGACGGCAAGCTCGTCCATGCCGTACAGGGAGACACCACTGTAACCGCTCGCGAGTGCGTAGAATGCGCCGACGCAGGTGCCGATGCTGACGATGAGGGGGCTGCCGTTCGCTTCAAGGCGCTGCGATATGGTGATATAGCAGACTTCCTTTTCATCCGGTGTGCAGAGTGCCGTTACGCGTGCGTAGTCGGAGAGCCCTGTGAGGAATATATCGGTATAGCGTTGGTAAAATGCGCTCATTGCTCCTCCATCGCTTGCCTCATCTTGGTGAGTGCTGCCGTGATTTCATCGTCGGCGTAGGGCTTCTGGATAAACATGAGCGCATGGTGCTCACTGGCACAGGCAAGATTCTCCTCGGAGGCCGCCGTCGAGAGCATGACGACGGGGAGCTTCGGATGCGATCGCCGCAGGCGACGTAGTACCTCACAGCCATCGATCTTCGGGAGGATGATGTCGAGGAAGACGGCATCCGGCGATTTCTCCGCAATGCGCCGCAGCGCCTCCTCGCCGTCGCGTGCTTCGATGACCGTATGCCCACGGTCAAAGAGCTCCGCCTTGAGTTTGATGCGCACAAGGCGCGAATCGTCAACAATCAGTATCTTCATCGGGCAGCTCCTTTGGCGGCAGTGCTGCCGCGCCAAAGGCGTACGGCAGCAGTTCGGCGGGGGTCATGATGTGCACGGCTCCGCTGAGATTTGAGAGAATGATGCGGTTAATTGGAAACTCCATGAGCATTTGGCGGCACATGCCGCAGGGCGCACATGGTTCAGGACTGTCTGCAATGACGGCGAGTGCCTCGAAGTCCCTCTCGCCCGCTGTGATAGCGGAGGCGATTGCCGTGCGCTCGGCGCAGATGCCGACGGGGTAGGAGGCGTTCTCGACGTTGACGCCGCCGTAGACGCGTCCGCTTTTGGCGAGGAGCGCCGCACCAACGGAAAAGCCGGAGTAAGGCGCGTAGGCATGGCGGCGGAACTCTGCTGCGCGTGCGATGAGGTCGCTGTCGTTCATGGAAATCCTCCTCGTTCATATAGAAACAGATGCGCTTTGCGGGGGCGGCTCTTTGTCCGTTGTGCGTATGTCGTTGGGGGGCGTGGTGAAGTCACACCTATTCATAGGCGTGCTTCCTCCAGTCCTGCGCGTTTGCGTGCACGATATTCGCGGTCAAGGATGCCGAGGACAACGAGATTTTCGTAGACACCGCGATGCAGGATCGTCTCGCGGATGAGCGCCTCGCGCACCATTCCCTCACTCTCGTAGAGATGGAGCGCACGCGCATTGTAGTCCTTGCAGTCGAGCCATGCGCGGTGTGCCCCCATATCCTCGAATGCCC
>CAUVMF010000123.1:0-3520 GCA_963552975.1 uncultured Selenomonas sp.
TCGAGGACACAGCCGGGAAATAATGCGTACTTCATGCCTTATGCCTCCTCCTTGTCCGCTTTTTCTGCAGCCTTTACAATCGCCGCGATGGTCTTGATCTCGGGGTTGACCGGATGGCTTGCAAGCGGATCCATCTTGCCCGTATTCATGAGGCGCAGTGCCATCGGCAGACGCATTGCGGACATGATATAGCCTTCGGATTTGATGTTGAGTTTCGACTCATCAAGTGTGCCGGACTCGGAGATGTCGTCATAGATTGCCTTGGCGTGGCGTGCGCCGACGTTGTCGTCGAGATGGTGACGGAACGTCGCCTCCTTGAGCTTTTCAATCGCACCCGCAGGATCGAGTCCCTTCGGACACTTTGCCGTGCACTCCTGACAGTTGAAACAGCGCCAGAGTCCTGCATCGATGACCGCCTTCAAATGCTCGGCAGGACTCTTCGAGCGCGAGTCGGCGACGAGTTTTTCTGCCTTGACAAAGGCGAACGGATCGAGGAAGTCATCTGCATTCAGCGTGTTTTTGTTGCACTCGGAGACACAGGAGCCGCAGAGAATGCAGCCTGCGTATTTCTTGTACTTGTCGAAATCAGCGGGCGACTGACTGCAGCCGGTCTCGGGGGTAAACTCGTCCTTCGGCTGCAGGGTGGGCTTCACCTTCTTGATGCGCGCGTACTTCGGATCCCAGTCGACGACGAGATCGCGGATGACGGTAAAGTTGCCGAGCGGCTCGATCGTCAGTTCCTCGGTCTGGTATCGTGCGAGGAGATCCTCAACGAGCACCTCACAGGAGAGCTCGGCGTTGCCGTTCACGCGGACGGCACACGCGCCGCAGATACTCGAGCGGCAGGCGCTCGTAAAGGAGAGTGTCGGATCGAGCTTCTCCTTGATATAGGTCAGCGCATTGAGGACGGTCAGTCCCGTGGTGACGGGGACATTGTAGGTGTCCACCCACTTTTTCCCCTCGACGAAGCGATGGATTTTGAGCTGCACGTCCATGTCAATACTTCCTTTCCTTTGGCGGGTACTTCGTAATGACAACATCCTGATACTCTGCCGCATAGCTGCCGTCCGGCTTCTTGAAGATCAGCGTGTGCTTTAGGAAATTCACATCGTCGCGCTTCGGGAAGTCACGGCGTGAGTGACCGCCGCGGCTCTCCTTGCGTGCCATCGCGCCATGTACGATGGCATGGGAGATCTGGAGCAGATTGCCCAGCTCGACGTACTGTGCGAACGCCGTGTTGTAGACATGGGAGCTGTCGCCGACGTAGCAGTTCCTGTAGTCCCCCTCAAGGACCCGCAGCTCCTTTGCAGCCTCCTCAAGTTGTGCGCCGTTGCGGAAAACGCCCGCCTTGAACCACATGGTATCGACCATCGCGTCGCGGATCTCAGGCACGGTGCGGTTGCCCATATGTGGGCGTGATGTCACCTTGTCGAACGTATCCTTCCACTTCGTGCAGCTCGCCGTAAGAGCATCCTGACTGCCTTCGTAGCGGTGCTCCTTTGCATAGGCGGCAGCCCCCTCTCCGGCGGTCTTGCCGAAGACGAGCACCTCGGATAGGCTGTTTGCGCCGAGACGGTTCGCACCGTGCACGGAAACACAGCTGCACTCACCTGCTGTGAAGATGCCCGGGATCCGCGTCGCGCCCGTATGGAAGTCAGCCATTTCAAGCCCGCCCATCGAGTAGTGACAGGTCGGGCTGATGAGTACGGGGGCCTTCGTGATGTCGACGCCTGCGAAGCGATTCGCAAGGTCGGCGACCTGTCCGAGGCGCTCGTGAATGATATTGGGAGAGATCTTCGTAAAGTCGAGGTAGACGCCTGCCGTCAGACCCTCACCGATGCCGCGTCCCTCCTCGATCTCGGTCGCAATCGCGCGTGCCACGATGTCGCGCGTTGCAAGCTCCATCTTCTCGGGCGCGTAGCGTGACATAAAGCGCTCACCGTTCTTGTTGATGAGGAGCGCGCCCTCGGCACGGCTGGACTCGGAGAGGAGCACGCCGTTGACAGAGAGCCCAGTCGGATGAAACTGAACCATCTCCGGATCTTTGAACGGGACGCCTGCATTCATCCCTGCGACAATGCCGTCACCCGTAGAGCTGTACGGGTTGGACGTACGCACCAAGTAGGCACGACCGTAGCCTCCCGTTGCGATGAGCACGGTCTTTGCGGGGATGCCGATGAGGTCGCCCGAACGCATATCCATCGCAACGACGCCCGCAAGAAGTCGACGTTATGAGCGAGACATTGCTCGAAGAGTGCGTGTACCATCGCGTGTCCCGCGCGATCCTCGAAGTAGGATGCGCGTGCGTGGGAGGATCCGCCCATCTTGCGCTGATGGAAATGTCCGTCCTTCTGGCGGTTGTACGGATAGCCCATGTAGTCCATCTCATAGATGGTCTTGCCTGCATTCTCTGCGAAGTATTCGACGGCATCCTGATCGCAGAGGTAGTCCCCGCCTTTGATCGTGTCAAACGTGTGCGATTCGACCGTGTCCTTCTCGTCTGTGACGCCCGTGACACCGTTCATACCGCCCTGCGCCATTGTCGATGCCGAACGTGTGGGCATGAGCTTCGACATGACGGCGACCTTCAGATTCTTGTCCTTTGCCGCCGCGAGCGCTGCGCGCATACCGGCTCCCCCGCTGCCGATGATGAGCACATCGTAGGTCACGTCACCGCGCCTGACCTGCGCGGGAATGTTTTGGTTCCCACAGCCGAGGTAGGCGCCGGACATGAGCACAACGCCCGCTGCCGCCGTACCCTTGATAAAGGTGCGGCGTGAGATTTCCATTGCCATAGCTTTCGTCTCCCCTCCGATAATACATAGAATTTATCTCAATGATTGATAAAATCTATCACAGAGTTATTTCTCTGTTATGGGCGGAAAATCCTGCATTGTACGGGGAGAAAACTGCACTTGAAAAACCTCCCATTTGTGGCGGGAGGCTGGACTCTTGCAGGCTGTGTATGATCTTGTTAGAATGGAGGTCAGTGACCGAGTACGGCACGGCGTTTGAGGATGTAGTTCCACACCATGACGATGCCGGCGGCGATGAGCTTGGCAATCATGTAGTAGATGTGGATGAAGTCGACGAGGATCCACATGAGGAGCTGGTTGAGTCCGAGTCCCGCGATGCTCGATCCGAAAAAGAGCATCTTCGCACGGCGCGTCTGGGCGTTTGCGCCGCGAAAGACGCAGACGAGGCAGAGCCAATAGTTGACGAAGACGGAGACGGTGAAGGAGATGCCCGCGGACAGCAGGTAGTAGAGACCGCCGTACTCGGTGAGGATGTAGAGCAGTCCGTAGTCGAGGAGGAAGCACGCGCCGCCGACGAGGACGAAGCGGGCGATTTCATAGAGTCTGGAACGGGGCATAGAGCACCTCATTTGATGGATTACAGATTTTCGAGCGGTGCAAGCCCTACGCAGAACCCTCGTTACGCAAGCGGTCGGACACTTATCTGCCGAAATACCTGCGGATTCCAAACGCGCTTCGCTTGAACGAATAAAATCCGCAGGGGG
>CAUVMF010000124.1:0-3516 GCA_963552975.1 uncultured Selenomonas sp.
GGGGGATTCTTGGTTCGACGAACACTGCGCCGCGACCGTAGCCGCTTCGTCTTACACGTTCTCCCCAAGCGTTACTTCCCGTCTGTCCGACGGTAGTTGAGATTCCATCTGTCTATGCCGCGTTTTCCAGTGCTTTGCGCAGAATGTTCTTCGCGGCATTGGTATCACGGTCATGATGCGAACCGCATTCTGGGCAAATCCATTCTCTAATTCCGAGATCCTTGATTTCGGCATTCTGATGTCCGCAATGAGAACAGATCTGGCTGGACGGATAGAAGGGGTCAACTTTCAGAATCCGTCCTTCGCGTAGCTTTGCCTTGTATTCTAATTGACGGAAAAATTCGCTCCAGCTTACGTCGGCAATCGCTTGCGCAAGGCGATGATTCCGCATCATGTTCTTCACACTCAAACGTTCGATGGCGATCACTTGGTTTTCATCGGTCAGCCTTGTCGAAAGCTTGTGCAGGAAGTCCTTGCGGATATTGGCGATACGCTCATGGACGCGGGCAACGCGGATACGGGCTTTGCCCCGGTTCACGGATCTCGGCATCTTCCTTGAGCGTCGGCGTTGTTCGCGGACGAGCTTGCGCATCAATCGTTTTAGCACACGAGGATTGTCAACGGTATTCCCGTTACTGTCCGTCAGAAACGCCAACAAGCCGACGTCAAGACCAATTTTCCCGCCATCATTGGATCGAAGCAATTTTTCTCTGTCCTGTTCCACGCAGAGCGAAACGAAGTATTTGCCTGACGCAGTGCGGCTCACGGTGGCGTTCAGAATCCTGCCCTCGAACGTCCGGCTCAGCTTGATTTTCACTGCGCCGATTTTCGGGAGTTTGATTTTCCCGTCAACGATGCGTACCGTATTCCTTTGGTTTCGCGTTCGGTAGGACTGGCTATGACTATGCTTCGACTTGAAGCGCGGATATTTCGCCCGCTTCTGAAAGAAATTCTGGTATGCGGTATCGAGATTCCGAAGAGCCTCTTGAAGTGCCATACTGTCCGCTTCTTTCAGCCAGCGGTATTCCTCGTATCGTTTCAGATCCGTAAGCAGAGCGGCGGTCTGGACATAGCCGAGCGTCTTGCGGTTCGCCATCCACTCGTCACGCCGAAGCGCGAGAAAATGATTGTACACGAATCGGCAGCAACCCAGTGTTCGGTCGATCAGATTCTGCTGCATCTTGTTCGGATATATTCTGAACTTGAAGCCCATCTGATATGATTCCATACAGTCACTTCCTTTGCGAGGTTTTTTGGCTTTCGATATATTGCTTTACAATGTCAAGCGGGGCACCGCCAACTGTAGAGCAAAAATAGCTGTTCGTCCACAGGCTCGGCAGCTTCGTTGTAAGGTGGTGAAATTCCTGTCTCAAGATACGGGATGTTTTCCCTTTGATGGTTTTCACAGCTTTGTGGATACCGAATTGCGGGTGAACTTCCAGCAGAAGATGTACGTGGTCCAGCATGATTTCCATTTCGATTACGTCGACCTGGATTTCTTCGCAGATTGACTTAATCAGCTCCTTTAGTCTGGTGTCAACGCCATTGACCAGCACCTTCCTGCGGTATTTGGGGCAGAACACGATATGGTACTTGCATGAGTACACTATATTGTTGCTTGAATGGTATTTTATTTCTCCCATGATAGTATCATACCATTTATAGAAAACTAATACAAGGTGAGTTGAAACGTATTTGTCCGCCTTCAAATACTTACGTAAATTCAGCGGACACGCCTTATATCCCCATAACTAAATTAGGGGTTTTACGGCGTTTTGGATAAAAATGAAAATCGTCTATGATTCCTAAAAAAGACCATCAGCAGTTACGCCGATGGTCTTTTTCTCAAAGTTTCACAAGTTCACGCAGCCGCGCGAGGTCGATGTAGGTCTCGGTCTCCGGGTGCTGCTTCAAATATCCCTGGTGCTCGTCCGCAGCGGGCTGGAACGAGGTGAGCCGTTCCATCGTCGCGTGCAGGACGCGCCGCGCCGCCGCGTTGCTGTTCGGATCGTTGAGCGTCATATCCTCGCCCGTGGCGGGACAGCGTCCCTTGCCCGCGAGAAATGTGAGATAGAGCTGAATCTGCGGCTCGTCCTCCGCACTCTCATAGAATACACCTGCGCGATACATCACCCCGCGCACATAGCCCTGCCCGTCGATGCTGTAGGGTGTGACGACGGCAAAGTGCAGGTCGAGCAGCTGTGAGATGTCGATCTTCTTCGGATCGTAGCAGATCTCGATGCCCATGCGCCCGCCTGCTGCGCCCGTGGCCACGTCCTCATGCGCGGCGTTCGGAGCAGCATTGATGTAGCCCGTGCGGACGGACTGAATCCCCCGCCGCCCTGTAAATACCTCCTCAAGCTCGTACATATCCGCGCCCGAGAGGCAGATGCGCTTTGTCATAGCGTCACCTCAGTTCGTAAAGAGATCGACCTGCCGCCCCGCTGCCTGACGCACGTCAAACACACTGAGGAGTTCGCCGACCGCCTGCGTGGGCGAGATCTCCCCGGAGAGAACGGCATTCTTTACCTCGGGCATCCGACCACGGACGATGGCATCCTCAAAGAAGAGGTTGTGTAGATGCTCGTCGATCATGCTGTTCATCCAGTCGAGGAGCTGTCCGTCGCGGCGTTTCTTCCAGATGCCGCTCTCCGTTGTCACGTTACGGAATACACGGATGACCTCCCAGAGTTCGGCAAGCCCCGTCTTTTCGATCGCGGAGGCGAGGTAGGCGTGTGTCTCCCAGCCCGGCGTCGCGGGACGAATGAACTCGATCATGCGCTCGTACTGACCACGCGCAACCTTTGCCTTGATCAGGTTGTCGCCGTCCGCCTTGTTGATGACGATGGCATCGGCGAGCTCCATGATGCCCTTCTTGATGCCCTGCAGTTCATCGCCCGCGCCCGTGAGGACAACGAGCAGGAAGAAGTCGACCATCGAGCGCACGGTGGTCTCGGACTGTCCGACGCCGACCGTCTCGATGATGATGACATCGTAGCCCGCCGCCTCGCAGAGCAGCATGGTCTCGCGGCTCTTGCGCGCGACGCCGCCGAGCGTCCCGCCCGCAGGCGAGGGGCGGATGAACGCCTCGGGACGGCGCGAGAGCGTACCCATGCGCGTCTTGTCGCCGAGGATTGAGCCCTTCGTCACGGAGCTGGTCGGATCTACGGTGAGGACGGCGACGCGATGCCCCGCATCGCAGAGCATATTGCCGAACGCCTCGATCATCGTGGATTTGCCCGCACCCGGCACACCCGTGATGCCGATGCGCAGTGCGTTGCCCGTCTTCGGCAAAAGCCGCTGCAATACGCGCTGTGCGAGCTTAAAATGCTTGCTGCTGTTGCTCTCGATAAGCGTAATCGCGCGCGAGAGCGTCATGCGGTCACCGCGCGCCACGCCCTCGACATAGTCGTCCTCATTGAGGATGAGCTTGCGGCGCGGCATCCCCTGTCCGTTCAAGAGTTTTGGATTGATATTGCCGACGGTCAGATCCTTGATGCCCTCGATGCCGCCCAT
>CAUVMF010000125.1:0-3459 GCA_963552975.1 uncultured Selenomonas sp.
GTCAGCTTGCGGGCGGCGGTGCGGTCGTTGCAAAGGCGGCAAAGCCGCAGCAGGACAGCCGCTTTGATGTGCCTGCGGTCGGACTTGATACAATCGAGTCGCTCGTTGCGGCAAAGGCGGCGGCACTCGTGATTGAGGCGGATAAGACGCTCTTCATCGACAAGGAGCGCGCAGTTGCGCTCGCCGAGGCAAACGGCATTACGATTGCGGCGATGTAATCCTTCCTCGTATCCATTGTGCATATCCCACGCGAACGCTTAGTTACGCAAGCGGTCGTGTGCTCATCCGCCTAAATACCGACGGATTTCAAACGCGCTTCGCTTGAACGAAAGAAATCCGTCGGGGGCGGGTCGCACACTTTGTTCCGCTTGCTCCACTAGGGTTCGCTTAGGGACAATGCACCATAGACGTCGAGACAGAGGGCGCGTCTACCCTCTCCAGTATGAAGGAGGTCTTGCCCACTTGAAAATCATGCTTTCGGCGGGGGAGACCTCGGGCGATCTCCACGGGGCGGCACTCGCGCGTGAGCTGCGCGCACTCGACCCCGACATTTCCCTCATCGGCTTCGGTGGGGCGGAGATGGCGGCGGCGGGTGTCATCCTCCGTCAGAACTATACGGACTACAACGTCATGGGGATCTCGGCGGTTCTCTTGAATCTCCGACGCATCTTCGCCCTCCTCGATGACCTCACGCGGCTCATGGAGGAGGAGCGGCCGGATGTCCTCGTCATCATTGACTATCCGGATTTTAATTGGCGGCTCGCGGCGCGGGCGAAAGAGCGGGGGATCCCCGTTTTTTCTTATATTCCGCCCTCTGCGTGGGCGTGGCGCAAGGGACGCGCAAAGTCCTGCGCCGCGCTCGCCGATGAGATTGTCGCGATCTTTCCGCACGAGCTTCCACCCTACGAGGCGGCGGGCGCAAACATCTCCTTCGTCGGCAATCCGCTCATCGACACTGTGCGTGCGGAGATGGACGAAGAGGAGGCGCGGCGCCACTTCGGCATTGCAGACGGGGATGTTCCTGTACTTCTTATGCCGGGCAGTCGGCGCGAGGAGATCGAGCGTCTGCTCCCGTCCATGCTCGGCGCGGCGGAGATCCTTGCTGCACGGGACAGCACGCGGCGGTTCTTCCTGCCTGTGGCGGGCGGGGTGGATGTCACGCAGATCGAGAAGCATCTTGCGCACTCCTCCGTGGAGGTCACGCTCACCCATGACGCGCGCTATGCGCTTATGGGCGTCGCGCGCGCGGCGATTGCGGCGTCGGGGACGGTCGTCATGGAGGCGGCGATCATGGGACTGCCCGCCGTCGTCCTCTATCGGATGTCCGCACTCTCCTACCTCGTCGGGCGGCTGCTCGTCGATGTGCCGCGTTTCTCACTGCCGAATATTCTGCTCGGGGAGACGTTTGAGACGGAATTGCTGCAAAACGAAGTGCAGCCCGCGCGCATCGCCGAGGAGACGGAGAAGCTCCTCGCGGACGGTGCAGCACGCGACTATGTGACGGAGTGCCTTGCGCGCGTCGTTGCCGTCCTTGGAGAGCCGCACGCCGCGCGCCGCGTGGCGGAGAAGATTCTTGCACTTGCGAGAACCTCCGTACTTGCTCCACTAAGGTTTGCTTAGGAGCATCGCACGGAGTTGTTTCAGATTTTCCGTAATATCTGATAAAGAGCCAAATTTTCCATCAGGAGAACTATGAAGAATTATACGCGACTGCTTGCCTATATGCGCCCGTACGTGAAGAAATTTGGACTCGCGATCGTGTGCATCATCCTCGCCTCAGCGGCGAACCTCTACGTCCCGTGGATCATCAAGGACATGATCGACGACGTGCTTGCCGACAAGAACATGGCGCTCCTCAACGCCATCTGCATCGGCATCGTCGTCATCTTTTTCCTGCGCGGGATTTTTTATTTTGGGCAGTCCTACCTCGTCTCCTACATCGGGCAGAAGGTCATCATCGACGTCCGCGAGGTCATGTTCCGCAAATTCCAGCGCATGCCGCTCGCGTACTATGACCGCCACCAGACGGGCGAGATCATGAGCTACGTCACGAACGACGTGGGCGCAATCCAAGCGGCACTTGTGGACAACCTCATCGACATGGTGACGGAGGGCTGCATCCTCATCGGTTCGCTTGCCCTCATGTTCTACCTCGACTGGAAGCTCTCGCTCCTGACCCTCGTCGTCATTCCGATGGTTGGGCAGGCGATGAAAATCTTCGGGCGCAAGATCAAGCAGTCGAGCAATGTCATTCAGCAGCGCCTTGCCGAGATCACGGCACTCCTGCAGGAGAGCTTCTCCGCAACGCGCGTGGTGAAATCCTTCGTGCGCGAGGACTACGAGATCGACCGCTTCGTGCACAGCAATCAGCGCAATTTCGACGCGGTGATGAAGAACGTCCAACAGACGAGCATGCTTACGCCGACCGTCGAATTCCTCGCGGCGATTGCCGTCACCTTCATCGTCTGGTTCGGCGGCTATGAGGTCGTCAACGGCGATATCACGGCGGGCGCGTTCGTTGCGTTCCTTACCTATGCCGTCAACCTCGCAAATCCTGTCAAGCGCCTCTCGCGCATCTACGGCAACCTCCAAAAGGCAATGGCTGCGGTCGACCGCGTCTTTTCGATTGTCGATCTCGAGGAGAGCGTTACGGATCGCCCGAATGCGCAGCCGCTCCCGCCCGTGGAGGGGCGCGTGCGCTTCGATAACGTGAAATTCTCCTACAAGGAGGGGCGTCCTGCGCTTGACGGCATCTCGCTCGAAGCGGCGCCGGGTGAGATGATCGCCTTTGTCGGCCCCTCGGGCGCGGGCAAGTCGACGATTGCAAACCTCATTCCGCGTTTCTACGAGGTGGACAGCGGCGCGATTACCGTGGACGGGCATGACATCCGTGACGTGACGCTTGCATCCCTGCGCGGGCAGATCGGACTTGTGCCGCAGGAGACGATGCTCTTCTCGACGACAATTCGCGAGAACATCCGCTACGGGCGGCTTGATGCGACGGATGCGGAGATTGAGGAGGCGGCGCGTGCGGCGAACGCTCATAATTTTATCATGGAACTCGAGCATGGCTACGACACGCAGATCGGAGAGCGCGGCGTGAGCATCTCGGGTGGACAGCGTCAGCGCATTGCCATCGCACGCGCGATTCTGAAAGACCCGCGCATCCTCATCCTCGACGAGGCGACCTCCGCGCTCGATACGGAGAGCGAGAAGATCGTGCAGGCGGCGCTCGACAACCTCATGGTTGGGCGCACGAGCTTTGTCATTGCGCACCGCCTCTCGACGGTCTTTCACGCCGACCGCATCTATGTCATCGACGCGGGGCGCATCGTGGAGCAGGGGACACATGAGGAGCTGCTCGCAAAGGGCGGGCTCTATCAGCATCTCTATGACATCCAGTTTCGGGGAGAGTGAGCATGAGATTTCTCTACAATCTAGCGGCAATCCTCATCGTCA
>CAUVMF010000126.1:0-3429 GCA_963552975.1 uncultured Selenomonas sp.
CGTCGAACGACTTGACGATCTTCGCCCAGAGGACGCGTGCCGCGCGCATCTTTGCAATCTCCATGAAGTAGTTCTTGCCGATTGCCCAGAAGAACGAAAGGCGCTTTGCAAAGTCGTCGACGGCGAGCCCCGCCTTGATGCCCGTACGGATGTACTCAAGGCCGTCCGCGAGCGTGTAGCCGAGCTCGATGTCCGCAGGCGCGCCCGCCTCCTGCATGTGGTAGCCGGAGATGGAGATGCTGTTGAACTTCGGCATATACTTCGTCGTGTACTCGAAGATGTCGCCGATGATACGCATGGACATATCAGGCGGATAGATGTACGTGTTACGAACCATGAACTCCTTTAGAATGTCGTTCTGGATCGTGCCCGCCATGATCTTCTTGTCAACACCCTGCTCCTCGCCCGAGACGATAAAGAACGCGAGAACGGGCAGAACCGCACCGTTCATCGTCATGGAGACGGACATCTGGTCGAGCGGGATGCCGGAGAACAGAATGTTCATGTCCAGCATAGAGCAGACGGACACGCCCGCCTTGCCCACGTCGCCGACAACGCGCGGGTTGTCCGCGTCATAGCCGCGGTGCGTTGGGAGGTCAAACGCGATCGAGAGACCCTTTTGCCCTGCGGCGAGGTTGCGGCGGTAGAATGCGTTCGACTCCTCCGCCGTGGAGAAGCCCGCGTACTGGCGCACCGTCCACGGTCGGAACACGTACATCGTGGAGTACGGACCGCGCAGACACGGCGGAATGCCGCTCGCAAAGTCGAGGTGTGTCATATGCGCGTATTCGTCAATATCGTAGTACGGACGCACGGGAACGCGCTCCATGGTCTTGTGCGTGAGCGCCTCAAACGACCGCCCCGTCGCCCCCTCGAAGAGGGCGCGCCACTCCTTGGAGTCTGCGGACGGGCTTTCGCCGAGGCTCATCCCCGTGAAATCCGGGTTTGTAAAGCCTGCCATTACGCAATCATCCCTTTCTTTTTCTGAAGGCTTTCCAGAATCTCATAGCAGTTCGCCTTGACGGAGATGTACTGGTCTATGCCCGCGTTGTTGTAGGTCTCGAGGAGATCCTTCGGCGCTGCACCTGCGAGGAAGACACGCGCGTTCGGGAGCACCTCGTGGAGCTTCGGCGCAAGGGCAGGCACGATCTCAGGATAGGTCGCATCCGTGGAGCAGATGACGACCGCATCCGCGCCGCTTGCGCCTGCCGCCTCGGCCGCCTCCTCGACGGTCTTGAAGCCATCGTTGCCGAGCACCTCGAACGCGCCGACCTGCAGGAAGCCCGTGGTAAAGTCCGCGCGCGCCTTGTGCTGCGGGATGGGCCCCATGTTTGCGAGGAAGATACGGACGTTGTCGTTCTTTTCCGCCTTGTAGTCCTCCGTGCGCTTCCTGAGTGCCTCGAAGCGCTCGCTCCAACGGTGCGGTGCGATTGCCGTGAGCGACTCCGCGCCCTTGCCCTCCGTGACCGCCGCCATGAGTTCTGCGATGGTCGCGCCCGCAAGCGCCGCCTCGATGCCCTGATCCACGGAACCGTCCGCCTTGAACGCGGCAAGCGCCTCGTCACGATGTTTCGTGTCGATGTCGGAGAGATATGCCTCGATGTCCTTCGTGCGCTGTGCCTTGAGTGCCGCCGTGTCCTCTTCGCGGGGGTCAAGCAGCGTCTCCGTCATGTTCGGGTACATATTGTTGCCGACGATGCGGTCCTTACGGATTTCCGACTTCTTGAAACGCTCCGCGAGAATCGCCGCAATGCCGTCCTGAATCGAGCCGGAGCGCAGTGCCTCGATAACGCCGCCGCGCTCCTCGATGCTCTGGAACTCCTTCCAGATCTTCTCCTTCATCTGGCGCGTCAGCGTCTCGACCGCCCACGAGCCGCCCGCAGGATCAATCGGCTGCAGCATGCCGAACTCCTCCTGCAGCATGATCTGGATGTTGCGTGCAATGCGGCGCGAGAACTCGTCGCCCTTGCGGATGGGCTCGTCGAACGGCGCACTCTCAAACGAGTCGATGCCGCCCACAACGCCCGAGAAGATCTCCGTCGTGTTGCGGAGCATATTGACGTAGGGATCATAGACCGTCTTGAAGAAGAGCGCGGGGCGCGCGTGGATGCGCATCTTCTGCGACTCGGCATTGCCGCCGAACGCCTTAACGATCTGCGCCCAGATCGGACGCACGGCGCGCAGCTTTGCAATCTGCAGGAAGAAGTTCGCGCCCATTGAGAAGCCGAACGCGATCTGCCCTGCCGCCTCGTCGATCGTAAGGCCGCGCTCACAGAGGGCACGGATGTACGCCGTCGCTGTTGCAAGGCAGGTTGCAACCTCCTGCACATCGTTTGCGCCGCCGCTGCTGTAGACATCGCTGCGGACGAACACCGTGCGCAGATGCGGCGCGTTCGTCTGCGCCCAGCGTGCAGCTGCCGCAAGGCTGTCATAGTAGGCGTCGAGCGATGCGGGGAGTTTCCCATCGGCCACAAGCGCGCCGATCGGGTCTGCACCAACGATGCCGCGCACCTTCGTCATATCCTCGCCCGCTGCGCGGCGTGCTGCCGCCACAAGCGAGAGGATCGGCAGAGCGTTTGCCCCCGCATAGATGTAGAGCGGGAATTTCGCGAGATCAAGCCCACTAAGCAGGGTGTGCATATCATCGACCGTCGTCACGCTCGTGCCGATGTCGCCGACGTGCTCCGCCTTGCGCGCATCCACGCCGGCGCGCGATGCCGTATCGAGCACGATGTGGTAGATCGTCGAGCCCTTGTCGTTCTCGTGGCGCAGGAGCTCGTTGTTCTCGGAGGGCAGCGTCTCATCGCACGCCTGCGCAATGCCCCACGGTTTCCCGATGTAGCCCGCTGCATCGACACCGCGCAGATAGTCGCCCATGCCGGGCATGACACTCTTCGGCAGGATCTCCTCCGTGTGTTTCTTCGTATACATGGGGTCGAAGGTAATACCCTCGTAGGTCTTCGTGAACATGACCTTGTCAAACGGGGCTCCCTTGAGGAGCGCCTCGCACGCGGCTTTCCACTCCTCATCCGTCGGCGGCGTAAATTCGTCGAGCGAAACTTCGGGGAAGTCCTCGACCTCCGCCGATTTCTTTAGGAGCTGCTGCAGCTCCTCGTCACTCGACCGTTCTTTTTCTTCCGGCATAGTACGTCCTCCTTTATATATTGCGGGAAGGATCTGTCAGATCCTAAATGGTCTGACATATGAAAAGCAATTCTGTGCAGGAAGCAGATGCTTTCTGCGACAATCCGCACAAACTCCAGACAACGCATGAAGACATCGCACGGATGCTGCTCCGGCATCATACACGGAACTGCATTCCTTGTAAAAAAAATCGCTCTGAGCTTCCACCCTCAGAGCGCGCCCTAATAGAAGGGCAAAACGAGAACTGAAAAGATGAGCAATGTTTCCCCAAGGAGCGCATACTCC
>CAUVMF010000127.1:0-3390 GCA_963552975.1 uncultured Selenomonas sp.
ATCTGGTTGATGAGGATGTCTGTGTTCGCGGGGGCGATGGCGGCACCGTCGGCGAGGGTGCTCCACGCGCCCTCATAGTCCTTCGTGTGGATGAGCGCAACGGCGAGGGCGCTGTAGCTGTCCGCGTTCTGTGGGGCGCGACGGATGGCGTCGCGCAGGGGCGTGACTGCCTTTGCGGCGTTGTTCTCCGCGAGGAGCATAAGTCCGTAGTTGTGGAGGGCGGCGGCATCGTCGGGACTGGTCTTCAGATAGACCTCGTAGGCGCGGCGCGCTTCTTTGATGTTTCCTGCGCCCGTATGGGCGAGTGCGATGCCGAGGTAGGGCTCGCTGCGCTTCGTGTTGCGCTTCTGCGCGGCGGTAAAGTCGGCAAGCGCCTCATCGTAGGCGCTGCGGTGCAGGTAGACGAGCCCGCGATAGATGTAGCCGTCCGCATCCGCCGCCTGCATGATGTGTGCGTTCGCGGCGCGCAGGGCGGCATCAGAGCCGTCGGGAGCGTGCGCGGCGTCGCGGATCATGAGGAGCTCCTGTCCGTAGTTCTTGCCGGGGACTGCCCAGACACCGTTGAGCTGCGTCCAGCGTGTGAGCTGTCCATAGATGTCGGGGCGGTTCGTGCGGATGAGGTCATAGCGCGGGTCAACGATGGCGACACGTGGACGCTCCGTACGGCTGTATGCGAGGAGGTGCTGAATGTGGGCGCGTGCACCTGTGCGGATGTCGGGGAAGGAAAGTCCCTTCACTCCGTTCCCCGTTGCGCCGAGCCCGCAGAAATTGTTCTGCTTCCAGTCCACGTCACCGCCGTAGGCAAAGAAGCCCGTCTCCTTGAACGCCTGTGCAAGTGCGACATCGGCGCGCACGCCCTCGTGCTCCGCTTCCTCGTAGTATGCGCGCACGAGTTCCTCGGGCGTGCCCGTGAGCTTCGGCTGCGGGTTGCGCCTGAGGAGATAGGCAAGCATCTGCTCCTCGGTCGCCGCCGCTTCGCCCGCGATCGTGACCTCTGTCGGATCGGGCAGGGGCATGCGGAGGATGTCGGGATTGGCGGCGGGGAGAGCGAATTGCAGTCCTGCGGCAAGTTTTGCGTCCACGCTCATGCCCTGCGGGATGGAGGAGGGGAATGCGGGGCGCGGGATGGCGGCAGTTGTCTCTGCTGCCGCCGTGTATGCAGGTGCAGCAAGGAGGGCGGCTGCGGCGAGGGCGGCGGGAATGGACTTGAAGAACACGGGCATTTTCCTTTCGTTACTTTGTACCGTAGAGCATACCGACACCGCGCAGCATAAAGCGCACGGCGGGCGGCATCTCGATATTGCGCTCGGTGTTCGGGATATAGGAGACATCCGCGATGCCTTGCTCCTTGAGGTAGGCGACGAATACGTCCATATCGCCGTACATATCTCTGTTGCCGAAGGTGTCGTGCAGGGCGAATGCACCACCCTTTTTCAGCACGCGCAATGCCTCCTCGACGAGCTGGAATTTGTCCTTCTGCGTGCGTACCTCGTGGAAGACGAAATTGCTGACAACGGCGTCGAAGTGATTGTCGGGGAAGTCGAGCTTTGCCGCGTCCCCGTGCTGGAATGCGCAGCGCTCCGCAACGCCCTCGGCGGCGGCGTTCGACTCACACTGTGCCTGTCCGTAGTTCCACATCGGCGGCCAGTAGTCGATGCCCTGTACCTCGGCGAGCGGGAAGCGCTTTGCCGTTGCAATCGTGAGCGCGCCCGAGCCACAGCCGACATCGAGTGCCCTGCCGAGCCCGTCCCACGGCAGCTGATCGAGCAGATAGGCGTGGATGCGCCGCATGAGTCCGCCGCCCTCGAAATCGAACACGCGGCGGCAGTAGTACATATAGAGGACGACAATGGTCGCGACGCCGGCGAGAATTGCGAGGATGAAGAAGGGCGCGGTCACGCGGTCATAGATGACCGCATAGAGCACCGTGAGCACATAGAGCACGGCGGCGATGGCGACGAGTGTCTTCATCATCGGCGTGGAAATCCAGTTGCCATAGTTCGTTTTCATATCGTTTTCTCCTTTGCAAGAGCTGCAATGACAGCATCCACTTCGTTGTTTACCTCTGCGCGCAGTGCCCTGAGCGCGGGCGAAAACGCGGATTCCTCTACGCCATAGGTGCGCTGGAGATCATATTCGAGCGGGAGCCACGTCGTTGGATCGCCCTCGTTGTGCGTGATGACTGCCTCCATGCGGTCGAGTGCCTTCACGAGCCGTGCCTCCTCTGTCTCGCACGCATCCATCTCAGAAAAGAGGGCGCGCACCTCAGCCGCATAGGGGAGCGGGAGGGCTTCAATCCACTCGTCGCGTAGACGATGCTCGCGTGCGCGGTCGGCATCCGTTTTCTCAAAGGTTGGGATGTCGCCCGTAAAGACCTCGCCCACATCGTGCAGGAGCGCCATGAGGAGGACGCGCGTGAGATCGGCGGTGGGGAATGCGTCGCGCAGGAAGTACGCCATCAGCGCCATCCGCCAGCTGTGCTCGGCGACGCTCTCCTGCCGCCCCGACTTCATCCACGCGTGTCGCGTGCGCTCCTTGAGACCTGCAATACAGTGAATGACGGCGAGGTATTCCTTTGGCGACATAGCTGCTCCTTTTTGTGTCTGAGAAAGTGTCTCTATTATAGCATATTGTATGATGATTGTTGTGAAAAATAACATAGGAAAGTGTAGCGACGTTGTGGCTATGTTGTGCCTTTTCTTTTCTTGTGCTATACTTTTGTCAAGAAGGGAGGCGGTTTTATGTCGACGACGATGGTACGGGTTCGCATGGACACCGGACTAAAGGCACAGGTGGATGCGGCGCTCGCCAGCATGGGGCTGAATATGTCCACTGCCGTGAATGCGATGGCGCGACAGATCATTCATCAAGGGAAGCTGCCGTTTGAGCTGTACACGACAAGCCCTGCACTTCATGAGGCAATCCGTGATGCGGAGGACATCCGCAGACACCCGGAGGAGCATCGGGCATATACGAACGCGCGCGAGATGATGGAGGATATTTTGTCCTAATGTACCGTATCATTCCGACGGCACGCTTCCGCAAGGATTTGAAGCGTGCCGCGAAACGTGGACTGCCGATGGAGCAGTTGGAGAACGTTGTAGACGCACTTTCTTTGGGGAAAACTCTTGCACCGAAATACCGAGATCATGCGCTCACAGGGAATTACGGAAGCACTGATAAATTCAGCACTGCCATCTTGGCGTATCTTTTTCGCCCTCTCTGTGTCGACAAATCCTCCACATAGCCTTTGCTATGCGTCCGGTTTGTCTCCTTGATAGGACAAAAAATCTGCACCAATCTGACAGACTTCATTTTATCAGTGATTCCTTACACTGGCTATCGTGAGTGCCATATCCAGCCGGATTGGCTTCTTGTGTACCGCATTGA
>CAUVMF010000128.1:0-3306 GCA_963552975.1 uncultured Selenomonas sp.
AAAGTGAAATAATGACGGACGAAACGCTATCCCCGCTCATCATCTCGCTTGAGGTTGCGGGACTGGCGACGGTGATTACGTTCTTCGTCGGCATCGCACTCGCTTACGCCGTGCTGCAGATCCGCAGCCGCCTCGCGGGCACGATCGCCGACGCCGTGATTACCCTGCCGCTCGTCCTGCCGCCGACCGTCGTTGGCTTCTTCCTTCTGCTCTTTCTCGGAAAGCGCAGCACGATCGGCAGTCTCCTGCTCGAGATCGACCTGCCGCTCGTCTTTACATGGCGTGCGGCGGTCATCGCGGCGGTCATTGTGAGTCTCCCGCTCATGTACCGCACGGCACGCGGCGCGTTTGAGGCGATTGATCGGAACATGATCCATGCGGCGCAGACACTCAGCGTCAGCAACTGGCGCATCTTCTGGCGCATTGTGCTGCCGAATGCACGCCACGGCATCCTCGCGGGGCTTGTCCTCTCGTTCGCCCGTGCGCTCGGCGAGTTCGGCGCGACCATCATGTTCGCGGGCAATATTCCGGGGCGTACGCAGACCATGTCCACCGCCATCTATGCGGCGGTGCAGGCGAACGACTACGACCTTGCGTTCCGCTGGGCGATCATCATCTCCCTGTTCTCGCTCTTCTTTATCGGGGCGATGAACCTGTACCTCAAACGGGAGGTGCGTGAATGAAGCTCATCGTCAACATCGAAAAGCGCCTGCGCGACTTCACACTTGCGGCAAACTTTACGCTGACAGACACAACGCTCGCGCTCCTCGGCGCATCGGGCAGCGGCAAGAGCATGACGCTCAAGTGCATTGCGGGTCTCGAACGCCCCGATCGCGGACAGATCGTGCTGAACGGGCGGACACTCTACGACAGCGCGAAGGGAATCAACCTCCCGCCGCAGGCGCGGAATGTCGGTTACCTCTTTCAAAACTACGCCCTCTTTCCGAACATGACCGTACGCGAGAACATCATCTTTGCGCTGGACGGCACGCGTGAGGAAAAGGAGCGTATCTTCAAAGAGAACGTCGCACGCTTCTCACTCGAAGGTCTCGAAAGCGCCTATCCGGCGAATCTCTCGGGCGGACAGCAGCAGCGCGTCGCCTTTGCACGCATCCTCGCGCGCGGTGCGGACGTGCTGCTCCTTGACGAGCCGCTCTCCGCGCTCGATACGCACCTAAAGTGGCAGATCGAGATTGCCCTGCGCGAGATCCTCTCCATGCAGGACATCTCAGCAATCCTCGTCACGCATGACCGCGACGAGGCATTCCGCATCGCGCAGGAGATTGCAACCGTCGATCGCGGGCAGCTTACGACGCCGATGGACAAGCACGAACTCTTTCGGAATCCGGGCACGCGTGCCGCGACCACGCTCACGGGCTGCAAGAACATCTCTGCCGCCCGCCGCGTGGACGACACGCACGTTGCGGCGACCGACTGGGGCATCACGCTCCGCGTCGCGGACAGCATGACGGATGTGCAGCATATCGCCGTCCGCGCACACTATCTTGTGCTTGCATCGGAGAACGATGCGGATGCACACCCTGCACGCATCGCCGAGATCATCGAGAGCACCTTTACCTACATCGTCATGCTGCGCTTTGCAGATGGAGCGACGCCCATCCGCTGGGAAATTGACAAAGCGACGTGGCATGCACACGAAGCCGGCATCGGCGACACATTATACTTTACCTTCCCTGTCGACGAACTGATGCTGCTGAGAGACTGAGAAGCAAAAATCCCGAACCGTGACAAAACGTCGCCGTTCGGGATTTTCTTATGTTGTCATACCATCAGGAATGCAGCAAGTTCGTATATTTCTCTCGCTCCGATGCAGGAATCTGAAGAACCTCCATTGCCTGTGAGGCCGAGAGATTCATATTCTCCATGAGGTTTTTGATGTTTTGCAATGATGCCTGCATAACGCCTTGCTCGATCCCTTGCTTGATTCCCTGCTCAATCCCTTGCTTTAAGCCTTCTCTTCGCCATGCGCGCATACCGCTGATGTAGTCGCGCATCGCCTTTTCGCGCTGCTCATACTGCCAGCGTTCAATCTCATCCTGCATAAAGACGTGTTCCGCCTTCATCGCTTCCTGAATCGCCGCCTCGCTCATCGCCAACTCCTCCGTTTCCGTTTCATTCAACTTGTTTGAAAAGTATGCAAGCCATCGCTCAAGCCGTTTCATCTCTCGGACGGACTTCACCTCGAAGTTTGGAATCTCTAGGAAATGAATCTCGATGTCCTCCGTCAGACGATGCCCACTTGGAAGGTCATAAAGCCCGTACATCGTATGTGCCTGTTTCTGCGGAAGCAGGGAGAAATTCAGCAGATTGATCGTAATGGCACGGTTGAGTTCCTTGTAATCATCGCCTCTATGAATCGACTGATACATCTTTGCCCAGTAATACAGCGTCCGCTTTTCCATATTCTGCAAATTCACAAGCTGGACTTCGATGTTGATACGACTGCCGTCGTTCGCAATGCCAAAGAGATCCAGCCGCGAGAGTTTATCATCCTCAAAGAGCGGATCGAGTTCGCGGTCAACAAAGCTAATGTCGCAGAGTTCATCCTCTCCTTCGAGATTCAACACAGCATTGAGAAAACTGAGGGTAATGCGCTTGCGCTCTTCCCGACCAAAGATAAATTTGAACAAGTAGTCATTCATCGGATTGCAGTCACATCGCTTCATCACGATCCCTCCTTTTCACTATTATACGATAAATCTGTGAAAAAATGAAGTGCTTACTGCTTCACTTGTTCCAATTTTCCCGCCGCCATCTGATAGGAAACATCGGCGTAGTCCCGCGCCTCCTGCTCGTGCGTCACGAGGAGAACGGCTGTGCCGGCATCGGCGACCTCACGCAGGAGACGGAGGACGCTCCTCGTATTCTCCTCGTCGAGATCGCCCGTCGGCTCGTCCGCGAGGAGGATGCCCGGCTGCATCACGAGTGCGCGTGCGATGGTCATGCGCCTGAGCTCCCCGCCCGAGAGTTCGGACGGAGCAACCGATGCCAGCTTACGGATGCCGAGGTGTTCCATCAGTTCATCCGCGCGCGGGGCAAATTTTTCTGCCTCGCCCGCAAGCAGTGCGGGCAGCAGGATGTTCTCGCGCACCGTGAGCGCGGCGAGCGACATCAGACGCTGCGGAGCGATGCCGATGTGACAGCGACGCAGCGCGTCGCGCTCCGCCTCGCCCAGTGCGTAGATGTCCGTTTCATCGAGCAGGACGCGTCCCGTCACGGGCTTCATCAGTCCACCGAGGATATGGAGCAGCGTGCTCTTGCCGCTGCCCGAGCGTCCCGTCACCG
>CAUVMF010000129.1:0-3305 GCA_963552975.1 uncultured Selenomonas sp.
TTCAAGCGAAGCGCGTTTGGAATCCGCAGGTATTTAGGCAGATAAGTGCCCGACCACTTGCGTAACGACGATTCTGCGAGGGACTTGCTCCGCTCCATTCAAATAATAAATCACTCAAAGTCCGGCACATACTGCGCCCCCACCGCCTCCGCGCCTTGCACATAGACGCGCTCCATCCCGAGGTCTTGTGCCGCCGCGACCACACTCTCATACTCGAACGTCGTGAGGCGGCGGTGCAGCGGCGGGAACTCGGCGGCGCGGTAGAGCGGCGTATACTGGCGCATGAGGCTCAGCTGAATCGCATCGCCGAACTCCGCCCACAGCCGCTGCACAAGGGCGATGCTCTCGTGGCGATGCCCCGGCAGCACGAGATGGCGCACGAGCACGCCGCGCAGCAGCTGCCCGTCGGACGTGAACCGCACGCTACCGACCTGCGTGACCATTGCCGCAAGGGCATTCCATGCTGCTGCGGCATAGTTCGGCGCGGCGGAGTAGAGCCGTCCGCTCTCTTCCGTATCGTACTTCAGATCGGGCAGATAGATGTCCACCACGCCCATAAGGCGCGTAATATTCTCCACCGTCTCATAGCCGCTCGTATTCCAGACCACGGGGAGCGTCAGTCCGCATGCGCGTGCAAGTGTGAGTGCAGAGAGAATCTGCGGCGTGTAGTGCGTCGGCGTCACGAGATCGAGCGTTGCCGCGCCCTCACGCTCGAGTGAGAGAAAGCACGCGGCAAGTTCTTCCTCGTCCATCTCCGTGCCTTTGCCATCATGGCTGATTTCATGATTTTGGCAGTAGACGCAGCGCAGCGTGCAGTGCGCGAAGAATACCGCGCCCGCGCCATGCCTACCGACGAGGCAGGGCTCTTCCCATGTGTGCAGCATCGCACGCGCAACGCGTACAGCTGCCCCTGCGCCGCAGAAGCCGCGCGCTCCTGCACGCCGATTCACGCCGCAGCGGCGCGGGCAGAGCGTACAGTGTTCGAGCAGATTCTCCATACCATTCCTCCTTTCCCTGTATTTTCGCATAAGAAAAACGAGACGGCAAGTGACCGTCTCGTTTTTTGTTCCAATACTACAAACTACAAGCCTTACGGCAGTACGATGTCCACACCGAGCTCTGCCGCCGCCGCCCGGATGTCCGAAGGCGGCTCCGTATCCGTCACGAGCCCTGCGAGTGCATTGAGCGGTGCATAGTCATAGTTGCCGTCCGTCGAGAGCTTGCGCGCCTCCGCGAGTACATAGGCGCGTTTGCTGCGCGCGATGATCCGTGCCTTGTTCAGCCCGTCGTCGATGTCATAGGTGGACACACTGTTGCCCTTGACATCCACACCGACCGCACCGACGAAGGCGATGTCGGGCTTGAGCCTGCTGATGAAGTCCTGCGTCATGCCGCCCCAGAATCCGTCGCGTCCGCGGTTGATCTGCCCGCCGGCGAAGATCAGCTCGATGCGCGGATTGCGTGCAAGCACGCCGAGCACATCGACCATGTTCGTCACAACCGTCAGATCGCGGTCACTCTTCATGAGGAGTTCCGCAATCGCGAGGTTGCTCGTCGATACGTCAAGAAAGACCATGTCTTTGTCCTGGATGAGGGAGACGGCAGCCTGCGCAATGCGGCGCTTCGCCTCGACATCCATGTGACGATGACGGCTGACCTCGATCATGTGAACACTCTGCGTCAGTTTCACGGCGCCACCATAGGTGCGCTTCAGGCGTCCCTGCCGTTCGAGTGATCCCAGATCCTTGCGGATACAGTCCTCGGTGACCTTGAATTTGGCGCTGAGCTCTTTGACTTTGACCTTACCGTCACGCTCCACCATGCGGACGATGAGCTCTTGGCGCTCCTCCAGAAACATGATATTCACTCCCTTTACGCAGATGAAGTTGACAATGCCCATATATCTGCGGTCAATGAGCCGTCCATCCTTTTTTCCAGTGTACCTCAAAATAGATAAAATAGCAAGACAATTTTATCTATTGAAGCAAATTTATAAGAGTGAATTCATTAGATATATTCTATTATAATAGACAATTTCCTCTATATGATTTCGTTAAATTGTAATTATAGGCAAATAAAATGAGAAACTACCTGTATTTTCCCTTGTTATGCGTCGAAAGATACAGTTTTTTGACAGTATCCGACCCATATACGGAAGGAGAAAATACGGGCAGCCTCTCAAAAATATTTTAGAAATCACTGATAAAATAAAGTCCGTCAGATTGGCGTAGATTTTTTCGTCCGAACAAGGAGGCAAACCGGACGCATAGCAAAGGCTATGTGGAGGATCGAGGGCACAGTGCGGGCAAAAAAGATGCGTCAAGATGGCGCGGCTGAATTTATCAGTGCTTCCCTAGGGTACGGTTCGGGAAAAGATGCGTCAAAATGATGACGCTGAAAGGCTCAGTGCTTTCTTTAACCTCCGACTTTCAACTTTTCACGTGCAGAAACGTGTCGATTGAATCCTACCTCGTCCTTTGTCATACCAAGTGCGAGTCCGACGAGCTGCTGCAGGTGGAGGACGGGCATCTCGGTCTGCGAGTGCACCGCCTCACGTCCCTCCGGACCGTACATATCGAGCTGCATCTGACAGAGGGGACAGGGGGTTGCGATCAGGTTTGCTCCGGCGCGGTCAGCGCTCGCGGCAATCTGCCCCGTAGCGGTCAGCACGTCGCGCTCCGCTGTGAACTGCGCATGGAAGCCGCAGCACTTGCGCCCCGCATCGAACCAGACAGGATCCGCGCCGAGGCGGCGTACAAGGCGTTCAAACGACTCGGGATAATCGCCGCTCTCGTAATTCATGACGGGGGCGGGACGCAGAATGTGGCAGCCATAGTAGCAGGCGACCTGCGTGCCCTTCAGCGCATTCGTAGTCTTGCCGTCCAAGACTTCCGGATGTTCGTCGAGCACCCAGAGGAAATGCGTGATCTCACTCGTTCCCTGATACTCGTATGGATGTCCCGCCTCCTTGAGAATGGCGTTGACCTTCTCCTTGAGCGCCGCATCTTGATCGAGGCGGTGCTTCGCTGTGCGCAGCTGGAGTGTACAGGTGTTGCAGACGGTCAGGATGGGCAGCCCCATGTGCTCGGCGATGGAGATGTTGCGTGCGTTGACGGCGAGCGCGGCGAGATCGTTCACGCCCTGTGCGTGCGAGGCACCGCAGCACGTCCAGTTCGGAATCTCCTCGATTCCAATGCCCAACCTTTCACAGAATTTCTTGAGCGAGGTATATGCTTCGGCTGCTGCTCCATCGAGGACACAGCCGGGAAATAATGCGTACTTCATGCCTTATGCCTCCTCCTTGT
>CAUVMF010000130.1:0-3295 GCA_963552975.1 uncultured Selenomonas sp.
GCGATGTCTCGGGTGCGAACCGCTGCGTCAGTGCCGCCGCCATGAGGAAGTAGCGCGCATTTGCGACGAGCGTCAGCACGGCGATCTCAAGGTAGGGTGCCTGTGCAGCAATCACGGTAAAGCCCGCGTACTCACCCGCCGAGGCAATGTTGACTGCACTCGTCACGAAGCCCTGCCACGGGGTCAGCCCCGCCGTCTTCGCGAGAATGCCGAGCGTGAACGCCACGACGAAATAGCCGAGCGCAATCGGCACGCCGTCATGTATGCCCGCCATGAACACCGAGCGTCGCGACGCGCCAAATTTTTCCTCCATCATCGTCACCTCACAGATTGATTTTCTTATTGTAGAATAAATCTGTCATTTTGTAAATCGGATGTGTGAGGTATACTTTAGACGGCTTGTCAGTGATGACCAAAACTGCTACAATGGAAACAGAAATGAACGGATGGTGATGATATGTCAAACGCAGCCATTTCCTACGACATCATGGAATCTGCATGGCATACCGCGCCGCGCCCGCATCAGCCCGTCGCCATTGGTGGGCTGAGCAGGGCGGAGATCTCTGCCGAACTTGCAAAGGGGATGGACTCACTGCATAGCGGCGGAATGACGCCGGATGAGGTGGATGCGGCGCTCGCCCGGGATTTCGACAGATGAGCCGTTATCTCGTTCAGTATTCCCCTGCAGCATATGAGGACTTACGCGCGATTTATCACTACATTGCCGGAGACGGCAGAAAATCAAACAGCGCGCATTCGCTCCGCAGTGCGTGCGCTCGATACACTGCCGTACAGATACGCGGCGGTTGACTGGGAGCCGTGGAACTCGGCAGGGATGCGCAAAGTCTCCGTCGACCATTATGTTATCTTCTACTGTGTGGATGAAAAGACGCAGACGGTCACGATTGTCCGTATCTTTTACGGAGGTCGGGATATCGAAGAAATTATAAAATAACAGAGGTCATGCAGGATGTTCTCCCGCATGACCTCTTTGCTTGCAGTTCGTCTCAGCCCATCTCATAGCCCGCGTCGTCGAGGACGGCGGCAAGCTCCGTGTCGGGGATGTCACGGACGGCGGTGAAGGTCGCCGTGCCCGCTTCGAGGTCGACGGCGACATTGGAGACGCCCTCCATCCCCGAGAGCGCCTTCGTGACGTGCTTGACGCAGTGCGGGCAGGTCATGCCCTTGACGTTGATGGTCTTTTCCATGGTAAAATCTTCCTTTCCCTGTGCGGCGGCAGTATCCGCCGTTTCTTCATGTATGTCATCCACCGCGAAGGTGATGGGGCTTACCGTGACCTCATGGCGCGTGTGCGCCGTCTCCGCCGCAGGTGCGTGTTCGATGGCAAAAAGGCGCAGGCGCAGCGCGTTCAGTACGACGCAGACGCTCGACAGGCTCATCGCCGCCGCGCCGATCATGGGTGAGAGCTTGATGCCAAAGGCGGGGTAGAGCACGCCCGCCGCGAGCGGGATGCCGATGACATTGTAGAAGAACGCCCAAAAGAGGTTCTGCTTGATGTTGGTCATGACGCTGCGCGACAGACGGATCGCGCTCACAGCATCGAGGAGGTCGCTCCGCACGAGCACGGCGTCTGCGCTGTCGATGGCGACATCCGTGCCCGCGCCGATGGCGATGCCGAGATCCGCCGCCACAAGCGCGGGCGCATCGTTCACACCGTCACCGACCATGCAGACGCGGTGCCCCTCGGATTGCAGACGCTCGACATGGGCACGCTTGTCGGCGGGGAGTACCCCCGCAATGACCTCCGTGATGCCAAGCCGCGCGGCAATCGCCCGCGCCGTGCGTTCATCGTCCCCTGTCAGCATGACGGGCATGAGGTTCATCGCCTTCATCTGTGCGACCGCCGCCGCACTCGTCGGCTTCTCCGCATCGCGCACACCGAGGAGACCGACGATGCGCCCCGCGCGTACAACGATGAGAGCCGTCTCACCGCGTTCACTCATCTCCGCACGCGCCGTCTCAACCGCGTCCGCGAGCGGGATGCCAAGCTCTGCGAGGAGTGCCGCATTGCCCGCCGCACAGTCCACGCCCGCCACACGCGCACGCACACCCCGCCCGAACACCGCCGCGAAATCCGCAGCGGCGGGGACGGTCAGCCCCTTTTCCGCAGCATAGCCCGTAATCGCTGCTGCAATCGGGTGCTCGCTGCCCTGCTCAAGCGCGGCTGCAAGTGCGATGAGCTCGTCGGCATCCATTCCGACGGGACGGATACTGACGAGCTGCGGGCGACCCTCGGTGAGCGTGCCCGTCTTGTCCATCAGGACAGTGTCAATGTTGCCCGCCGTCTCGAGTGCCTCGCCCGACTTGATGAGGATGCCGTGCGCCGCGCCGCGCCCCGTGCCGACCATGATGGCAACGGGGGTCGCAAGCCCGAGTGCGCAGGGGCAGGAGATGACGAGGATGGAGATGGTGATGGAAAATGCGAACTCAACGCTCGCGCCCATCAGCAGCCAGACGCCGCCCGCCGCGAGGGCGAGTGCAATCACGACGGGGACGAAGACCGCGCTCACGCGGTCGGCAAGGCGCGCAATCGGTGCCTTTGACCCGCTCGCCTCATCGACAAGGCGGATGAGCTGACGGATCGTCGTGTCCTCGCCGACGCGCGTCGCCGTGAAGCGGATCGTGCCCTCGACGTTCAGCGTTCCCGAGGTGACGGTATCGCCCTCCGTTTTTGCAATCGGCATGGACTCACCCGTCACAGCGGACTCATCGACGCTCGTTGCGCCCTCCGTCACCTGCCCATCCACGGGGATGCGTGCGCCGGGACGGACAATGACCGTCTCGCCGAGCGCAATCGTATGGACAGGGACGGTCACCTCCGCGTTGCCACGCAGGACGGTCGCCTCGGTGGGCGCGAGCTGCATGAGCGCTTTGAGTGCGCCCGTCGTCTGCCCCTTTGCACGCGCTTCGAGATATTTGCCGACCGTGATGAGCGTGACGATCATGCCCGCCGACTCGAAGTAGAGATTCGTGCTGTACTCCGCTGTGAGCGCGAGATCGCCGTGCCCGAGCCCCCAGCTCATGCGCAGCATCGCGAACACGCCGAACAGCGCGGACGCCATCGAGCCGATGCCGACGAGCGAGTCCATATTCGGCGCGCCGTGGAGGAGGTTACGGAAGCCGTTGACGTAGTATGGGCGATTGACATACATGATGGGGATGATGAGAACGAACTGCACGAGCGCGAACGTCAGCGCATTCTCCGCGCCCCAGAACACCGCCTTGAAGCCCGCCGCATAGGGCATGCCCCACATGGAGAGCATCGGGCTCATCG
>CAUVMF010000131.1:0-3235 GCA_963552975.1 uncultured Selenomonas sp.
TGCACGCGCGCAAGGTCATGCACGCGCTCTGGGGCATGGGACAGATGATGAACGTGAAGATGATCATTGTCGTGGACGCGCACGTCAACGTGCAGGACATGAAGGAAGTCTGGTGGCGCGTCTTCAACAATATCGACGCGAAATACGACCTCGAAATCGTGCAGGGTCCCCTCGACGTGCTCGACCACTCCTCACCGATGGCAAAGTGGGGCTCGAAGCTCGGCATCGACGCGACCAAAACCTGGCCGGAGGAAGGTCATGCGCGTGAGTGGCCCGATGAGATCGCGATGTCCGAGGAGATTGTAAAGCGCGTTGACGCGCGGTGGAAGGAGTTCGGTCTGGATTGAGCTGGTGGATGGAGCGCCTGCGGGCGCACATGAACAATACCGCCTTTCACCATACGGTGTTTTCCCTGCCGTTTGCCCTGATGGGGGCGCTGCTCGCGGCAGGGGGCAATCCCCCGCTCGGCGACCTCGGCTGGATCGTGCTCGCCATCACGGCGGCGCGCTCGGCGGCGCTCGCCCTCGACAATCTCGCCGATCTGAAATACGATGTGCAGCAGCCCCGCCTCGCCTACCGCGCGATGGTGCAGGGGCGTGTGACAAAGAAGGAGGCGCTCGTCTTTATAGGCGTGTGCCTCCTTGTGCTTGTATTTGCGGTCTTGCAGCTGAACCCCGTCTGCATCCGCCTCCTGCCGTTTGCCGCCGTGCCCTTTCTCATCTATCCGTACATGAAGCGCGTGACGGGATGGGTGCACCTCTTCCTCGGCGTTGCCATCGGCATGGCGCCGGCGGGCGGCTGGGTTGCAATCAGCGGGAAAATCGAGCTGCCCATGCTTCTCCTCTTCATTGCAGTTGCGCTCTGGATTGCGGCGTTCGACGCGATGTACGGCGCGCAGGATGAGGAGTTCGACCGCAGTCAGGGACTCCACTCCCTCGCGGTCACCTTCGGAGCGCATGGGGCATTTCAACTTGCGCGCGCCATGCATGTATTCTCCATCCTTCTATTCCTCCTGCTCGGCGCGATCATGCACCTTGCATTTCCGTATTACATCGGGGTCGGCATTGCGGCAGGAACGCTCGTCTATCAGCACCACATTGCGAGCCCGACGGATTTCTCGCGCGTCACGCAGATGTATTTTATGAGGAACGGGATTGTGTCGATTGCGATTTTTGTTTTTACGTGGATCAGCTATCTGGTATAAGGAAAAGCGTTTCTGAAAGGAGAGCATATGGCACGCATTTTATACGGGAAAGAATTTGCTGCGCGCATCAAGGCGAGTGCCGAGCACGGCGCAATCGCCCTGCGTGAGCGCGGTGTCCATCCGCGCCTTGCCGTCATCATCGTGGGTAACGATCCCGCATCGGAGGTCTATGTCCGCAACAAGCAGAAGACTTGCGCGGAGCTGGACATTCTCTCGGATCACATCGCCCTGCCCGCAGAGACGACGCGGGAGGAGTTGCTTGCGCGCATCGACGCGCTGAATGTGGATGCTGCGGTGCACGGCATCCTCGTGCAGCTGCCGCTGCCAAAGCCTCTTTCGGAGAGCTCGGAGGAGGTGCTGAGCCGCATCGATCCGCGCAAGGATGTGGATGGCTTCCATCCCGTGAGCGTCGGACACCTCTTTCTCGGCACACCGGGGCTGCGCCCCTGTACGCCGGCGGGCTGCATCCGTATGCTCGAATATGCGGGAATACGGATGGAGGGCGCACACGCGGTCATCATCGGGCGCAGCAATATCGTCGGAAAGCCGATGGCGATGCTGCTCCTTGAGCGGCACGCGACCGTTACGCTCTGTCACTCGCGGACGGAAAACCTCGCCGCAATCACGCGTGAGGCGGACATCCTCGTCGCGGCAGTCGGGCAACCGCATTTTGTCACGGCGGATATGGTGAAGCCCGGCGCGACGGTGATCGACGTCGGCATCAACCGCATTGCACCGAAGAAACTCGTCGGCGACGTGGACTTTGCAGCCGTGTCCGAGGTTGCGGGGGCGATTACGCCCGTACCCGGCGGTGTGGGACTGTTGACGGTTGCAATGCTGATGGAGAACGTCGTACAGGCAGCAAAGGCACAGACGGAAGCGGGAGGAGAGTGACACCGATGAAATCCGATGTAGAGATCGCGCGTGCGGCGCACCTGCGCCCCATCGCGGAGATTGCAAAGACGCTCGGCATCGCCGAGGAACACATAGAACCGTATGGCAGGTACAAGGCAAAGCTGACCCCCGCCGCACTTGCGGGTGCAACGGGGAAAAACGGCAAGCTGGTCCTCGTCACGGCGATCAATCCGACCCCTGCGGGCGAAGGAAAGACGACAACGAGCGTCGGACTTGCCGACGCGCTCCACCTGCAGGGCAAGAAAACCGTCGTCGCCCTGCGCGAACCGTCGCTCGGCCCCTGCTTCGGCATGAAGGGAGGCGCGGCGGGCGGCGGCTATGCACAGGTCGTGCCGATGGAGGACATCAACCTCCATTTCACGGGGGACTTCCACGCGATTACGACGGCGCACAACCTCCTCGCCGCACTCATCGACAACCACATCTTTCAGGGCAACGCGCTTGATCTCGACGTGAACCGCATTGTATGGAAGCGCGTCCTCGACATCAACGACCGCACGCTGCGCCACGTCGTCACGGGGCTCGGCGGGCGCGTGCACGGCATCCCGCGCGAGTCGGGCTTTGACATCACGGTCGCCTCGGAGATGATGGCGATCCTCTGCCTTGCGGACGGGCTCTCCGATATGAAGCGCCGCCTTGGACGCATCCTCATCGGCTGGACGCGCGGCGGCCGTCCCGTTCATGCGGACGAACTCGGGGCAACGGGCGCACTGACCCTCCTCTTCAAGGACGCAATCAAGCCGAATCTCGTGCAGACCATCGAGGGCACGCCCGCCCTCATCCACGGCGGTCCCTTTGCGAACATCGCGCACGGCTGCAGCAGCGTCATGGGGACGAAGTACGCACTGAAATGCGCCGACTACGTCGTCACCGAGGCGGGCTTTGGCGCGGATCTCGGTGCGGAGAAATTCTTTGACATCAAATGTCGTCTTGCGGGCCTCGTACCCGACGCGGTTGTCATCGTCGCCACCGTGCGCGCGCTCAAGATGAACGGCGGTGTGGCAAAGGACGCACTCGGCACGGAGAATCTCGACGCCCTCAAGAGGGGCGCGGCGAATCTCGAAAAGCACATCGAGAACATCGGCAAGTTTGGGCTGCCCGCCGTTGTCGCCGTCA
>CAUVMF010000132.1:0-3112 GCA_963552975.1 uncultured Selenomonas sp.
CATCTTTTTTGCCCGCTTTCCGCCCGCAAATCCTCCACATAGCTTTGGCAGCGTTTGGTTTGCTGCCTCAATCGGACGAAAAAATCTATGCCAATCTGACAGACTTCATTTTATCAGCGATTCCTTAGGGAAGCACTGATAAATTCAGCCCCGCCGTCTTAGCACATCTTTTTCGCCCTGTCTGTGTCGACAAATCCTCCACATAGCCCTTGCTATGCGTCCGGTTTGTCTCCTTGACAGGACAAAAAATCTGCACCAATACGACGGACTTCATTTTATCAGTGATTCCTTAGCACTTTTCAAAGATAATTATGCGAGAGGAGGTGAATGTTTGTTATTCGATCGTATTTTACGTTTTTTCATCGTGCTCATCACGGCGATCGTCGGTGGTACTCTGTTTGAACTTGCGATTCCGACGGTGAGCAGCTATCTCTCTGCACCGTTTTGGCATGTGGAGCTCGGTGTGCTTGGGCTTTCGCCGACGGGGCTTCTCTGTATTCTCATTGGTCTGGTGATCGGCGGTATGGTGGGCTATCCGCTCGCGCCGTTCTTCACGGGACGCCTTCGGCGTTTCTCCGTGTGGGTGGAGGGGCAGCTTGGAAAGATGCCGACGCGGGATGTGATCGCAGGGGCAATCGGACTTTTTATCGGACTCATCATTGCGCGTCTCCTCGGTGACGCATTTTCTATGATACCGATTGTTGGCGACTATATTCCCATCGTGTTCAGCATCGTGCTCGGCTATCTCGGCGCTCACATCATGGTGCGAAAACAGGAGGACCTTGCCGCGGTCTTTGACTTTATCCCGCGATTCCTGCGCGATATGTCACGCAGTCGCGAGGGGCGTGTCCCCGCACAAACTACGGCGCAGGCAGAGCGCCAGTACAAGCTGCTCGATACGAGCGTCATCATTGACGGTCGCATTGCGGACATCTGTGAGACGGGTTTCCTCGAGGGGACGCTCCTCATTCCCGTGTTCGTTCTTGAGGAGCTGCAGCACATCGCGGACTCGCCGGACTCCCTCAAGCGCGTGCGCGGGCGGCGCGGGCTTGACATTCTGCAAAAGATCCGCAAGGAGTCGCGCATGAAGGTGGAGGTTACGGAAACAGACTTTGAGGATATCCCGGAGGTGGATTCTAAGCTCCTGCAGCTCGCGCAGGAGGTCGGCGGCAAGATCATCACGAATGACTTCAACCTGAACAAGGTCGCGCAGCTGCGCGGTGTTCCCGTGCTGAACATCAACGCCCTCTCGAATGCTGTAAAGCCGGTTGCCATCCCGGGTGACCTCATGACGGTGCAGATTGTCCGCCCGGGTAAGGAGCACGGGCAGGGGCTTGCCTATCTCGACGACGGCACGATGATCGTTGTGGACGGCGGATTTCGCTGCATGAATGAGGTCGTGTCCGTCGAGGTGACATCGGCACTGCAGACGGCGGCAGGGCGTATGATCTTTGCCAAGCTGACACGGTGAATAGGAAAGCGCTGATAAAATGAAGTCCGTCAGATTGGCGCAGATTTTTTCGTCCGAACTAGGAGGAAAACCGGACGCATAGCAGAGGCTATGTGGAGGATTTGCCGACAAAGTTCGGGCAAAAAAGATGTGTTAAGATGGCGGTGCTGAATTTATCAGTGCTTCCTTAGATGGAGGATCGGTACATGGTAAGTGTGATTTTTCCGGCGGCAGGGCAGGCACATCGGATGAATGCGGGGCTGAACAAGGTCTTTTTGACGCTTGCCGGCAAGCCGATGCTCCTGCGGACGCTGCTCACGTTTTCCAAGGTGCCTGAGGTCGGTGAGCTGATCGTTGCCGTTGGAGCAGATGAGGTGGATGCAGTGAAGGGTCTCCTCAGCCGTGTCAAGGGACTTGCCCCGTGGCGTGTGGTCGAGGGCGGCTCGGAACGGCAATATTCGATCCGAAACGGGCTTGCACTCGTCTCAGAAAAGGCGGATATTGTGCTCGTACATGATGCGGCACGACCGCTGATAAGGCGGGAGACGATTGAGGAGCTCATTCGCGTTGTGCACGCGGAGGGGGCGGCGATTGTCGCCGTGCCGGAGAAGAATACGATCAAGATTGCCTCGGAGGACGGTGTTGTCGTTTCGACACCGCCGCGCAGTACGCTCTGGCAGGTGCAGACGCCGCAGGGCTTTCGCAAGGAAATTTTGTGTGAAGCGAATCGGCGTGCGGATGAGGATGGATTCCTCGGGACGGACGATGCGAGCCTTGTGGAACGCATCGGTGTTCCCGTGCACATTGTCAAGGGCGAGTACAGCAATATCAAGGTGACGACGCCCGAAGACATGGTGGTCGCGGAGGCGATCCTGCGCAACGATATGGGCGCGGGCGAGCTGATGAAAACCGCCGTGCACGAGGCGAAGCGGCTGCTCGGCGGCGTCGTGCGGCGGCGGAAGGGAGACGGAGAATGACGCGGTTCGGTATCGGCTATGATGTGCATCGTCTCGTCGAGGGGCGAAAGCTGATCCTCGGCGGGGTGGATGTGCCGTATGAGAAGGGGCTGCTCGGTCATTCGGATGCCGATGTGCTGCTCCATACGATCTCGGATGCGCTGCTCGGTGCGGCGGCGCTCGGGGACATCGGCAAGCATTTTCCGGATACGGATGAGCGCTTCAAGGGGGCGGATAGCGGCAAGCTGCTCGCTGAGGTCGCACGGCTCGTGCGTGCCGAGGGCTATGCGATCGGCAATGTGGATGCAAGCATTGTGGCACAGGCTCCAAAGCTGCAGCCGTATATTCCACAGATGAGGGAGACAATCGCACGCCTCCTCGAAATTCCTGTCGGAGATGTCAATGTCAAGGCAACGACGGAGGAGCGGCTCGGATTCACGGGCAGCGGAGAAGGGATGTCTGCCTATGCCATTGCGGGCATAGAGCGTGTATAAGAATACGGAGGTAGCAACGTGGCAAATCAGCTGAAGGAACTCTTAGGAATCGAGGTTCCCATTCTGCAGGGCGGCATGGCGTGGATCTCGGAGGCGAATCTTGCCTCGGCGGTCTCGAATGCGGGCGGTGCGGGCATCATTTCGACGGGTGGGCGTACGACGGAGTACACGCGCGATGAGATTCGCCGCTGCCGTACGCTGACGGATCGCCC
>CAUVMF010000133.1:0-3107 GCA_963552975.1 uncultured Selenomonas sp.
CCTCTCACGGCGGGTTCATGGGTTCGAATCCCATAGGCGTCACCATCGCAATGAATGGGAGCTGCTGTGCAGCTCCTTTTATATTATAGGGGGGCGGCTTGCTGCGCTTCCTGTGGAGAATGCTATGCTCTTTCTGTCCATGCTCCTCATGGGGGGGATCATCGGCTTTGTCGGGGCAGGCGGCAGCGGTGTTATCATCACGCTGCTCGTCGTTGGCTTTGGCGTTCCCATTCACCAGGCGCTCGCTGTCGCGCTCGGCTCGATGGCGTTCACAACGCTCTCGGGTGCGATCAGTCACTACCGTGAGCGCGAAGTCGTGCCGCTGACGGGTGCCGTCCTTGGCTTGGGAGGACTCGTCGGGGCGCTGATCGGCGCAGTGCTCTCGAACCATATCGAGGCGCCGAATCTCAGCCTTTTTACGGGGATGATGCTGCTCTCGAGTGCATTTCTGCTGTATTTGCGCATCTATCAGGCGGAGTGGCTCGGGCGGCAGGTACCCGTGCGTGAGGAACTCCTGACGGGGCGACGGCTCTATCTCTACGGGCTGCCTGTCGGCTTTGTCTGCGGCGTGCTCTCAGGCGCGTTCGGCATCGGCTCGGCGGCGTACATCCAGATTGCGCTTATGGTCGTCTTTGGTGTACCTCTCCTGCAGGCGATCGGCACGACGATGATGATTATCGTGCCGATTTCGCTCAGCGGCGGCATCGGCTACATCCTCTACGGACAGCTCGACCCGTGGCTCTTTATACAGACGCTCGTCGCGCTCTCGATTGGTTCTTTCGCCGGGGCGAAGCTGACGCATCTTGCTCCGCTGCCCGTTCTGCGCTTTTGGATTGTCGCACTGCCGACGATCGGCGGTTCAATTATGATACTTTTTCGATAGCACGGCATAGAATTTTAGGGGGAAATCTATGAGAAAGATCTTGGCTGTCCTCGTGCTTGCCCTGATGTCGCTTTCCCTTGTCGGATGTGACAGTGATGCGTATGAGGATCGGAAGGAACAGGCGAAATACCGTCGTATTACCGCCGATGAGGCACAGGTGCTCATGCAGCAGACGCAGAACTATCTGGTGCTCGACGTACGCTCGCCCGAGGAGTATGCGGCGGGGCATATCCCGCACGCAATCAACATCCCGATGGAGCAGTTCGGTGAGGAGGCTCCTCGTGAGCTGCCGGATCGAAACCAGACGATCTTTGTGTACTGTGTCAAGGGGATTCGCAGCATGAACGTCGCGAACCGACTTGCACATATGGGGTACAGAAACATCGTCGAGATGGGCGGTATTCAGGATTGGCATGGAGAGATTGAGAAATAATTGATTTATGAGGTGTATCTATGCAAAAATTATTCATCGTTCTGTGTTTGAGCGTTTTAACGTTGGGTCTCTGTGGCTGCGGCAGTGCGCAGTCCTCTGATACAGCAGCCGATAAGGAGCAGAAAATGGCAGCATTTCAGCGTGTGAGTTCGGATGAAGCGGCAAAGATGATGGCGGCGGAGTCGGGCTATCTCATCTTGGATGTGCGAACTCCGGCAGAGTTCGCGGGCGGGCACATTCCGAACGCCATCAACGTTTCGAACGAGTCCATTCAGACAACGCCCCCGAAGGAGCTGCCCGACAAGGCGCAGCGGATCTTTGTCTACTGTCGCAGCGGTGCGCGCAGCCAACAGGCCGCGCAGAAGCTCGCGAACATGGGCTATACGAACATCGTTGAGATGGGCGGCATCAAGGATTGGCACGGAGATGTCGTGAAGTAGTTCGTAATCATAGACACAAAAAGAACGCCGTTCCCGTTATGGGAGCGACGTTCTTTTTTGTGTGTGATCTGTTACACCTTTGCGACAGGATCGAGTGCTGTGACCTCACCCGTGGTGGTCATCTCAACGCTCGTGCCCTCGGGCAGTCCCGTGAAGATCACGAGGCAGGCGTCGGATTTCGCGTTTTTCTGAATGTAGGGGATGTCGAACTCCATGAGCTTGTCGCCCTTCTTCACATGCTGTCCCGACTCGACAAAGACCGTAAAGCCCTGTCCGCCGAGTGCGACCGTATCGACGCCGATGTGGAGCAGATACTCCATACCGTCTGCGCTCTTCATGCCGATCGCATGCTTCGTATCGAAGACGAAGACGACCTCGCCGTCATCGGGTGCCAGCACCTCACCCTTGCTCGGGTAGATGAAGAAGCCATCGCCCATCATCTTGCTCGCAAACGCCTCGTCCGGCGCCTCCGTGATCGGGTGTACCGTGCCCGTCACAGGGCTGTTCAGCGTGCGCTTTGCCGCGTTTGCAGGAGCGGCTGCAGGCGCCTCTGCCGGCTTTTCCTCTGCGGGGGCTGCTGCGGGCACATCGTCCTCCGGCTCCACGTCGGGGGCTGTCTCAAGATAGGTCTCAAGGTTTGACTTGATGACGGCGACCTGTGGACCGTAGATGACCTGTACGCCCGTGCCCTTGACGATGACACCGACGGCGCCCGTCGCCTTGAGCAGCTTTTCATTCACGAGCGAGGAGTCCGCGACGGAGCAGCGCAGACGCGTCGCGCAGCAGTCGACGGATGTGATATTGCGCTTGCTGCCGAGCCCGCGTGCGATCGCCGCACTCTTCGCATCGCCCGATGCGCCGCCGGCAGCACCGCCTGCCCCCTCGCGTGCCTTGTAGTCTGCCTTTGTATAGAGCTTCGTCTCCTCGTCGTCGTCCTCGCGGCCCGGCGTCTTGAAGTTGAAGTGCGTAATCATCCAGCGGAAGATGAAGTAGTAGAGGAAGAAGTAGATGACGCCGACGGGGATGACATACATCCAGCTTGTCTTTGCCTCACCCTGCAAAATACCGAAGATGAAGAAGTCCAAGAGACCGCCCGAGAACGTGAGTCCGACGGCGATGTTCAGCATATGCGCAATCATGTACGCTGCACCCGCGAGTGCGACCTGCACGGCGAAGAGCGCGGGAGCCACGAAGAGGAACGAGAACTCGATCGGCTCCGTGATACCCGTCAGCATACAGGTGAGCGCCGCCGAAAGCAGGAGACCCTTTGCGACCTTTTTCTTCTCGGGCCGTGCGCAGTGGTACATGGCGAGTGCCGCGCCCGGCAGACCGAAGATCATGAAGATGAACT
>CAUVMF010000134.1:0-3073 GCA_963552975.1 uncultured Selenomonas sp.
CGGCGAGCACGACGGCGCTCTACAATGCACATCAGCTTGCGTGGGATGCGGAGATCCTGAACTTCATCGGGATCACAGAGGAGATGCTGCCGCCCGTGATCTCGACGACGGAGGCGCGCCCGCTTGCGGCGGATGCGGCGGAGCGTATGCACCTCACGGCAGGACTGCCCGTGGTGATCGGCGCGACGGACGGCGTGCTTGTCAACGTCGGGATCGGTGCAGTCTCCGCGGGACAGCTGAGTGCGACCATTGGCACGAGCGGGGCTGTGCGCATGCTCGTCGGCGAGCCGCGCACGGATGAAAAAATGCGCACGTGGTGCTACAACCTCGTGGACGGCCTCTGGGTTGCGGGCGGTGCAATCAACAACGGCGGGATGATTCTGCGCTGGATGCGCGACAATATCTGCCATTTCAGTGAGGCGCAGATGGAGGGGCTCGATGTGGATGCCTATGACCTCATGACAATGAAGGCGTCAAAGGTGGCGGCGGGCTCCGACGGGCTGATCCTCCTGCCGTTCTTCACAGGCGAGCGCGCCCCGTATTGGAACTCCGACCTGCGCGGACTCTTCTTCGGACTCTCGCTGAACCACAGCCGCTCCCATATGATTCGCGCCGTCATGGAGGGCATTTGCTACGGTATGCATGCTGTCTTCGATGCGCTGCGTGAGTTCGGCGAGGTGCGGGACATCCGTGCAAGCGGCAGCTTTACGAAGTCCCCGCTCTGGATGCAGATTCTCGCGGACGTGCTCGGCGAGCCGCTCGTCCTGCCCGACAACAGCGAGGGCGCGGCGTATGGTGCGGCGGTGCTTGGCTTTATCTCCACAGGTGAGATGGCGGGGATTGCGGATACGGCGGATCTCGTGCACGCGAAGAAGATCTACACGCCGGATGCAGAGAATACAAAGACCTATGCGCAGCTCGTGGACATCAGCGGGCGGCTCTACCACAACTTGCAGAGAGAATTCGCGGAGATCGCGGCATATCAGGCGGCTCATTGAGGGAGGAAGATCGAGATGGGTAATGGCACGATGGATATCGGCGTTGTCGGCATGGGGGTCATGGGGAGCAATCTCGCGTTCAACATGGCGGATCACGGCTTTCAGGTGGCGGGATGGAACCGTACGGCGGATATGACGGAAGCTGCCGCAAAGCGCAATCCTCCCGCGAACTTTCATCCGTTCTATGATCTCAAGGAGTTCATCGGTGCGCTCAAGAAGCCGCGCCGTGTCTTCCTCATGATCGCTGCGGGTGATCCCGTGGACTGGGCGATTGGGGAGATTTCACCGCTGCTTGAGCCGGGGGATATCATCCTCGACGGCGGGAACTCATTCTATGAGGATACGCGCCGCCGTCATGATGCGCTGAAAGAAAAAAATATCTGCTACTTCGGTGTGGGTGTCTCGGGCGGCGAGAAGGGCGCGCGGCTCGGTCCCGCCATCATGCCTGGCGGCGACCGTGCCGCCTATGACGCTGTGCGCCCGATTCTCGAGGGTATTGCTGCGCGTGCGGGTGAGGAGCCGTGCTGCACCTACATCGGCGAGGACGGTGCGGGGCACTACGTCAAGATGGTGCACAACGGCATTGAGTACGCAGATATGCAGCTCATCGCCGAGACCTATCTCATCCTAAAGCATGTCGGCGGCCTCTCCAATGCGCGCATCGGCGAGATCTTCCACGCGTGGAACAGCGGCGAGCTTCGGAGCTACCTCATCGGCATTACGGCGGACATCTTTGCGGAGGTGGATGAGGAGACGGGCAGGGCACTCGTCGACCTCATTGTCGACCGCGCGGGGCAGAAGGGGACGGGTCGTTGGACGAGCCTCGAGGCACTCGCGCGCGGTGTCGATCTCTCTATGATCTCTGCCGCCTGCAATGCGCGCGTACTCTCGAATTTGACGGAGGAGCGCGCACACGCGGGCGCGGTCATGACGGCACCCGAGGGGGCTGCTGTGACGGTGGATGCAGACTTCATTGAGGCGGTGCGCTGCAGCCTCTATACGGCGAAAATTGTCGCCTACGCACAGGGCTTCTCCCTCTACCGCGCGGCAAAGGAGGAGTTCGGCTGGTCGCTTGACTTTGGAAAGATTGCGTCCATCTTCCGCGCGGGCTGCATCATTCAGGCGGAATTTTTGCAGCGCATTACAGATGCCTACGAGAAGGAGCCGAATCTGAAGAATCTCATGTTTGACGATTTCTTCCTCTCCTCGATCAATGGCAATGCGGAGAGCCTGCGCCGCACGGTCTGCCTTGCCGTGGAGCGCGGTGTGCCCATTCCCGCATTCTCTGCTGCCATGCAGTACATCGACGCGTTCCGCAGCCCACAGCTTGGCGCGAACCTCATTCAGGCGCAGCGCGACTACTTCGGCGCGCATACCTTTGAGCGCGTCGACAAAGAGGGCTCGTTCCACCATGTATGGCAGGAGCATTACGAAAAGTAAATACGCTTACGGGTTGCTGCATACATGTGTGCAGCAACTTTTTTTGCTCTGAAATGATATTTAATAAACAAAATATAATTAAATAAATGAAATGCTATTTACAAATGAAAGGCTATCGTCTATAATTACATCAGGAATTGTTATAGGTTTTGCTGTCAGTAGTTGAGGCAGCGCGCTGCGGGGGGCGATCCCCCATTGTGAAAGGAGAGGAATCCTATGCCGCTGATTATTCTAGCTGCGGGCATCCTGCTGCTGTTCTTCCTCATCGTTCGCGTGAAGCTGAACAGTTTCATCTCGCTGCTCATCGTCGCAGGCCTTGTCGGCTACGCAGAGGGACTGCCCGTCACGCAGATCATCCCCGTCATCCAGAAGGGGCTTGGCGGGACTCTCGGCGGACTTGCCATCGTCGTCTCGTTCGGTGCGATTCTCGGCAAGCTGATGGCGGAGAGTGGCGGTGCACAGCGCATTGCCATGACGCTCATCAACATGTTCGGCAAGGAAAAGGTCAAGTGGGCGGTCTGCCTCACGGGCTTCATCGTCGGCATCGCGCTCTTCTATGAAATCGGCTTCGTCCTGCTCATCCCGCTCGTCTTCACGATTGCGGCATCGGCGCAGATCCGCCTCCTCGAGGTCGG
>CAUVMF010000135.1:0-3032 GCA_963552975.1 uncultured Selenomonas sp.
GCTGGCTCTACGGTCATATCAAGGTCATGGACTGCCGCATTCCGAAGGAAGAGGATATCGCTGCAGTAAAATAGGGAGGCTGATTACTGCAGCCGTGGAAAATCTTGGGAAGCACTGATAAATTCAGCCGCGCCATCTTAGCGCATCTTTTTTGCCCGCTTTTTGTCGGCAAATCCTCCACAGAGCACCACTCTGCGTCCGGTTTGCCTCCTCAATCGGACGAAAAAATCTGCGCCAATCTGCAGGTCTGTTTTATCAGCGATTCCCTTGAGAGATTGTGCAGAGGGAAAGTGGGAAGAAAATACGATGAAGTACGAGTTTACCGATGATTATCTGACGGGGATTCCGTCGGTCGATGCACAGCACAGCAAGCTGTTTGATCTCACGAACGAGTGCTATGAGCTCGTGATGGAGCGTGGGGCAGAGGACAAGTATGACAAGATCGTCGCTATCCTGGGAGAGCTTGCCGCGTATGCGGACACGCACTTCAAGAGCGAGGAGGCGTACGCGGAGAGCGTCGGCGACCCGCACCGCTTCAGTCACCGTGCGCTGCATCTGCGCTTTATGAAGAAGGTCAGTGAAATCGATCTGGCAGCCATCGACGAGAACCAGCAAGAGTATCTGCTGAAGATCCTCGACTTCCTCGCGCGCTGGCTCTACGATCATATCAAGGGGCGAGACTGTAAGCTCCCGCACAAGGACGCTGCACACTGAGTGCACAAAAACACCCCGCAATGAGCAGTTGCGGGGTGTTTTTGCTGTGTATTATATTTTAGGAGAGCTCTGGAAACCATATCCATTCCTCAGACTATGGTCTCAAACGAAAGCCTGTAGATAATATAGCATATGAGAGAATGAAATTCAATAGCGAAAAGAAAAATATTTTCATATGAATTTGATATTGCAAAGATAAAAGGGGATTATGTTTTGATAAAAGAGTAAAAACAGGAAAAAAGGACTATATTCAAGACACTCGTTTTTTCCTATAATAAAAAGGGGACAAGGGAAATGTCTTACGATAGATTGCGTGCAGGCGCATACAATCAAAAATACTCATAAGGAAATGAGGTGGCTGTAATGGCAGTCATATCACTCGCAGCGGTGCTGGACGATCCGGCAAAACGGATTCCGATCCACGCGATGGTGCGTGCGGCGGCAATTTATCCCGCGAAGGATGACGATCTCATCGAGGGGATGCGTGCGCAGCGGCTCGCGTACCGTGAGCAGATCCGGCAGCTGCACCGCATGGACAGTGAGGCATACGAGCTCGACATCGAGGAGCTGGCACGTTCGCTGCGCTCGTTGGAGGAGGACATCCACAGCGACGCGACGCGTGCGCTCTTTGGGGATCCGTACGTTGTCGATCTGCAGGGCGTACGTCCTGCGACCGATGCCGAAGCGGCGTCGGCGTAGTCCTTCATTCGGAGGGAAGCATTGAACAATCGAATACTTCTGCAAGAAAAAACCGCAGGAAGCTGAGTCGGTGGAATGACCGATTGAGCTTTCTGCGGTTTTTTTGTGCGGCTGATCCTTCTGACGACGTGCTCCCCGAGGGAGGAGCACGCAGTCAAAAGATCGAATTCAGCTCCTGATCTGCTCCAAGATGAACGGATCTTTGATCTTGCCGTCCTCGGCAAAGAGGACGATCTTGGACATGATCTCTGCCGTCTTCGGATCCTCGTCGAGGAACGGGAGGAAGAGTCGTCCGCGATGCTGGCTGTGGACGGGCAGGACATTGATCATTGCGCCCGCCTTCTGCTGCACGACGCCGCTGCCGAGGTGGACGGTATAGTCGCCGCGCGTTCCGTGGATATGCGCGTGCGTGCCCTCGAGACGGACGTTGTCGAGCTTAAAGAGCGGCAGATTGAACTGCACAATGGCGCGGCGCATCTCGATGGTCGAGTGGCTTGCCTCGGGGTCGACGCCGCCGACGTGCGCGACGGAGACGACGAGATCGACATCGCGCATGACCTCCGTGAAGATGAGGTCGGGCACATCGTCGATCGGCAGTTTCTTGAACGTCTTGCGGTCGAAGAAATCCACCCATTCGAGCGTCGGTGCTTCGATGTCGGCGGGCGAGAACCAGTCGGCGAGCGCGTAGATACGCGCGATGATGTTTGCCTTGTAGTAGACGCGCTGCAGTCCGTCCGTGCCGTCGACGACCCAGCGGCGCGTTTTGAGCAGCGCGACGGTCTTCGCGGGCTGGATCTGGTGTCCCGCATACCGCAGGCTCGTCTCCTTGCCGCGTTCGTCCGCTGTCTTGACGTAGAGTTCGCGGAATACCTGCTTGAACGGCTGACGGATGCCCTTGTCAAAGAGATCTGCCTGATATGCCGCCCATGTGCCGCTCTCATAGAGATCGAGCGCGTGGGCGATTTTCACTTCCGCATCCGCCGCGACCTCTGTGCATGTGCCGTCGGGCGTGATGAGTGCGCCATCCTCGTAAAAGCCGAATGCCGTGTCCGATTTGAAGACGAGTACACGCAAGAGAGGAGCGATGACAGGATTGTGCTCCATGACGTTTGCAATCTCACGGGCGAGCAGCGGCGTGCCGTCCTCCATCATTTCCTCGAGCATCTTTCGCGCACGGCGGTACTGCTCCTTCAGATTCGTCTCCGCTTCCTTCAGCTCGAGCACGTAGGCATTCTTCTTCAGCTTTGCGGGGATGGATTTCAGCTCCTTGCCGCCCTTGGCACACACGAGGCTTACCTTGCCGTCCTCCGCCACGCGCAGCCACAGCTCCGTGTCCTCGACCGCCTTGGGCGCAAAGTGGGCGGCGTGCGCCTTGATGAGTTCCGTCTCCGCCGTCCACACGAGGCGCGTCACGTCGTCAAAGCCGCAGGCGCGGGCGAGGTTCGAGAGGGCGATCTCGACCGCCTTTGCCTCGCTCGCGCGACGCTGTGCGCCGAACTGCCTGCTCTCCTTGAGGAAATTCTGTAGGAATGCGTAGCGTGCGAGCATATCCTTTTCCCGTGCGCGTTTGAGGGGGATCAGCCCGCAGCACAGGACGAGATCCTTGTTGCGCTTCGCCG
>CAUVMF010000136.1:0-3019 GCA_963552975.1 uncultured Selenomonas sp.
TGGCGGCGTCCCGGCGTGTTCAACGTCGAGGAGTTCGACCCCGATCCGTTCATGGACGCGCTGAACGTCTGGGGGCTGCCGTGGCAGGAGAGCCACAGCCCCGTACTGGTGGACTGATGGCGGCGCGCGCGGCATGGCGGGCAGAGTGGGACGCTGTTCCGACGCCCTCCTACCTTGTCTATGAGGAGCTGCTCGAGCAAAATCTGAAGATCCTCGCGGAGATTGCAGAGGAGACGGGTGCAAAGATCCTCCTCGCACAGAAATGTTTCTCTATGTATTACTACTATCCGTTGATCGGACGCTATCTCGCGGGGACGACGGCGAGCGGTATTTACGAGGCGCGACTTTCTCAGGAGGAGATGGGGAAGGAGAACCACGTCTTCAAGCCCGCCTATGAGGAGGATGAGATCCCGCGCCTCGCGGCGATCTGCGATCACATCATCTTTAACTCGTTCGCCCAGTGGGAGCGATTCGGCGGAGCTGCGCGTGCAGCGGGCGCATCCTGCGGCATCCGCATCAACCCCGAGCGCTCGACGCAGGAGCACGCGATCTATGACCCCTGCGCGCCCGGCTCGCGCCTCGGCGTGAAGGTTGCGGACTTCCGTGCGGACTTGCTTGACGGCATCGACGGCCTGCACTTTCATACGCTCTGTGAGCAGGGCGCGGATGCACTGGCGGCGACGCTCGAAGCGGTCGAGGAGAAGTTCGGTATGTATCTTCATAGGATGAAGTGGCTGAACTTCGGCGGCGGGCATCACATCACGCGCGAAGGATATGACATTGCACTCCTCAAGCGGCTGATTCGCCATGTGCAGGAGACCTATGACGTGGCGGTCTATCTTGAGCCGGGAGAAGCGGTCGCGCTGAATGCAGGCTTTCTCGTCGCCGAGGTGCTCGAGGTGCAGACGGGCGGGAACGTCATTCTGAACACGTCTGCGACCTGCCACATGCCCGATGTCATCGAGATGCCCTATCGTCCGCCCGTCGTCGGTGCAGGAGAGGCAGGGGAGAAGGCGTATACCTATACGCTTGCGGGGCCAACCTGTCTCGCGGGGGATACGATCGGTACCTACTCCTTTGATGCACCGCTCGCTGTGGGGGATCGCGTCGTCTTCGGCGATATGGCAATCTACACGATGGTGAAGAACAACACGTTCAACGGCATGCCGCTGCCAAACATCATCGCTGTTGCACCAAACGGAGGATGGGAGATTGTGCGTGAATTTGGGTACGATGATTTCAAGATGAGACTTTGAACGAGGGGTACGAAGTTTTTTAGGCTTCGTGCCATCTCTCTTTTTTGATTTCGGACAATGCAGACAACGGGACCTTTTTCCAACGAATGGAATAAACTAAAAATAGTTATTAAAAAATATAAATTTCTATTGACATGAAAAAATTCCTGTGCTATGATAGCTACATCAACAGGATATATGCAATCGTTCAAGACGAGGACGATTCGTTTGAATCAAAGGAGGATATTCAATGTCACTCATCAACAAGGAAATCAGTGATTTTAAGGTCGACGCGTTCCAGAAGAAGGACGGCGCGGCGCAGGGCGAGTTCACGCAGTATACGAAGGCTGACCTCAAGGGCAAGTGGAGCGTGTTCTTCTTCTATCCGGCGGACTTTACGTTTGTCTGCCCGACGGAGCTGGCGGATCTGCAGGAGCAGTATGGCGAGTTCAAGAAGATCGGCTGCGAGATCTTCGGTGTCTCCTGCGATACGCACTTTGTCCACAAGGCATGGCATGAGAGCTCCGAGCTTGTTGGCAAGCTGACGTACCCGATGCTTGGAGATCCGACGGCAAAGCTTGCGCGCGACTTTGAGGTCTACATCGAGGAGGCGGGGCTTGCCGAGCGCGGCACGTTCGTTGTGAATCCCGAGGGCAAGATTGTTTCCTATGAGGTGAGTGCGGGCAATGTCGGTCGCAACGCACAGGAGCTTCTCCGCAAGGTGCAGGCGCTCCAGTTCGTCGCGGAGCACGGCGATGAGGTTTGCCCCGCGCGCTGGAAGCCAGGCGAAAAGACGCTGAAGCCGAGCTTCGACCTCGTCGGTAAACTCTAAGAAAATGATCGGAGCACTTCGCGAGGCAGCTTGCGAAGTGCTTTTTCCTATGAAAAAAGAGGTGCTTTGGTGGATAAAATATATGATGCCGTTATCGTTGGCGGCGGTCCCGCAGGTCTTTCTGCTGCGATCTATCTGGCACGTGCAAAGTGCAAGGTGCTCGTCATCGAAAAGGACAAGATCGGCGGACAGATTACGATTACCGCCGATGTTGTGAACTACCCCGGCACGGGCAAGGTCAGCGGAGCTGAGCTCGCGGCGCAGATGGAGCAGCAGGCACGCGGCTTTGGCGCGGAGTTCGTCGAGGCCGAGGTCATCGGTCTGAAGCTCGATCGGGAGATCAAGGAGCTTGAGACAACGGCGGGTACGGTGGAGGCGCTGAGTGTCATCCTCGCGACGGGGGCAAATCCGCGCAAGGCGGGATTCTTCGGAGAGAAGAAGTTCCAGGGGCGCGGGGTCGCCTACTGCGCGACCTGTGACGCGGAGTTTTTCACGGGGATGGACATCTTCGTCATCGGCGGCGGTCTTGCGGCGGTGGAGGAGAGTATGTTCCTCTCGCGCTACGGCAAATCTGTCACAATCCTCGTGCGCAGCGACAAGTTTCGTGCGCCCCAGACGGCGGTGGACGCACTCGCAAACTATCCGAATATCAAGGTGCGTTTTAACACCGTTGTGGAGCGCGTCGGCGGAGAGACGATGATCTCCTATGCCGATTTCCGCGACGAGGTGACGGGCAGGGTCGAGCACTATACGGCGAAGGAAGGGGAGACGTTCGGCGTCTTTGTCTTTGCAGGCTATGTGCCGAACACGGGGCTGTTCCGCGAACACATTGCGCTGAATGAGCAGGGCTATGTCATCACGAACGAGGAGAAGGAGACGAACGTCAAGGGCGTCTTTGCGGCGGGCGATGTCTGCATCAAGACGCTCCGTCAGGTTGTGACGGCGGTCTCCG
>CAUVMF010000137.1:0-3006 GCA_963552975.1 uncultured Selenomonas sp.
CCGACCAGCCCGCCGTCGTGGCACAGGCACTCGGCGAACTGCGCCTTGAGATGGGACGTCGTCGCAATCTGATGAATCCCGATGAACTGTCCTTCCTCTGGGTCGTGGACTTCCCGATGTTTGAGTACAGTGCAGAGGAGAAGCGCTACAAGGCGATGCACCATCCGTTCACCGCACCGCGCGACGAGGACATCCCGCTCCTCACGAGCGACCCCGGCAAAGTGAAGGCGAATGCCTACGATATGGTGCTGAACGGTGTCGAGATTGGCGGCGGCAGCCTGCGTATCTATCGCAGCGACCTGCAGGAGCAGGTCTTTGAGACGCTCGGCTTTGCGCCCGAGGAGGCGCGCGAGCGTTTCGGCTTTATGATGAACGCATTCGAGTACGGCACGCCGCCGCATGGTGGACTTGCGTTCGGTTTGGATCGCCTCGTCATGATTATGGCGAAACGCCGCAGTATCCGCGATGTCATTCCGTTCCCGAAGACGCAGAGTGCGTCGGATGTCATGTGCGAAGCACCGTCGCCGGTGGACGAGAAGCAGCTGCGTGAGCTCTATATCCGTACGGCTGTGCCGAAGAAAAAGACGGATAATGCCGCGCAGTAACGAGTAAAAATAGAGGGCGTCCGGAGAGAGGCGCTCTCTTTTCACGATGTGGGAGGGGAATGCCCTTGAGCGAGCGTGTCAATATACTGGGCGTGCATGTCGATGCGGTCACGATGGCGGAGGCGGTTGCCGCCGTGCGCTCCTATATGGACGAGCGTGCGGGGGTGATGATCGCCACGGCGAACGCGGAGATGATCATGCGTGCGACGCATGACCCTGAACTCTGCAATATTCTCAATGCGGCGGCGCTCGTCGTGCCGGATGGCGCGGGCACGGTCTGGGCGGCACGTCACCTCGGGCACGCGATGCCCGAGCGCGTGGCAGGCTATGACCTCGCGCAGGAACTGCTGCGCCGTGCGCCTGCGGAGAAGCGGCGCGTGTATTTCTTCGGCTCTGCGTCGGGCGTTGCGGAAAAGGCGAAGGCGAAGGCGGAGCAGCTCTATCCCGGCATCGAGATTGTCGGCGTGCGCGACGGTTTCTTCAAGCTGGAGGACAATGCGTCGATTGTGGAAGAGATTCGTGCGGCGCAGCCTGACCTCCTGCTTGTCGCACTTGGCGTGCCGAAGCAGGAGAAGTGGATTGCCGCACATCTGGCGGAGCTCGGCGTGCCCGTCGCCATCGGCGTCGGCGGGACGCTCGACGTAATGGCGGGCGTGATGAAGCGTGCGCCGCGCTGGATGCAGAAGGCAAAGCTCGAATGGCTCTTTCGCGGGATGCTTCAGCCGAAACGTGCAGGGCGATTGCTTGCTCTGCCGAAATTCGTGCTGAAGGTGCATTCCGCGCGAAAATAGGACTGCTATCTGTGGACAAAGAATAGGCTTTCCTTTATAATTGGGGAAAGTGTGAGGTGTCATATTGTACTCCTAAGCAAATCCTAGTGGAGCAAGCGGGGAAAGTACACGTTCTGCCCCCTGCGGATTTCTTTCGTTCAAGCGTAGCGCGTTTAAGAAGTCCGCAGGTATTTAGGCAGATAAGTGTACGACCGATTGCGTAACGAGGTGTTCGCGTGGAGTATTGTACGGCACGTTTTCAGAATTTGAAAAGGAGGCGGGTGCGCATGGTCATTGTAAGCGAGGGCTATAAATTTATCGGCGCGGCGCTTATACTGGCTCTGATTCTTGGCATTTTTGCACATCCGTACGCAGCAATTCCGTTTGTCGTGCTCGCGTGCTACTTTGCATATTTCTTCCGCAGTCCCGCGCGCGAAATCGTGCAGGATGTGAATCACATTCTCTCGCCGGCGGACGGCACGGTCACGGAGATCACGCCCGTGGGCGTGGACGATTTCGTGGGCGAGCCGTGCAACAAGATCGTCATCTTTATGTCAGTCTTCAACGTGCACGTCAACCGCAGTCCCATCAATGGCGAGATCAAGCTGCAAAGATACTACTGCGGCAGATTTCAGCCTGCATATAAGGACGAGGTGGGCTTTGAGAACGAGCACCATCTCATCGGCATCGACCGTGGGGATCTGCGCATCACGGTGAAGCAGATCGCGGGCATTCTCGCGCGCCGCATCGTCTCGTGGGTGACGCTCGACGATCAGCTGCGGCAGGGAGACATCTACGGCATGATCCGCTTCGGCTCGTGCCTCGAGATCGTCATGCCCGAGCGCGCGGAGATTCTCGTGACAAAGGGCGAAAAGGTTCAGGGCGGCAAGACCGTTCTTGGGAGGCTCGAAAGCGAATGAATTACAGACGGTTTCTGCCGAATCTGTGTACGGCGATGAATCTTGTCTTTGGTATGTGCTCCATCCTCTCGACCATCGAGGGACATCTGGACTGGGGCGCACTATTCATCTTCTGCGCGCTCGTTGCAGACGGGATGGACGGGCGCATTGCGCGCGCATTCGGTGTGTCCAGTGAGTTCGGTAAGGAGATGGACTCCCTCTGTGACCTCGGCTCATTCGGTGTCGCCCCCGCAGTGCTCGCATGGACGCTTGCTCTGCACAACTATGGCCTGTTGGGCGTCGTTGTGGCAATCTTCTTTGCGGTCTGCGGCATGTGGCGGCTCACGCGCTTCAACGTGAATGCGAGCGTCGTGCACGGCTACTTCATGGGACTTGCGATTCCGGCGGGCGGCAATCTTGTCGCCATGTCGACATGGCTCTTTCTCGAGCTCGGGATCGACCCGACCTCGTTCGGTTTTGTCTATCCCGCAGCCGTCGCCGTCACGGCGTATCTGATGGTGAGTCACGTCCACTATCCCGACTTCAAGGGCGGCGGGGAGAAAATCTATATGGCATCCAAACTCTTTGCCCTTGCTGTATTCGTGGGGATTCTGTATTTCGGCAGTGCGGCAATCCTGCCCGCCGTCTTTGCGGGGATCTTTGCGACCTACGCGCTTTTCGGGATTGTCAATCATACGATTGCCGTTATGGCGCGTGCAAAGGAAGGCTGAG
>CAUVMF010000138.1:0-2996 GCA_963552975.1 uncultured Selenomonas sp.
TGTTCGGACGAAAAAATCTACGCCAATCTGCAGGTCTATTTTATCAGCGATTCCTGAAATTAAAGGGGCTCTTTCTAAATCACTTATTTTGTGATAAAATAAAAATGTTTTGGGATGTTGCGGGAGGGCGTGTATGGACGGCAGGAAGAATACTCCGTGGGGCGCCCTGGGAAATGCACTCATCCTTGTCTCTGTCGCCGCCCTCACGCTTGTATTGACAGCGTCGCTCCTCGCGCGTACGGGGATGCCGTTCACAGCGGCATATACGGCAGGGATCATCGCGGCGATCATCGGGACGCTTGCAGTCTCGCATGGGGGGAGAACGTACCTCGCCCTCCCCTCGCCCGCCATCACGGCATGGCTCGTCTATGAGGAGATCATTGCACGTGGGCTCTCGTGGCAGGAGATGCTCGGCATGGTCGCTGTCACATCCTGCACCGGGGCATTGCTCACGCGCACACAAAATGTGGGCATATTGACACGTGTGATCCCCCCGATCATTCGCACGGGATTGATCTTGAGTCTCGGCCTCTGCATGCTCACAGCAGCGGCACTCTATGCGCACATTCTGCTGCCGTCGCCATGGGCGCTGACCATGGGCGGCACGCTCAGCGATCCCCTCACCTACTTTACACTGACGGGCACCCTGCTCGTACTCGTGCTCTGTATGCGCGGCGTGCGTTTTGCCCTGCCGCTCGGCATGGCTCTCATCGGCGTGCTCACATGGGCGGAGGGTTTCTGGGAAGTGCCTGCTGCTCCGTTTCTCACACCGGACCCTGGAGGAGCGGCAGGCGCGTTGATACTCCCAACGTCCGAAATGCTGACGACTGTAGCTCTTGGGCTCACGCTGCTGCTCGCCCTTATGCTTGAGAGTATGACCGTGCTCACGGCGGCAAGACACGCAGATACGTATGCGCACCCGCTTGCACGCCTTTTTGCCGTCAGCGGCTGCATGAGTCTCCTCGGCGCATTTCCGCTGACGATTGCACCGCTCTCCGCCGCACTGCCGGAGGAGCCGGAGGAGCACCGTATCGCGGGCATTCCGCTGACAGCGTGTCTCACCGCACTTCTGCTGCTACTTCTCTTGCCCTGCGCTGTGCTCATGCAGGCACTTGCGGATTTCCCCGCCATGCCTGCTATTGCACTTGGCTCACTGGGTCTGCTCCTCCTTGTACGCGCCCTGCAGATGCTAAAAACAGCTGCGCATTTTACGCTGCGCGAAGGTGCTGTCATCGCTGCATTCATCCTTGCGGCGTATGATGTGAGGACGGGTCTGACGCTTGCGCTCGTTCTCTGGACGCTGCTCACAGCGGCACGTGGGGAAGGGATTACGCGCGAGACGTTGGGGCTGACCACACTCTTTGCCCTCATTTTTCTGTTCCAATGGATTCGATAGAGGAATTACTCCTCTAAATATAATTTGGGAGGTTCATCTTTTGCGAAAGGAAATACTTCTGCGCGGCTCACTCGCCGCAGTTCTCACGGGCTTCTTTATGTTGACAACGACAAGTGGTGAGGCACGCCGCGTACACGATCCGGATACAGCGACGAATGTTCGTACCGAACGCAGTGCACAGACCGAGGAGAAACCCAACTTCCGTATGCGCGTTGACGCACTTATCAAGGAGGCGGAGGCGGCAAATGCCGCAGCGATGGAAACGATCGAAGAGCAGCCCCTCTTCAGCGTGCCCCGGACGCTTTCGGAGTACGACACGGCCATCATCGGCACACCGCTCGCAAGTCAGGAACAATGCGTGAACTATCTCCTCAGCGTGAATCCATACCCGGAAATTTCCGTCACGCCGCGCGAGCTGGTTGCCTACTACTATGAGGAAGGTACGCGCGAGGGCATCCGCCCCGATGTCGCCTTTGCACAGGCACTCAAGGAAACGGGCTTCTTTCGCTACGGCGGTACGGTAACCCCCGACCAGAACAACTACTGCGGCCTCGGTACGACGAGTGCAACGGTCAAGGGTGCCTATTTCGCCACCTCACGGATCGGCGTGCGCGCACACATCCAACATCTGCTCGCCTATGCATCGACACGCGCACCCATACAGCCCGTGGTGGATCCCAGATACAGCCTTGTGCGCAATGTCTACGGCACAAACACGCTCGGCAACTGGCAGGATCTCAACGGCCGCTGGGCAGTACCCGGCGACTCTTATGGGCAGAGTATTCTGTCGATGTTCCGCGCAATCCTGCACGAGTAGGGAAGGAGAACGGAAAGATGATCACTGTCAACAATCTGAGTCTGCAATTTGGCAAACGCGTCCTCTATAAGGACGTGAACCTGAAATTCACCCCCGGCAACTGCTACGGCATCATCGGCGCAAACGGCGCGGGCAAGTCCACCTTCCTGAAGCTCCTCTCGGGCGAAATTGAACCGACGGGCGGCATGGTGGACATCACGCCCGGCGAACGCCTCGCCGTCCTGCAGCAGGATCACTATGCCTACGATGAGGTCGAGGTGCTGCGCACGGTCATCATGGGGCATCCGCACCTCGTGGAGATTATGGATGAGAAGGACGCGCTCTACGAAAAGCCGAACTTCTCCGATGAGGACGGTATGCGCGCCTCAGAGCTGGAGGCGGAGTTCGCTGAGCTCGACGGCTGGAATGCGGAGACGGAGGCGGCGCAGCTGCTCAATGGCCTCGGTGTCCCCGACGCAAAGCACCATCTCAAGATGAACGAGCTCTCTCCCGCGGAGAAGGTGCGCGTCCTCCTCGCACAGGCGCTTTTCGGTTCGCCCGACATCCTGCTCCTCGACGAGCCGACGAACCACCTCGATGTGAACTCGATCAACTGGCTCGAGAACTTCCTCGGCGACTTCCCGAACACCGTCATTGTCGTCTCGCATGACCGCCACTTCCTCAATCAGGTCTGCACCTACATCTGTGACGTGGACTTTGGCAAGATCTCACTCTTCGCCGGGAACTACGACTTCTGGTATCAGTCCAGTCAGCTCGCCCTGCAGATGGCAAAGGATGCGAACA
>CAUVMF010000139.1:0-2962 GCA_963552975.1 uncultured Selenomonas sp.
GGCATTCCCGACATGGACATCCCCGGCAGCTGGGGCGTCTACCTCGACTACAAGAACTTTGAGCACGGCGCCTTCCTCGGCGGCACGGGCGCGGATCTGCCCGACCGCTACCTCGACGGCATCCGTTCCTTTACCGCAGGGCTTGCCTTCGTTCCCGCCCAGAACCTCATGCTCGAGGCGACATATACATTCGGCGCGCGCAGTACGCAGATGCGCGACACGCTCTACACTCCCGAGAATTTCCGCCTCGGCGACTACACGCGCATTCAGCTCACCTATCGGTTCTAAATTCATTGCCACGCAAAAAATCCTGCTCCCGAGAAAAATCGGGAACAGGATTTTTCTTTTCCGTTCAGAGTGCCTCTTTCAGCGCTTGCTGACCTGTCCAAGAGCAAGCCCATAGGGCGCAGCTGATGGAGAACAGGTCGTATGCAAAAACACCCCAAGAACACGAGCGTGAGCGACATTTGATTGGTTGACGTTGACTGCTGCCACGCGGGATGTGCGTGGAACATGTAGAAGCGGCGGGCGCAGCGATCCGATAGGAGCGCTCGTACAGCAGCCCCATTTTTCGTTTCACCTCACGGCGTCGCAGGCGTCTCCGCGTTCACCGCGCTGCGGCGGATCATATCGCCGACGCGCAGATCATAGGTGAGTGCCTTCTTGTGCAGGGTCTCGGCACGCGCAAAGTCCTCCGGCAGTCCTGAGTCGAGGCCTTTTACGAAACTCTCATACGAGGCGATGGACGCCTCCGTCGCCGCCTTGCGCTGTGCCGCAAGGTACGCCGCGCCGCGCGGAACTTCCACAGCATCGAGCTCACGCTGGTATTTTTTCAGCACGGGGATCATATCCTCCTGGAGGAGACGCGTGAGCGCTCTGCGGCGCTCGGTCGTATAGGTGCTGCGCTCCGTCTCCGTGAGGCTGCGGAACTCGCGCTGCGTCGAACGAAATACGCTGTTGTAGCGATCAACGATCGGGCGCGTCGCCTCGATATAGCGTGTGATGTCGCTGCCTGCCGCCGACTGGACCGCCTCGAGATAGGCGCGATAGTTCGTCACGCGTACGATCTGCCATCCCGCTGGCCCCCGCTCCATGCGCAGCTGCAGTGGGAACTCGATGCCTGTGCCGCCGTCCCGCACCTGGATCGATGCGACGGCAGCACTGCCGTCCCATACGGTCTCACCGACGCTGAGCAGCTCCGTATCACGCAGGTGGCTGCACTCCATCAGATACTCATAGTCAATGCCGAGTTGGCGGCCCTTGAGCGCATCCGCTCCGTCGGGTTCCTCCCACACGCCGCTCTTCACGGCATTCTCAATCGTGCGGACAAGTCCCTCCGTAACGCTCTCCTTGACATTCTGATAAAACTTGCCGGATGCATTGCGCTGCGCCTCTTTGAGGCTTGTATCGCGCGCAAAGAGGACATAGGTGAGATCGTCATAGCCGGCATCACAGACCGCCGCGATGTTCACGCGCCGCAGAAAAAGCTCCGCATCGTTCTCCCTGACCGCGGCTGCCGCCTGTTCAAGCGCATAGGCAGGGCGTTGGATGTAGTAGCCAAGGTAGCCTGCAAGCACAGCAATGGTGAGGACGATGAATCCCGCTGCCAGACGGAATTTTCGCTGATATGCCTTGCGTCGCCGCGCCATGCGTACACGCCACGCGAACTCATCCACCGCCATCGCTGCGCCTCCCCTCTCATAAAATTCAAACGGTGTCATTATAGCATTGAAGATTCATTTCCCGCAACTGTATAAGGCTGCCTGCAAAAGCAAATTTTCACCGCAATTTTTATTTAAATAAATTGCAGTTTAAATTGTATTCTCTTATTGACAAAATCGTATAATATGCATTAATATAAGGATAAAAATTGAATATAGACGGGAATAGGCGTCAAGAGACTTAATCTGGAATTCGGTGAGGAATCGCTGATAAAATGAAGTCCGTCAGATTGGTACAGATTTTTTGACCTGTCAAGGAGACAAACCGAACGCATAGCAAAGGCTATGTGGAGGGTTTGTCGACGCAGAGAGGGCGAAAAAGATGTGCTGAGATGACGGTGCTGAGTTTATCAGCGGCTTCTCGAAGCCGAAGCGGTCCCGCCACTGTAAGGAAGAGTCTGCACATATCATGTCACTGGAGCAATCTGGGAAGGCTTGTGCAGGCGATGACACCAAGCCAGGATACTTACCTATTCTAACATCACCGTCGGCTTTTGCGGATTTCAAGAGCCGGTACCTGCGAGCGATGGGTAGGGGATTTTGTCGATACTTCATGACAAAGCATCTCCGGCTGTATTTCATATGCCGGTTTTTCGTTTTCTCATAAAGACAATCCGTCTGAACCAAGCAAGGTCGCAGACGGATTTTTTCGTTGGGAAGAAGGAATTCTTCCAGGACTTATTGTCTATATATTTTAAATATAAATGAGAAATCGGAGGCTCTTTCATGTCCGAGAAAAGGAAAAAGAGACATCTTGTCGCGGGTATCCTGTGGATGCTGTTCATCGGGGTGCTGTGTCATCCTGCGGCCGCTGCAGAGACGGTGTCTGCACCGAGCCCTGCCGTGGATGGCGGGCAGGCTGAGACATCATCCAGCGAATACACGACGCCCGATATCACCGTTGAGGCAAAACGCCCTTCGTGGGAGGAGATCCTCTCCCCCGGTACCGTGACTATCATCCGTCCCGAGGAGTTCAAGGGGGAGCAGAAGTCCTTGCCCGACTTCCTCAAGATGGTTCCCGGTGTGCATGTGCGTGAGGTCAACGGCAAGGGACAGTATACGACGGTGACGGTGCGCGGCTCGACAGCAGCACAGGTCGGCGTATTCGTCGACGGCGTGCTGACGAACCTCGGCGGCGATGCGGCGGTCGACATCTCGACGATCCCCGTCAGCAACGTCGAGCGCATCGAGGTCTACCGCGGCTATATCCCCGCGCGTTTTGCGGGCACCTTCATCGGCGG
>CAUVMF010000140.1:0-2927 GCA_963552975.1 uncultured Selenomonas sp.
TCCTCTTCCTTCGGAATGCGGCAGTCCATGACCTTGATATGACCGTAGAGCCAGCGCGCAAGGAAGTCGAGGATCTTCAGCAGATATTCCTGCTGGTTCTCGTCAAGGGTGTCCAAATCGATCTCGCTGAGCTTCTGGATGAAGCGCAGATGCTGATAGCGCTCGCTGAAGCGCCGCTCGTATTGGATGCGCTCCATGTACGCCTCCTCGTTGGCGAAATGCGTCGCCGCATACGAGCGCAGCTCCTCCAGCAACGCGACGATGTTGTCGAAGCGGTCGACCGCCGCGTCATCCATCACGAGCTCATAACACGCATTCGCAAGATCAAAGAGCTTTGTGTGCTCTTTGTCAATCTCCTCAATCCCAGTCAGATAGTCCTTTGTGAGTTCATACTTCATATTTTCTCTCCTTTTCCCCGTGTTCAATCCCAACCTTGAAGTTCCCAATATCGCTCTGCCGCATCGACAAAGCCATAAAAGCCGTTCGTACGTGCGGTATCGGTAATGATGCGCACGAGTTTCCACCGCCCGTCGTTCTGCTGCGCAAGCTCCATCGTAACGGAGCCCTCAGGCAGAAGCCTCCCATAGTCACTATCGTCGCCGCGCACGAGGATGTTCACCGTGGCACGATCCCCCGCGATCCGCGCAGGTTCGAGGCTTGCCGTATAGTGTGCCGCAAAGGCGCGCATCTCATCCGACCCCCAGCGTGCATTCCCCTCCGCCTTCGTTATGGGCACACGCGCCTCGTCAAAGTAAAAATCCAGCACGGCACGCGCCGTACCGATGTATTCCGCACGGTGCGCCGCCATGTAGTCATACATAAAGGCGGTGTCGTGGCGGAAGAACCAGTCGGAGGGATGCCGCTCGTGGAGCGCGGCGATGTTGTCCGCGAGGAGCGCAGTCACGTCCGCGTGCATCGCGGTGAGTACAGCATCCTCGTCCACGTATTCGTCAAAGAGTGCTCTGTCCTCGGTCGTCACGGCGCGTGCAATCGCGTGAAGCGCCGCCTCGGGCGTGCGGTCACGATACCGGCAGTACCCCGTGTATGCGCCGCCGATGAGCACTGCCGCGAGAAGCACGAGCGCGCCAAGGCGCAGACGGTGTGTCATAGGAGTCCCTCCTCTGCAAATTTACCACTGGGGCGAGCCCCACGCGATCGCTTGTGTAACGAAGCGTTCGCGTGGAGCACGTAGGCGAGAAGCGCAATGCTTTCCCATCAATTCTCGGCGCTTTTGAGCAGCCGCGCCCGCCGCTCCGCCTCGCCCACAGCGTAGGCAAAATGTGTGCGCAGATACTCGTCCACGCACTCGCCGATGTACTTCTTGCCCATGAGATCGGGGTGCAGCCCGTCCGTCGTATACTTTTCCTCAAGTTCTCCATTCTCATCTGCAAGGACACTAGCGACATCAATGCTGTACTCCTGCTGCATGACCCAGTTGTTGATGTAGTCACGGTGCGCCCACCAGTCAGGCGGCGGGGTCTGGATCGTCATGCGTGCGGTCATGAGCGCGGGGCGGATCGGCGTCGCCGTCAGGAAGATCGGCGTGATGCCGTGCGCCCTGCATTTTTCGCGCAGCGCCGCGAGGTTGCGCACCGTCTCCGCGCCGTAGATCCCCACGCGGTAGTCGTTCACGCCGCCCATGATGATGAGGACGCGCGGGGAAAAGGGGAGGACATCGCGCTCAAAGCGCGCGAGCATCGCCTCCGTTGTATCGCCGCTGTGTCCGAGATTCTTCACGGGGACGGTGCAGTACGTCTCCCAGTCGTAGAGGATATAGGAGGGCGGCACGGTGATCGCGCCGCCGCCGTGCGTGATACTGTCCCCGAGCGCTGCAATCGGCGTGCGGTCCGCGACGGTGAACGTCCCGTACGCCGACCAGTTCGAGATCGGCGTGCCCGACTCCGTTATGCCGCGCACGCGGTAGACGTACGTGCCTGGCACGGTGAACGGCATATCGTCGTAGACATCGTACTCGCCCCCGCGCAACGTATGCACGTAGCGATCACGATCCGCCTCGCGACGGTAGACCTCGACCTCATGCACCTGCTGCCCCGCGAGTGGGATCCACGCGTAGACGGGGTAGAGTGGCGCGTATGCCATCGCGTCGAACTGTGCCGTCAGTACGGGCGCATCGGGATCCACCGTCTCCGCGCGCGCGGGACGCGGCGCGGACTCTGCCGCGAGCGGCATGCCGTCATAGCCGAGCGGCTGCACCGTCCAGTAGAGGTCGTCCGCACTGCCGTACGTCATGAGCGGCAAATGCAGCCCCGTCGTATAGACGTACTCCATCGTCGCAATCGTTTTCGTCACCGCGCCTGCACTGCCGCGCTTGACGCGCACGGCATAGCGCACCGCCTGAGGAACAGGCTCCCAGCGCAGGAGGACGGAGGAAATGCGCGCGTCCTGCGCCTCGCCGGTTGGTGTCTCGCGCGCAGTCTGCGCCGTGATCTCCTGCATCGCACGCTCTGCCTTTCCGATCATCTGCGCACTATGGCGCGCAGACTTCTCCGCCGCCCCTGCGGGCACGGCGGTCAGTATTATACAAACGGCGAGAAGCGCCCCCACGCTCCGCCGGAACATCCCCATCTGCATTCAGTCCTCTTCCACCGATCGAATGTACTCCTCGCCGATCGCTTCGCGCGCGGCGGCAAGGGTTGGCGCGAGCAGTATGCGTGCCTCCTCTGCCGTCGGTGCTGCCGCCGTGACGCGCACGAGACAGCCATCCTCCTTTGCATAGGTCGCAACGGAGGGGTTCTCGCCGTCCACGAGTGCGCCGAGGCGGTCGGCAACGGGCGACTCGCCGACGGGCAGCCCCTTTTCCGCCATGGAGTAGAGCTTGATGTTCATGGAGACAAAAACTTTATCACTTTTGCCGCGCAGGAAGACATCGCACGCCGTCTCAAACATCGGCTTCATCTCCTTCGGCG
>CAUVMF010000141.1:0-2920 GCA_963552975.1 uncultured Selenomonas sp.
CGTTTGAGGGGGATCAGCCCGCAGCACAGGACGAGATCCTTGTTGCGCTTCGCCGTGATCTCCTTCTCCACGTCTGCGAGTTTCATCATGCCGCGCACCGCATCGGCGAATTTGCGCGCCCGTGCGTGCTTCGCACCGTCGGAGATGTACTTTGCGGCATCGTAGAGACACTCGAAATGCGCCTTGCCGAGCTCCTTGTAGGCTGCGTTGAACCAGTCGATGTCGAACGCTCCCTCCTTCAGATCCTCGACGGCGATCGGGGTGTACTTTGCGATCATGCTCTCGCGATCCTTCGGGATGTCGCTCATGTGCGCCTGGAAGTAGTAACAGCCGCTTGCCATGCCGCGCCAGCCGAGGTGTGCCTCGATGAGTGGAATCCACTGCGGGGCGTACATTGCCGCCTCGACGAGCCGCTGCTCCGTGATGCCGCTTCCCGAAAGAGCCGCCTTCAACTCCGCCGCCGTTTCGCCCGCACGCGGGTGGCTGACCTTCAGCAGGTGACTGAGTGTCGATGCCTTCGCCTCGTTCGCACCGTAGTACCAGCTGCCGCGGTCGAGTTTCAGTGCGCCGAGTGCCTGCAGGATGCGCACGAACGTATCCATGCCCTCGACGCGCACGATGCTTGCGACTGCGGCGGAGTGAAGCGCGGGGGTGTCGCCGCGCCGCAGCTCTGCCGTGACGATACAGTCGATGACCTGCTGCCCTTCGTCCCGTACAAAGGCGAGGACATCCTCCGTCTGTGCGCCGCGAAAATCCGCGTCCTTTGGGTCGGGGAGGGCACCGCTGCGATAGCGTTCGAGCACCTGTATGCGATTCTTTTCCACTGCTTTTTGTTTGCGTGCAGCGTCCTCGCTCATCCCGTCCGCCTGCACGCCGAGGAGCATCTTGTAGAACGCGTCCTTCTCCACCATGCCGAGGAGATGCGCCTGCGCGTGCTCGATGATGCCGACCATGCCGGACTCCGGCTCCTGCTCCGTGCGGAGCAGCTGTGCTTCGAGCCGCTCCATCATGCGGTACCGCAGGGCGTAAGCCTCTGCGAACTCCGCCGCACCCTGATAGCGCCGCGTACCGTGCAGCGCGGTCTGCATGAGCGCGGTATGGTGCATGATCTGGCGCGTGTTCCCTGTGCGCCACTGGTTTTTGTACTCCACGAGAAAGAGGTTTTCGTCAAAGCAGTCGTAGGCACGGCTCATCAGCAGCAGCCCTGCGGCAAAGATGAATGGGCGGTTCTCCTCCGCATATGTCTCATAGAGCACACGAATGACGTTTTTCCCCGTCTGTCGTCCGACGTAACCCTCGCCGAAGTAGCTCAGTTTCTGCGCGGCGAGGGCGGCGGGGAACGCCGTCCAGTCCCGCTCAGTTATGCGCGTCAGACCCTCGGCGAAGAATTCGTCCTCCGCCTTCGGCATACGGAGCGCGATGGCGAGCTGATAGAGCGTGGGGAAGTCCACAATTTCCTGCCGGTAGAACTCCTCCCAGACCTCAGCAAGCGGAAAGTATTTGATATGATCGGGCGCGTCTTTTGCGTGCTCTGCGTCTGCCCGTTCGTAATAGCCCGCCGAAAGCGTCGTCTCCTCTCTGCCGATCCAGCGGCTCTTGTACTCGTAGTCCTCGTGTTTCGCGTAGAGCGCGTTCAGTTTCGTGACGATGGCAAGCAGTTCCTCGTCCGTGCGCGGGAATATGTCTTTGAGCGTGAGTGTGTTGACAACGTGGACGGTATTTGCCGCTGCATCGTAGCCGCCCGCTGACGGCGTTTCTTTCGCGCCCGTGAGATGATTCAGCAGGCCGCGGATGCCGCCCTTTTTCTCCGCATACTGGATCTCGATGGCAAAGTCCGGCGTGTATGCTGCGTCGAACAGCGCCTGCTCCTGTGCGTCCGCCATCGTGTCACTTGCCAGCTCGTCGATCAGTACCTGTTCGTCCGAGGTGGGCTTTTGGATGCCGCGTGCGAGGGAGAGCAGCTCCTCCTGTGCCATGCGTCCGTCCGCCTTGCAACGCAGGAGGAGATCAAGCGCGCCGAGGCGTTTGTTCACGTCCTTCTGTGCGAGGAGGTCTGCCATCGTCTCGCGCAGCGACGTATCCTCCTGCGTGTAGAGGAGGTCGAGCACCATGCGGCGCGTCTTTGCGGTCTTCAGGCGCAGCAGGGCGGCAATCTCTGTGCGGTGGCGCGGCACGAAGTCCGTAGCCGCCACGGTCGCCGTATCTTTTTTGAGGAGGATTGCTTCCGCCGTCTCGGGGGCGAGGCGCAGGAGGTCGAGGAGCGATGCCTCCTGTGCCGCACTCAGCGGTGTCTTGAGGAAGAGCCGCGCAGCGCGCTGTCCCGTGTAGCAGACGGGGAGGATGGGCGCGACGCGATCCGTCAGCGCAGTGCCGGCGCAGAGGGCGGCGAGCACCATCGCATTGGACAGAGCTTCCTTCGTCAGCGTCACATCGTACCACGGGAAGATGCACGCGGGGTACTTCTCCTCCTTGCGCTTCATCCCGGCGTAGGCGCGTTCACAGAGGTCAAAGAAACGCGTGGCTTCCTCCGCGTCCGCGAAATACGTCGTCGCATCGAATTCCTTGACGAAGTCGTCGAGATCCCGCAGGATATAGAAATCGCCCGTCATGTAGGACAGATAGCAGGCGAGTTTCTTCATGTCCGCCGCACTGAGCTCCGCGTCCGTGATGCCAAGGAGAACGCGCTTTGCAATGCGCCGCTCCTGCGCACCGTCCTGCAGGGCATGCAGGAAGTACGAAACGAGCAGGACGGAATGCGGCCGTCCCTCCTCGATGATCGCCTCCATGCCGGCGATGAGCTGCGTGAGGTCATGTACGCCCTTGCTCCACAGCCCGACCATCGCCTCGACATTGTCCTCACTGGAGAGGAGTGTGTCCGCCTCGGCAGGGGTGCGCAGCACGCGCATCATGAGCGCGAGGA
>CAUVMF010000142.1:0-2890 GCA_963552975.1 uncultured Selenomonas sp.
GCGATCGGGAACATCATCGCGGCGGTTGCCGTGTTGCTGACCCAGCCGGAGCAGAGCGCTGCAGCAAGACCGATCGCGAGGAAGATGCGGCGCGGATTCGAGCCGACCCACGAGCGCGAGAGCAGCCAGTAGGCGAACCGTTTGTCCAGACCGTGATCCATCATCGCCTTCGCGAGGATGAATCCGCCCATGAAGAGGAAGATCATCGGGTTGGCAAATGCCGCATAGGCGTCCTTTGCCGGGAGCACACCGGTCACGACGGCGAGCGTCGGACCAATCAGGGAGGTAACAGGGATGGGCACCGGTTCGGTAATCCACCAGAGAGCGACGAGAACCATGATGGCAAGCAGTTTGTGTGACGCGACCGTCAGTCCTTCGATGGGCGTCAGGAACACCAGCAGGGCAAGTACCGGTGCGCCGAATAGTCCCACCAGACGTCGTGTCCGATCAAATTTCTGCTCCGCCTCGTGGATTCTTTGGGCTTCTTTGCTTTGATCAGCACTCATGTTTTCAGCCTCCTTATACTTTAAGGTAATAATTTCTTTGCCCGATTATTATTATACGAAATTTCCAACCCTTTTGGCAACTATTTTCTTTAGAAAAGCTGTGACTTTTTTTTTCGTCGTTTTCTGCTATAATAGGGACGTGAATTTTTGTTGTACTGCTCATCCCTGCGTACTCCACGCAAACGCTTAGTTACGCAAGCGGTCGCGTTCTCGTTCGCCTAAATACCTGCGGACTTCTTAAACGCGCTACGCTTGAACGAAAGAAATCCGCAGGGGGCGAGTCGAACGCTTTTCTCCGCTTGCTCCACTAGGGTTTGCTTTGGAGTACCGCGCGGATGTGTTTCCGTTCTGTCTGCATAGCTGTCATATAGAATACGAGGAGGATTTTCATGCAAAGCTTTACCTTTCACTGTCCCACCGAGGTTGTATTCGGGCGGGGCGCGGAGAATGCGGTCGCCGAGAAGCTGCGCGCGTTCGGGACGAGCCGCGTGCTCATCCTCTACGGCGGCGGCAGCGCGGAACGCTCGGGGCTGCTCTCGCGCATCGAGAAGAATCTCACGTCGGCGGGGCTCGCGTTCCTCGTCATGGGCGGCGTGCGCCCGAATCCGCGCGTCTCGTTCGTGCGTGAGGCGATCCGCGAGGGGCTTGCGGCGGATGTGAACTTCATCCTCGGCGTCGGCGGCGGCAGCGTCATCGACTCGGCAAAGGCGGTCGCGCACGGCATCGCAAACCCCGGTACGGACATCTGGGACATCTGGACGGGCAAGGAAGAGCTGACGAAGACCATGCCCTTTGGCGCGGTCCTCACCATCCCCGCGGCGGGCAGCGAGACGAGCGACTCCGCCGTGCTCACGAACGAGGACACGGGGCAAAAGCGCGGGCTGACCACACAGCTGAACCGTCCGGTCTTCGCCTTTATGAACCCGGAGCTTGCATTTACCCTGCCGCGCGAGCAGATCGCGGCGGGCGCGGCGGACATCATGATGCACACGATGGAGCGCTACTTTACGAGTGTCAAGGAGATGAATCTCTTGACCGACCGCGTCGCCGAGCAGCTGCTCCTCACGGTCATGGAGTCCGTGCGCCGCCTCCTCGTCAGCCGCAAGGACTACGACGCAATGAGCGAACTCATGTGGGCAGGCAGCGTCTCGCACAGCGGATTCACGGAACTCGGCCGCAGGAAGGACTTCTCCGTGCACAAGCTCGGTCACGAGCTCTCCGCGCGCTACGATGCAACGCACGCAATGACGCTCACGGCGCTCTGGGGATCGTGGGCACGCCGCGTCTACAAATACGATGCCGCGCGCTTTGCCCACTTCGCCGCCGCGATCTTCGGCGTCGATGCGGGGACCAACGAGGAACGCGCACGCGCCTGCATCCGCAGGATGGAGGAGTTCTTCACGGAGATCGGTATGCCGACGAGCCTTGCGGGGCTTGGGCTCGGAGAGCTGACAAAGGGGACGATTGAGGAGATCGCAAGCGCCGCGACGGTGAACGACACGATTCGCCTCGGCGACCTCCGCCCGCTCACACGCACCGATGTCATCGCCATCTACGATATGGCAAATCACTGAGAGATATGAAAAAGAACTGCTCTGCACAGGGTGCGTGAGCAGTTCTTTTCGTTTTGGGAGGTGCGGATCAATTCAGCCGCATCGTCTCTTGGCGTGTTTTTCTCGTCCTATGCATTCGGTTTGTCTCCTTGACAGGACAAAAAATCTGCACCAATCCGACGGACTTCATTTTATCAGCGATTCCCTAGAAAACCCGTTTGAGTTTTATCGTTTCCTATGCTATTATGTGATTGAAACGTCCTGGGCGGGAGAAATCCCGCGGCGGTGTCTTTCCCCCGAAAGGGGGTGAGCAGATATGTCTGAAATTGGTGCGATTCTATTGCTGATCGCTGCCACGGGCTATATTCTCGCGATAACCAAAAAGAAATAACCGCCCAGCTTTTGACAGAGTGAGCGGTTTGAAAAAATAAACCCAAAACTACGGAAAGATGCCGTCATAGGACGTTTCTTCCTATGCCAATTATATCAAAAGCACCCTGTTTTGACAAGGGTGCTTTTTACATGCACAGAAAATACTGCATTGCATATACTATGATAATACAAAAACTCGCAAATAGATACTCGCGGAAGGACCCGACGGTGAAGAGCCGTATGCCGACCTTCTGCGTGGGATAGAGCAGCGGTACCTTGCCGCAGACGGCATCCTCCGCGATGTGGCAGAGTGCACCGCCAAAGATCCATGTGAGGACGGCGAAGAATGTCGCGTCGTAGAAGAAGTACGCCTTCGCCTGTGCGAGGGCTCCGATGAGTGCGAGGTAGAGCATCGGCCAGTGCGACCAGCCGCGATGACGGCTGCGCCATGTACGCCAT
>CAUVMF010000143.1:0-2865 GCA_963552975.1 uncultured Selenomonas sp.
AACTCCATGAAGATGCTGGACAATCTCTGCCATCCCGTCTCTGTGATTCGGGATGCAGAGATTCTTGCCGCAGAGGCATTTCGTGCTGCACATGCGTTCTTCATGGTGAGCGGTACGACGGGCTCGGTACAGGCGATGGTGCTCTCGGCAGTGGGGCGTGGTGATAAGATCATCATGCCGCGCAATGTGCACCGCAGCGCCATCAATGCCCTCATCCTCTGCGGAGCGATTCCGATCTATGTGAATCCCGGCATTGACGATATGCTTGGCATTGCGCTCGGGATGCGTGTGGAGGATGTCGCCGCAGCGATTGCACAGCATCCGGATGCAAAGGCGGTCTTTGTCAACAATCCGACGTATTACGGCATCTGCTCCGATCTGCGCGCGATTACAAAGCTTGCGCATGATCACGGGATGAAGGTGCTTGTAGACGAGGCGCATGGAACGCATCTCTATTTCAGTAATCGACTTCCTACAGCGGCAATGGATGCGGGGGCGGATATGGCTGCAATCAGTATGCACAAATCCGGTGGTTCTCTTACCCAGAGTTCGATCCTGCTCTGTGCCGACAGCATGCCGCCGGGGTATGTCCATCAGATCATCAATATCACGCAGACGACGAGCGCCTCCTATCTGCTCCTTGCAAGCCTCGATATCAGTCGGCGGAATCTTGCCCTGCGCGGGCGGGAGGTCATCGACAAGATCATCGATCTCGTCGCCTATGCGCGCGATGAGATCAATGCCATCGGCGATTACTATGCCTATGGGCGCGAGTTGATCGACGGCTCTGCCGTTTTCGATTTCGATACGACGAAGCTCTCCATCTTCACGCGCTCGACCGGGCTTGCCGGCATTGAGGTCTACGACATCCTGCGTGACGACTATGACATTCAGACGGAGTTCGGCGATATTGCAAATCTGCTCGCATATGTCTCCATCGGGGATCGTCCGAAGGATGTGGAACGGCTCGTGGCGGCGCTCGCTGAGATTCGGCGGAACTACCGCAAGGATTCGTCCAAGACCCTCAAGATGGAGTATATCGATCCGACTGTCGTCTGCGGCCCACAGGATGCCTTCTATGCGGAAAAGGAGTCGCTGCCGATTGCAGAGACCTGTGGACGCATATGCAGTGAATTTGTCATGTGTTATCCCCCCGGCATTCCGATTCTCGCGCCCGGGGAGCAGATCACAGAGGAAATTCTGACCTACATCCGCTACGCGAAGAAAAAGGGGTGTCAGATCACGGGACCCGAGGATATGAGCATTCAACAGCTCAATGTGATGACGGAGAGTTAAAGCATGGAATTTTGGTATACGGAACAACATACGCCCCATGTGCGCTTTTCGATTCGCGTCGATCGCCAGCTATACAGCGGGCAGAGCGAGTTTCAGCGCATCGACGTGTTTGAGTCGCCCGAGTTTGGGCGATTTTTGACGCTCGACGGCTATATGATGCTGACGGAGAAGGACGAATTCATCTATCACGAGATGATTACACATGTACCCATGTGCGTACATCCGGAGGCGGCGGATATTCTCGTCATCGGCGGCGGGGATGGTGGAACCGTGCGGGAGCTTCTGCGCTATCCGTCCATACGTCATATTGACCTCGTGGAGATCGATAAGCTGGTGGTCGATGTCTGTCGGGAATATTTACCGTCTACAGCTTCGGGGCTTTCCGACCCGCGTGTCCACATTCACTATGAGGATGGTCTACGCTTTGTACGAAAGCCGATCGACGCCTATGATCTCATCATCGTGGACTCGACCGATCCGTTCGGTCCGGGCGAGGGGCTCTTTACAAAAGAGTTCTACGGGAACTGCTTTAAGGCGCTGCGCGCGGACGGTATTATGATCAATCAGCACGAGAGTCCGTTCTATGAGCAGGATGCCTATGCGATGCAGCGCATGCACCAGCGCATTGTCCATTCATTCCCATTCAGCCGTGTGTATCAGGTGCATATACCTACCTATCCGTCGGGGCACTGGCTCTTTGGCTTCTCGTCCAAGACGCGTCGCCCCGTGGAGGGCGTGGACTTTGCACGCTGGAAGTCGCTCGGCATCAAGACGCGTTACTATAATACCCGGCTGCATGCGGCTTCCTTTGCCCTGCCGAACTATGTGGAGGAGATACTCGAAGATGTGGAACCGGAACATTGAAACCTTTCTCGGCTGTGACGGCACATACGAGGAGAGCCATATCGTAATCTTCGGCGCGCCGTTCGACTCGACGACATCCTATCGCCCCGGAACACGGTTCGCCGCGCGTACGATGCGCGCGGAGTCGTACGGGCTCGAGACGTACAGCCCCTATCAGGATCTCGATCTCGAGGATGCGCGCGTCTTTGACGGTGGCGATTTGGAGCTGCCCTTCGGCGACACCGCGCGTGCACTCGACATGATACATAGCTATGCAAAGAATGTACTCGAGGACGGGAGACTGCCGCTCCTCATCGGCGGTGAGCACCTCGTGAGTCTGCCTGCGATTCAGGCTGCGGCGGAGAAGTACCCAGAGCTTGCCGTGATCCACTTTGACGCGCATACGGATCTGCGCGAGGAATACCTCGGCAATCACCTCTCCCATGCGACGGTGATCCGCCGCGTGTGGGATATACTGGGAGACGGACGTATACATCAGTTCGGAATCCGCAGCGGGGAGCGTGCGGAGTGGCAGTGGGCACGTGAGGGGCATACGAATCTTCGTCCGTTCACCTTTTCGGGGCTTTCCGATACGATAGCGTCAGTCAAGGGGAGACCTGTGTATCTCACGATTGATCTCGATGTGCTCGATCCCTCGGCATTTCCGGGGACGGGGACGCCGGAGGCTGGCGGCGTGACCTTCGTCGAGCTCATGAAGGCGGCGCT
>CAUVMF010000144.1:0-2850 GCA_963552975.1 uncultured Selenomonas sp.
CCGCTGATGAGAAGGTCGGTGCGGCGCAGTGCCCCGAGGATGCCGCCCATGTCAAAGGAGCCGACGGCATGCACGCCGTGTCGGCGTTCGGTGTCGGCGGGGTCGGCACTGATGACGGTGATATGAAGTTCCGGGTCCAAATCCGCGAGTACCTCGAGCATCGCTGCAAGCATGGCTTCATCGCCTGCGTTCTTCGCGCCGTAGTACCCCGATACAACGATCCGCTTCATCGGGTGAAATGCCCTCCGTTTCCCATTCCTATGACGATTTTCCTGCGCCGCTCATGGCGCCCCTTCCACCGCTTCGCAGTCCACCTACTGACCTGTCCAAGAAGCAAGTTCGTAGAACGAAGCTGATTGGGCAACAGGTCGTATGCGAAAACGTCCCAAGAACACGAGCGATAGCGATGTGTGATTGGTTGACGTTGACCGCTTCCCCGTTGCGACACGGGGGCGGCTTTGCATTACGGTATATGAGCTTCCCCCGTTCACAACGGGGGAAGTGGCGAACGCAGTGAGCCGATAGGGGCGCCAGTAGCTTATGCGCATTTCTGACGACAGAAAACCTCCACCGTCCAAAGCGCCCCTTCCACCGCTTGCGCGGTCCCCCTCCCCCGTTCCGACGGGGGAGGCTTTTCGTTTACACAGCTTTCCGCACGCGCTCAAGCAAGTGATTCCATGCGGCGACGAGTGCGACGAGCAGAGCGCCGATCGCACCGCCGAGGAGGACGCCGCCGATGCCGCGGACGAGCGACATCTCAATCGGCGTACGCATATGAGCGAAGGTCTCGACCATCGACCCCTGCCCGATGGTCGCGGCGAGCACGAGCCCAAAGATAATCCACGTCTGCCACCTGCGCGCCGCGCCGTAAAGGGCGAGCAGAAACGCGGGATGTCCGATCATGAACTCTTTCGTACGAGGGCGCGCGTAGAAGAGCTGCTCGAGCGCCGCACGCATCTTGAGCTCGATGCCGGGCACAGGCAGACCCGAGGTGTGCCCACTGCGCAGAACTAAGACGACGAGCGCTCCAATGAGCAGGAGTCCGCCGAGGAGCGAGCCGACGCGCACAGGCGCCCTCATGATCTCGCGCAGCTGCCCGAGTACCCCCGCCGACGCGTCAAACCGCCCGTCGAAGATGTCGAACCGTTGCATAAAGGCGATGGCGACGAGCACCATTGGCAGGACAAACGTGAGCTTGATCCCGCGGAAGATATCGAACTCGAGGAGGTAACGCGTATCCGTGAGCGCACCCGAGAGATAGGCAGCGCCGATCATGGACAGCGCGCTCGTGATGCCGAGGAGCAGCAGCCCCCCAACGAGAATGCGCCACGTGGGCGCATTTTTCTGGAAACGCCGTCCGCGCAGAAGGTCGAGGAGCGCAACAATGGCGAGTGTCGGGAAGAGATTTGCACTCGCGAGTGCCGCGACAACGCGCACCTTGCTGCCTGCGCCGATGAGGATCGGCATCATCGTGATGAGTGCCGCCACGGCAAAGAAGAGCAGAACCGCCTTTCTCCGTCGGTTCAGCGCGGGGATGACGAGTGAGAGATAGAGCACACCCGCCGCCGCAACGCCCATCATGACGAGTGCACGCAGGATGCGCGACGGCTCATAGGAGGTGAACATCCCCGCCCGTCCGATGGTGAACCCCGTCGCCTCAAGCGCGGCGCGCGTGTCCGCGAAGTACTTCATATTCGTCTCGAGGAGGCTCATACCGGGCGCCGGCTCCTCGTAAATGCGCAGGAGGTTGATGCGGATGTTGCGCTCCTCGTCCGTCGTCACCCAACGCTCGACGGCGGCATCGATCTTGAGCTTTTTCAGCTCATCCTTCGGGATGGCGTAGAGACGCGCAACGTGGTCGTAGCCAACTCCCTTCGCAATCTCGTCCATGCCCTGCTGCTTGTAAAACTGCAGCTGGGTCACGCCCTCGATCAGCCCGAGGGGAAGGCGACGCGCGTTCATCTCGTCAATCGTGGTCTGGAGTGCCTTCGGTGCGCCGAGCGTCTCCTGCCCCGAGAAGACAATCGCCGCGACGGTGATGCCGTCCATGCGGGAGAATACGGCGTGCACATCGTCGGGTGTGCAGGCGTGATAGTTCGAGGGACGCGCGAGCACGTCAAAGCCCGCCGCATTGACGGCACGCATCTCATCGGACGGCAGCCCGATGTTGCGCTTCTCGAATGCCTCATAGTGATCCTTGACCGCGATGACCTCATCCGTACCGACCGTATACACGGTGACCCGCGCCGCACCAAAGCGGCGAAGGAGATCCTCCTTCAGCTCGGCATAGGTCACGGGGTCATGCGAGACGACGTAGATCTCTGTGCCGACGATCTTGCCTTCCTCTACCAATGTGCGCCAGCGCGGATCGGTGAGTGTGCCCGTGTGGTAGGCAGCGAGAAGATCCGCACCCTGGACGGCGTTTGCCTTGCCGTTTTTGTTGAATTTTTCAAAGGTCGTCTCGTAGACGGCGAGCGACGTGATGCCCGCCTCCTTCGCGCGCGCGAGGACGTCCTCTGCGGGCAGGCCCTCGCGTGCGGCGAGTTCGAGCAGCCCCTCATAGTCGATGGCAAGCTCCACCGTGCGGGACTTCTCCTCGACGGCGTGCCGCTCCATGCCGATGACAAGACTTGCGATGAAGCCGATGAGGATTGCTACGAGCAGAATCGGATGATAGTGAAATTTCTTCATATATGATTCCTTGTGTGTTCTTGTTTTTTGCCATGCGGGAAAGCTCAATGTTGCGAAAAGCGGGGGCAGTCAGCCGTGCGCTGCTCCTAAGCAAACCCTAGTGGAGCAAGCGGAGAAAAGCGTTCGACTCGCCCCCTGCGGATTTCTTTCGTTCAAGCG
>CAUVMF010000145.1:0-2704 GCA_963552975.1 uncultured Selenomonas sp.
TCTTTTCACTTCGTTTAATTCGTCAATGTATGCCTCTTTTCCTTCTTGCATCATCTCCTCGGCACGCCGCGTATGCCGCGCGAGTTCCGTGGTCAGATAGGCACGCCGCAGCACCCCCATAGCCTCCCGATAAGACTCCGCTGTGCGTCCCTCCTCGACGAGTGTACGCGTGAGCTCAGAGCCCGCCGCAGCAGGCTGAGCGGCGATAAAGTCCGCATCAAACACGCCGCCCGCCGCGCGGTGTTCCTCCATCGCGCGCAGGATTTCGGCAATGCGCTCATCGGGGAAGTTCTCCAATGGTATGAAAGATAAAATTTCGGTGAGAAGCGCAGGATCGCGCCAAATTGCCGCAAGGAGTTCACGTCCGGCACGGCGCAGCGCATCGTCCACCTGCCGCACGGGCACACGCTGCACAGATGCGGGCGGTGGTGTCTCCACACTGCCCTGCCGCAGAAAGCGTCGCAGGGCATCGGTCACAACGCCCTCGTCCAAGAAGAGTTCTGCCGCCGTCTGTCGAATGTAGGAAGCCCGCGCGACCTCATCGAGTTCGGCGAGCACGGGCAACATCTCCGCGAGTGCTGAGCGTCGTCCCTCCACACTGTCTGCCATGTGTGCGCGCACATGGCGCAGACGAAAGAGGGGCGCGGGGACGGCTGTCTCCACGAGCGCACGAAACGCCTGTGCGCCGTGTGTGCGGACGTACTCGTCCGGATCTTTGCCGTCGGGCAGGAGGAGAACGCGCACCTCTGCCGCCCGCCCACGCACGGCGGCAAGGGCGCGCAGCGTCGCCTCCTGCCCCGCCGTATCGCTGTCGTAGCAGAAGACAATGCGCGGCGCACGGCGCAGGAGAATCCTCGCATGCCCCTCCGTAAACGATGTGCCAAGCGTCGCAACGACGTTCTGCACCCCCGCCTCCCACGCGGCAATCGCATCCATATAACCCTCGACGACGATTGCATATCCCTCGCTCGCGATTGCGCGGTGTGCACGGTCAAGTCCGAAGAGCAGCTTGCGTTTGTTAAAGACAGGCGTCTCCGCCGTATTGAGATACTTCGGCATGGCACCCTCGAGCGCACGCCCGCCGAAGGCGACAACGCGCCCGCGCTCGTCCGCAATCGGGATGATGACGCGGTTGCGGAAGCGGTCATAGATGCCCTCGCCGCGCTCACGCCGCACGGCAAGTCCCGCCGTCACAAGGAGGTGCTCGGAAATGCCGCGCTTTTGGAACGCGTCGGAGAGCTTTGACCATGCATCGGGCGCAAAGCCGATGCCGTAGCGCGCAATCGCCTCCGCCGTAATGCCGCGCCCCGCAAGATACGCTTTCCCCGCCGCGCCGTAGCGCGTCACGGTGAGGCAGTTGTGAAAGAAGTCACGCGCGAGCGCATTCACCTTCCTGAGATCGTCCAGTTCGCGCAGACGCGCCTCCTCGCGCGGATCGTGCTTTTGCTCCGGCAGCGGAATGCCAAGCTGCTCCGCCTGCCGTTTGACCGCCTCGAACCACGTGATATGCTCCACGAGAGAGATGAACTTGAACGCATCGCCGCCCGCATGACACCCAAAGCAGTAAAAGAATCCGTCGTCCGGCACGACGGAGAACGATGCCGTCTTTTCGTTGTGAAAGGGGCAGCAGCCCCAGTATCGGTTACCCTTGCGCTTCAGTGGGACATAGCCCTGCACGACGGCAAGGATGTCGGTCTGCGCGCGCACCTGCTGCACAAAGGCCTCCATCCTCGGGTCACGCATGAGGTTCTCCTTATCCTGTTGATTTTACGGCACGGTGCGCATCCCACGCGAACGCTTAGTTACGCAAACGGTCGCGTGCTCGTCCGCCTAAATACCGATGAATTTCTAAACGCGCTACGCTTGGACGGTAGAAATTCATCGGGGGCGGGTCGCACGCTATACTCCGTTTGCTCCACTAGGGTTCGCTTAGGGACGTCGCACCGTTTTTCCGCGAAGGGCATCACAATAACGTATTCCTCCTAAATCGGCTTGATCGTCATCTGATCCACGGGCGGGATGTAGATCTCGCGGAAGAGCGCGACGGCATAGCTGTCCGTCAGCCCCGCCACATAGTCCACGACACACTGCTCGCGCCCCCACTTTTCTTCCCGTGCGATAAACTCGGACGGGAGCGTGTGGAAATACACGGTAAAGTGATCCATCAGCGCGCGCAGGACAAAGCCCGCCTGCGCGCGCTCGTGCGCAAGCGTCTTGGAGTGGTAGATGCGCTTGAACATGAACTGTCGGAACACGTCCATGACGTGCTGGACATCCTCCGAGAGAACCGCGTCGCCGCGCGCCTCCGATGTGACAATCATATCGGATACCATGCTTGTGATCATCGCGGACGTGTCCGTACCAAAGGAGTCCTGCACCTCGGCGGGCAGTTCCTCGGGCGAAAGCAGCCCCGCACGGATGCTGTCGTCGTAGTCGTGACAGAGGTAGGCAATACGGTCGGCAATGCGCACAATCCGCCCCTCGAACGTCGTCGGCATCCCCTTGCCCGTATGGTTCAGAATGCCGTCGCGCACCTCTCCCGTGAGATTCAGCCCGTGCCCGCCGCGCTCGAGGATCTCGACCATGCGCAGGCTCTGCTCGTTGTGCGCAAAATGTCCCGTGATCTCCTCCACCACCGCCTCACCCGCATGTCCGAACGGCGTGTGTCCGACATCGTGCCCGAGCGCAATCGCCTCCGTCAGAT
>CAUVMF010000146.1:0-2681 GCA_963552975.1 uncultured Selenomonas sp.
GATGACAACAAGGTCTTTTCGATCAGTTTCCGCACGCCGCCCGTCGATGATACGGGCGTGGCGCACATCGTCGAGCACTCCGTGCTCTGTGGCTCGCGCAAGTATACGCTGAAGGAGCCGTTTGTCGAGCTTGTGAAGGGGTCGCTCAATACGTTCCTCAATGCGATGACATTTCCCGATAAGACGATGTACCCCGTTGCGAGCCGCAACGACCGCGATTTTCAGAACCTCATGGACGTGTACCTCGATGCGGTCTTCTATCCCGCAATGCGCACGAATCCGCAGGTGCTGATGCAGGAGGGCTGGCACTACGAACTCGACGATGCAGATGCGCCTCTGCGCTACAGCGGCGTCGTCTACAACGAGATGAAGGGGGCTCTCTCAGCACCCGATGATCTGCTCGGCAGCCGCATCATGGCGGCGCTCTATCCCGATACGACGTACGGCTGCGAGTCGGGCGGCGATCCCGAGGCGATCCCGACGCTCACACAGGAGATGTTCCTCGACTTCCATGCACGTTACTATCACCCCTCGAACAGCTACATCTATCTGTACGGGGATATGGACATCGAGGAAAAACTTGCGTACCTCGACAGTGCGTATCTCTCGCATTTCGAGCGGATTCCCGTGCCCTCGCGCATTGACCGTCAGCAGCCGTTTGCAGGGCAGGTCAAAGCGGAGCATTTCTATCCCATCGGGACGGAGGAGCCGCTCGAGGAGAACAGCTTCCTCTCGCTGAACTGGGTCATCGGCGACACGTCCGACCGCAAGCGCGTGATGGCACTGCAGATCCTCGATCACGCGCTTCTCAGGATGCAGGGCGCACCGCTGCGTCAGGCACTCATCGACGCGGGGCTTGGGCGCGACGTGGACTCGAACTATGAGAGCGATGTGCTGCAGCCGCTGTTCAGCATCATCGTGAGCAAATCGGAGACGGCGCGCGCGGATAAATTCGTGCGCATCGTCAAGGAGACCCTGCGGAGACTCGCGGACGGCGGGCTCGATCATACGCTTGTACAGGCGTCACTCAATACGCTCGAGTTCCGTCTGCGCGAGTCGGACTTTGGCTCCTCGCCGAAGGGACTCATCTATGGGATTCGCATGATGAAGACGTGGCTCTACGACGGTACGCCCGAGGACTATCTGCGCTATGAGGATGTGCTTGCCGAACTGAAGGAGGGGCTGGACAACGGCTATTTCGAGCAGGTGATTCGGGAGTCCTTCCTCGAGAATCCGCATGAGGCACTCGTGACGCTCGCCCCGAGCCGGACGCTTGGACAGGAGCGTGAGGCGGCACAGGCGGCGATCCTCGCGGAGAAAAAGGCGGCGATGAGCACCGATGAGATCGCGAAGGTGATGGATGCCTGCGCGGCACTCAAGGCGGCGCAGGAGGAGGCGGACTCGGAGGAGGCACTCGCGTCGATTCCGATTCTCGCACGCTCCGACATCCGTGCGGACGCGGAGCGTCTGCCGCTTGATGTGCGCGACTGTGCGGGGACGAAGGTGCTGTACTCCGATCTTGAGACGAACGGCATTGTCTATCTGAATTTTTACTTCCCCATGGCGGCGGTCGCACAGGCAGATCTGCCGTATGCATACCTCCTCGCCGAGATGTTCGGCGCAGTCGATACCGCGCGGCACAGCTACGCCGAGCTCGCCATGCTCCGCAGCCTCTACACGGGCGGCATCGGGGCGGACATCGTTGCCTATACGCGGGCGGGTGAGCCGGAGTCCCTCCTGCCACGCTTTAAGCTGCGCGCAAAGGTGCTGAAGGAAAATCTGCCGCGCCTCTTCGATCTGCTCGCAGAGATCATAATGGAGAGCAATTTCTCGGGCGCAAAGCGCATCCGTGAGATCGTGGATGAGGAAAAGACGGGCATGGAGCTGTCCTTACAGCGTGCGGCAAATCAGGTTGTCGCTTCGCGCATCGCCGCCGATCTCATGCCCTCGGGCTGCTATGCCGAGGTGGGCGGTCTGCCGTTCCACGATTTCCTGCGCGCATTCAAGGACGATTTCGCGGCACGCCACGCGGAGATGCAGGCGGCATTTGCACGTATTCTGCCGCAGATTTTCAATGCAAACGATCTGATGGTGAGCGTTACCGCACCTGCGGCGGACTACGATGAGATTGCGGCGGGGCTTGCGGATTTCCAAGCGAAACTTTCTACCGAGACGTTCCCTGCGGCTCCGTACACATGGGTGATTGCTACGCGCAACGAGGGGCTGATGACCCAGAGCCGCGTGCAGTACGTGGCGAAGGGCGCGAACTTTATCAAGCTGGGCTACAAGTACACGGGCGTGCTGCGCGTGCTTGAGACGTTGCTGCGCTATGATTACTTCTGGACGCGGATTCGTGTGCAGGGGGGAGCGTACGGTGCGATGACGCAGTTCAATCGCAACGGCTTCATGATCTTTTCCTCCTACCGCGATCCGAACCTTGCGGAGACATTTGACGTGCTCGATGAGACGCCGGACTATGTCCGCACGTTCGACGTGTCCGACCGCGAGATGGACAAGTTCATCATCGGTACAATGAGCAATGTGGATACGCCGCTGACACCGCAGATGAAGGGCGATATTGCGGCGACGTTCCACCTGCGCGGCATTACGTGGGAGGATCGTCAGAAGGCACGCGCGGAGATTCTCACGGCACGGCAGGAGGATGTGCGTGCGCTCGCGCC
>CAUVMF010000147.1:0-2674 GCA_963552975.1 uncultured Selenomonas sp.
CGCTTCGACTTCGTCCTCGATGCGAAAGGGCGTATCCGCATGGTCGAGATCAATGCGGATACGCCCTGTTTTATTGTGGAGTCCTTCTATGCAAACGGCATCGCGGCAGCGTATCACGGACGGTGCGACCCGAACGCGGGGATGCGGGCACAGCTGCGGGACTTCCTCGCACAGCTGCACGCGCGGCTCTGTGCGCCCACCGTTGATCTGTGCCGACGGACGATCCAAGATCGCCCCTTCGTTTTTTCCTGCTTTGACGACTACCCCGAAGATCTCGCGACGACGCTGTTCCTCATGCGCCTGATGCAGGAGGGCGTGCCGCATGGCGACATCCGCTTCCTCTCGTTCTACGAGATGGAGATCGACGAGCGGGGCATCCCTCTCGCGGACAGCGCATATACATCCGCACTCTATCGACTGCATCCGATGGAGATATTGATTGATGAGCGCACGCCGGACGGAGAGCCGCTCGGCGCACTGTTTCTCGATTTGTATAAGGAAGGAAAATTTGCACTGATGAATCCGCCCGAGGCGATTCTCCTGCAAAACAAATCTTTTATGGCACTCGTCTATGCGCTCGCCCAAACAGAGCAGTTCCTGACCGCCGAGGAGTGTGCTCTCATCCGCCGCTATCTCGCCCCCTCGTATTTCGAGGAGGATTTCGCCGCGCTCATGGACGGCACATACATCCGCAAGGAGATCTGGGGGCGCGAGGGGAAGAACGTCCGTCTGGTCGAAAAGCAGGGCGACCACGCGAAAACCGTGCATGAGAAGCAGCCCGACAACGTGGACGAGATCATCTGCCGCCCAAGCCGCGCGGCGATGTATCAGGACTTCGTCCGTCAGCCGCGCTTCGTCCACACGGTCGACTCCGGCACGATCGACGGCTGTTTGACCCTCTCGTGCTTCATGCTCTTTGGCACGCCCTCTGCCGTCGGCGCACGCTTCTCCCCCGCCGCGATCGCGGGCACGGAGGCGTACTTTCTGCCGCTTGTCGTGGAACCATAGGCAAGAAAAAAGACGGAAAGGCAACGTGCCTATTCCGTCAATCGAAACTTTGTGCTATACTGAATATGTGGCTGACGATCGTAGGTTTTCTCCCGCAAGGGAGGTGATGTGCGTGACGCTTTATGAAAAGTTGTCGCTTTTAGTTGCAGTGTTGACACTCTTAACTAGCATCATTTTCAATCTGCTTCAGCTGTAAGCAGAAAAAAGAACCGTGCATGGTTCACGCCGGCTCCTTCTTCAAGAATAAATTAATTCTAGGGAGAGACCGACGGAACCACTCGTCAGTCACTCTTTTTGTGTCTTTATTATACCCGCATCAAAAAAAACTGTCAAGCCTCTCTGCGCCGCCCCCACCAGCTTCCCGCGAGGAAGAGAACGAGCGAGGCGGTGATGCCGACGGCGATGGGGTGCAGTCCGAGCGGTTTGAATCCCGCCGCCATCGCAACGCAGTAGATGAGCGTGCCGCCGCCCATCGCGGCGAGTGCGCCCGTACGGTTCGCCCATGTGGTAAAGAGCCCGAACACGAGCACCCAGAAAAACGCCGTTTCCAGCCCGCCGAACGCAAACATATTGATGAGCCAGATGAGCGACGGCGGCGCAATGGCAAGCACAAACACGATGATGCCGAGCACGGCGGTAACACCCATCGAGAGGCGGCGCAGCGTCCGCTCGGGGACAAACGCACCGCGTTTGTGTAAATGATGCAGGTAGACATCCTTCACCACCGCAGACGAGGCGACGATGAGCACGCCCGAGATCGTCGAGATCGACGCTGCGAGCGGGCCGATGATGGCAAGCCCCAAGAGCTCAGGCGGCATGACGCGCGCCATGAGCTGCGGGATGACGCTGTCCACCCCGCCGAGCGCCTTTGCATCGACGCCAAGCACGCCGCGCCCGAGGACACCGACAAGGTTTACGGCGATGTTCATAAAGGCGATGACGATTGTCCCGATGATCATCGCGCGGTGCATATCGCGGCTGCTCCGATAGCTGATGCCGCGTACGACCGACTGCGGCAGGGCGATCGTGAGCGCACCGACCAAGAGCCACTGCGAGATGTAGAGGGAGACGGGCATACGTCCCGCCGCCGTCGGTGTCAGCATCTCTGGATGCACGGCGCGGAGTTCTCCGAGAATTGCCGCAAGACCTCCGCCCGCCTCAAGCACATAGTAAAAGAGCAGGACGATGCCGAGCATCATGACAATCGCGCAGCACGTATCGGTCAGTGCAACGGCACGAAATCCTCCTATCGACGTATAGACAACGACCACGATGCCGAACAGTACCAAGCCAAGCTCGTAGCTGTATCCCGTGACGGCGGCAAAGAGCTGCGCCCCGCCGACGAACTGTGCGACCATCGACGCGGCAAAGAAAATCACGATGGCGAATGCCGCGAGCGCCGCCAGTGCATCCGAGCGGTAGCGGTGTCGAATGATGTCGACAATCGTGACGGCGTGGATGCGCCGCGCGAGCCGCGCGACCTTCTTACCGAAGATGCCGAGCACGAGGAAGATCGTCATCGTCTGGATGACCGCCATGTAGATCCAGCCGAAGCCGATTTCGTACGCCATGCCCGGCCCGCCGACAAACGAGCTGACCGAGCTGTAGGTTGCGACCATCGTCATCGCGAGCACGAACGCGCCGAGCGTCTGCCCGCCGACGAAGT
>CAUVMF010000148.1:0-2670 GCA_963552975.1 uncultured Selenomonas sp.
GTATGACTTATATGTCTATACCTGCGTAAAGCAGGTGGGTACCCTAAGTCCGACTACCGCGTCCTCCGAAGGAGTATCACATTCACCGGAATCAATTCGGATTCCCTGAAAGATCTGTAGGTTAGACATTGCTAAGTCGTACGCACACCTAAGGCTCACCTTCTTGTCCATTATGATAGCATAAAAAAAAAAGAGCCGCAAGACTTGACAAACAGAGGAAGAACAATTTGTTGCGACGATTTTGAAAGAAATGATCGACGAGGTTGAAATCTGTTTTTTCGGAAAACTACACCAAAATCTCGGAAGACTCTTTTCCTATGGAAAATCCCGTGTTATAATATCAATGAGAATATGGAGTCGATGTAGGAAGCGCTGATAATATGAGAAAGCTGTTTATCGGTGTTTTCCTGACCATAGGGAAAGTTGGTGCGATGAGATGGCAAACGTTCGGGATGCAGTCAATGCGGTCATCACCGCAATTATGACGCAGAAGGATTATTTGACGGCGGTGGACGCCAAGACCGGAGATGGGGATCACGGTCTGAACATGGCGCGCGGATTCACTGCGGCGGAGGAGCGGCTGGCGGAGCTGCCCCCAGATGCGCCGGTGAAGGACGTGCTCTACCACATCGGGCGCGCATTTATCGAGAATGTCGGCGGTGCGGCGGGCCCACTCTACGGCATTGCATTCGTGCGTGCGAGCGAGGCGGTGAATGCGCACACACGGCTCGATGTGCACACATTTGAAAAGCTCTTTACGGCGGGAATCGAGGCGATTCAGCGGCGCGGACGCGCCGAGCGTGGGGATAAGACCATGCTCGATACGCTCATCCCGATTCGCGACGCATTCCGCACGGAGAATGCAGACGGCAAGAGCCTGCGCGAGTGCCTTGAGGACGCGCTCAACGAGGGACGCGCGGGTGCGGAGTACACAAAGACGATTGCGGCGCGGCGCGGACGTGCGGCACTCATCGGTTCGCGCAGCATCGGCATCGAGGATCCGGGCGCGATGAGCTCGCTCATCATGTTCCGTGCGTTGTGCAGCTATCTGCGCGGCTGAAAAGGATTGGAGACTGGGGGAAATACATTGTCGACAGAGATTCGCACGCGTTTTGCACCGAGTCCGACGGGATATATGCACATTGGCAATCTGCGCACGGCGCTCTATGCCTATCTGTTTGCACGCGCCAATGACGGGACGTTCATCCTGCGCATCGAGGACACCGATCGCAACCGCTATGTGGCGGATGCGGTGGACTTCATCCGCCGCACGCTCGACGCGGCAAAGATCGTGCCCGACGAGGGACCGGATGACATCGGTGGCGACTACGGTCCCTATGTGCAGAGCGAGCGCATGGAGATCTACAAGAAATACGCAGAGCAGCTCGTGGAGAGCGGGCACGCCTACCGCTGCTTCTGCAATCATACGGAGGAAGCGGAGACCACAGATGGCGAGAAGTCCTTTGGCGGCTATCCGCGCACCTGCCGCGATCTCTCTGCGGCAGAGGTGGAGGAGCATCTTGCGCGCGGCGAGGCGTATGTCATCCGTCAGAAGATGCCGCTCGTCGGTGAGACGACGTTCTACGATGTGCTCCACGGCAACGTCACGATTCCAAACACGGAGCTGGAGGATCAGGTGCTTCTCAAACGCGACGGAATGCCGACGTATAATTTTGCAAATGTGATCGACGACCACCTCATGAAGGTGTCGCACATCATTCGCGGGACGGAGTTCATCACCTCGACGCCGAAGCACGTCCTCCTCTATGAGGCGTTCGGGTGGGAGCCTCCTGTGTTCGTGCATCTCGCCCCCGTCATGGGACGCGACGATGCGACGGGCAAGACAAGCAAACTCTCGAAGCGTCACGGTGCGACGAGTTTTGACGATCTCGTGCAGATGGGCTATCCTGCCGCGGCGATTGTGAATTATGTCGCGCTGCTCGGATGGAGCCCAAAGACGACGAATCAGGAAGTTTTCTCGATGGATGAGCTGATTGAGGCGTTCTCGCTCGAGGGGCTGTCGAAGTCGCCCGCCGTCTTTGACTATGACAAGCTCGGCTGGATGAGCGGGGAGTACTTCAAGGCGATGACGGATGCAGAGTTTGCCGCCGCTGCGCGCCCTTATGCAGGGGATCTGCCGGCGCATCTCGAGGAGCAGTGGGGGGCGATTGCCGCGCTCCTGCGCACGCGCGTCACAAAGCTCGGCGATGTGCGCCCCGCGATTGCATTCCTCATCGAGACACCGCCCTTTGACGTGCACCTCTACGAGAACAAGCGAAATAAGGTAACACCCGAGGCGGCGCGGGAACTCCTGCCCGCGCTCATCGAGATCCTTGCGGCACTGCCCGCAGAGCGCTGGGAGAACGCGCTCCTCTATGCGCTGCTCGAGGAGTGTATCGAGCGCGAGGGCTGGAAGAAGGGAACCGTCATGTGGGTGCTGCGCATTGCGGCAGCGGGGCAGGCAGTAACGCCGGGCGGCGCGACGGAGATCCTTGCCATTCTCGGCAGGGAGGCAGGGCTTGCACGTCTCGAGGCGGCTTTGGCACGACTTTCCTCATAAAACGGAGAATAGCGAAAAAATCGCTTGCGTTTTGATAAATTCTATGATATAGTACCTCCTGTTGACATATGTGGCGCCTTCGTCAAGTGGTTAAGACACCGCCCTCTCAC
>CAUVMF010000149.1:0-2665 GCA_963552975.1 uncultured Selenomonas sp.
GTCGATCTCGGCACGCGCTGCACGGTCTTCATGAACTCGAAGGTCAAGCAGGCGCAGAAGGAGGGCGCGGAGGTCGCCGACATCTCGGCAGGCATTGCACTCTCGGTTGTCAAGAACGCGCTGTTCAAGGTCATGCAGATCAAGGATGTATCGACGCTTGGTGAACACATCGTCGTGCAGGGCGGTACGTTCTACAACGATGCCGTGTTGCGTGCACTTGAGAACATCATCGACAAGGATGTCATCCGTCCCGATATTGCGGGACTCATGGGTGCGTATGGTGCAGCGATTCTCGCACTCGAGGCGGGGACGGAGCGCTCGACACTCCTCGGCGCGGATGAACTCGGGACGTTTGAGACGAAGACGAGTTCCTATCGCTGCGGCAAATGCGGGAATAAATGCCTCATCACGATGCAGCAGTTCCCGAACGGTGAGCGCTACTTTACAGGAAATCGCTGCGAGCGCGGCATCGGCGGCGAGAAGCGCACGGACGATACGCCGAACATCTACAAGTTCAAGTACCGCCGCGTGTTCAAGCACTATAAATCACCTGCGGAGCCACGGCGTGGTCGCATCGGCATCCCGCGCACGCTCAATATGTACGAGGACTTTCCGTTCTGGTTCACGTTCTTTGACACGCTTGGCTACGGGGTTGTGATCTCCGGGAAATCATCGCCGCAGCTCTTCTACAAGGGCATGGCGACGATTCCATCAGACTCGCTCTGCTATCCCGCGAAGCTCGCGCATGGGCATATCGTCGACCTCATCGAAAAGGGTGTCGATACGATTTTCTACCCATGCGAGCCGCATAATATGGACGATAAGCCGGACTCCTCGGCAAATAATTTCAACTGCCCGATTGTTGCCTCCTATGCGGAGAACATCCGTATCAACATGGATATTCTGCGCGAGAAAAATATCCGCTTTATCCAGCCATTCCTGCCGATCAATGACCGCACGCGCATGATCGAGCGTCTCGTGGAGGAGTTCGGGAAGCCTGAGGGGATTGGCAAGAAGGAGATCACGGCTGCGGTTGATGCGGGCTACGCCGAGATCGAGCAGTACCGTCAGGATGTCCGCGACTACGGTCAGCAGATTCTTGACCGCATTGCGCAGACGGGCGAGCATGCGATCCTGCTCGCGGGGCGTCCGTACCACGTCGACCCCGAGATCAATCACGGCATCCCCGAGATGATCCAGTCCTACAAGCTGCCCATTCTCTCCGAGGATGCGGTCTATCACATCCCTGTGAAGGAGCGGCGCTTGCAGGTCGTTAACCAGTGGAGCTACCACGCGCGTCTCTATCATGCGGCGCAGTTCGTTGCGGAGCATCCGAATGTGACGCTCATCCAGCTCAGCTCCTTCGGCTGCGGTCTGGACGCGCTTACGACGGCGGAGGTACGTGAGATATTGGAGTCCCACGAGCGCATCTATACGATGATCAAGCTGGACGAGGTATCGAACCTCGGTGCGGCGCGCATCCGTCTGCGCTCCCTGATCGCCGCGCTTGCACGTCGGGAGAACCCCGTCTATCACGAGGTACCCGTCATCGAGCGCCCGCGTTTTACCGAGGACTGCAAGAAGACGCATACGATCCTCGCGCCGCAGATGGCGCCGATCCACTTTGAGCTGTTTCGTACGACGATGAAGAAGCACGGCTACAATGTTGTCATTCCGCCGATGCCGGACAAGGTGTCGATTGATCTTGGGCTGCGTTACGTGCACAACGATATGTGCTATCCCGCGATTGTCGTCATCGGGCAGCTGCTCGCCGCACTGAAGGCGGGGCTGTGCGATGCGGATCATACGAGCATCGCGCTCTTTCAGACCTGCGGTGCCTGCCGCGCGACGAACTATCTCGGTGTCCTGCGCAAGGCGTTGCGCGACGCGGGCTTCCCAAACGTCGCTGTCTTTGCCGTGCGCGGTCTGCCCGAGGAAACGGACAGCTTTGCCTTTAGCCGCGAGATGATGGTGGATGCCATCAAGGCGGCGATTTACGGTGATCTCCTCATGAACGTGCGCAACCGTATGATGCCGTACGAGCTTCAAAAGGGCGCGACGCAGGCGGTATTCGATAAATGGATGGCGCGCGCCAAGGAGGAACTCGAGCACGGCAGCGTGTTCAAATTCTGCCGCATGGTGAAGGACATCGTGCGCGACTTTGACCACATCCCCATCGACGAACATCTGTGGAAACCGAAGGTCGGCATCGTCGGCGAAATTCTCGTGAAGTACCATCCCGTTGCGAACAATGATATCGAGAAGGTGCTGATGGGGGAGGGGGCAGAGGTGGTCATGCCGGACTTCGTGGACTTCTTCCTCTATTCCGCCTACGACCCCATTGCACAGCACAAGCTGCTCGCTGGCTCGTACAAAGATCGGCTCTTCGGGCGTATGTTCATCAAGGTCATTGAGTTCTTCCGCGCGCCCATGCGCAAGGCTCTGAAGGAGAGCCGTCACTTCCGTCCGCCACAGTCCATCGATCACACGGCAGAGCTTGCAGCGCGTCATGTCAGCCTTGGCAATATGGCGGGCGAGGGCTGGTTCCTCACGGGTGAGATGGTGAAGCTCATCGAGGAGGGCGTGCCGAACGTCGTCTGCCTGCAGCCATTCGGCTGTCTGCCGAACCACATCACGGGCAAGGGGGTCATGCACGATCTGCGCA
>CAUVMF010000150.1:0-2650 GCA_963552975.1 uncultured Selenomonas sp.
TCGAAAAGGCGGAGGATCGCGAGCGGTTCAAGGAGACGATGGAAAAGCTCGGCGAACCGATTCCCGAGAGCACAATTGTCGAGGATGTTCATGCGGCTGTTGCATTTGCGAACGAGATAGGATACCCAGTCATTGTACGCCCTGCGTATACAATGGGCGGTACAGGCGGCGGGATTGCGGAGAACGAGGAAGAACTGATTGCAACCGTCATCAAGGGACTGAACTACTCGATGATCGGGCAGGTGCTCATCGAGCGCAGTGTTGCCGGATGGAAGGAAATCGAGTTCGAGGTCATTCGCGACGGCAACGATAACTGCATCACCGTTTGCAGCATGGAGAACCTTGATCCCGTTGGCGTCCATACGGGAGACAGTATTGTTGTTGCTCCTGCACAGACACTCGCGGATTACGAGTATCAGATGCTCCGCAGTGCGAGCCTCCGCATCATCCGCGAGCTGGGCATTGAGGGCGGCTGCAATGCCCAGTATGCGCTCGACACGAAGAGCAACAGGTACTATGTGATCGAGGTCAACCCGCGCGTCAGCCGCTCCTCGGCGCTCGCCTCGAAGGCGACGGGCTATCCGATTGCAAAGGTGTCCTCGAAGATCGCAATCGGCTACACGCTCGATGAGATCGTCAACTCCGTCACGAAGAAGACAAAGGCGTGCTTCGAGCCGACAATCGATTACTGCGTTGTGAAGTTCCCACGCTGGCCATTTGATAAATTTATCTACGCTGACCATACACTTGGCACTCAAATGAAAGCAACGGGCGAGGTTATGTCCATCGACCGCAGCTTCGAGGGCGCAATCCTCAAGGCGGTGCGCTCGCTTGAGATCGGTGTGAATCGCCTCTCTATGGAGCGTTTTGCCGCGTGGGATGACGAGCGTGTGGAAAAGCAGCTCTCTATGGTGAACGACGAGCGCATCTTTGTCATTGCAGAGGCGCTGCGGCGCGGAAAGCTCACAGTGGACGAGATTTCGGACATCACAAAGGTGGACAAGTGGTTCATTCACAAGCTGAAGCATATCACGGATGTGGAGAATCAGCTTGCCTCCGCTCCGCTTACGCCGAAGCTGCTCGCAGCGGCGAAATGGGTGGGGCTTGCCGATGTCTCCATTGCCGAGCTGACGCATAAGACGCGCGACGAGATCCGCACGATGCGCCGCAGTCACAATATCCTGCCGTGCTACAAGATGGTCGACACCTGTGCGGCTGAGTTCGAGGCAATGACGCCGTACTATTACTCCACGTTTCGCGGCAGCGAGGACGAGGTTACCGTCTCGAGCCGCAAGAAGGTGATCGTCCTCGGCTCGGGTCCCATTCGCATCGGGCAGGGCGTCGAATTCGACTACTGCTCCGTGCACTCCGTCTGGGCATTACGCGAGATGGGGGTCGAGGCGATCATCATCAACAACAATCCGGAGACGGTCAGCACGGACTTTGATATCTCCGACCGTCTCTACTTCGAGCCGCTGACGGTCGAGGATGTGCTGAACATCGTGGATAAGGAGAAGCCGGACGGCGTCATCGTGCAGTTCGGTGGGCAGACCGCAATCAACCTCGCGGCAGAACTCGAGCGTGCGGGGCTGCGCGTCTATGGCACGTCCGTCAACGACATTGACCGCTCCGAGGATCGTGAGCGCTTCGATGAGGTGCTGACGCAGACGGGCATCTCGCGCCCCGAGGGAATCAGCGTGACGAATCTCGCGGATGCCATCGCAGGGGCGGAGCGCATCGGCTACCCCGTGATGGTGCGCCCCTCGTATGTCCTCGGCGGGCGTGCGATGGAGATCGTCTACAACGAGGAGGAACTGCGCGACTATATGAGCCGCGCGGTTAAGGTGACGCCGGATCATCCCGTGCTCGTCGACCGCTATATGCAGGGGACAGAGGTCGAGGTCGATGCTATTTCGGATGGTGTCGATGTGGTCATCCCGGGCATTATGGAGCATATCGAACGCGCGGGCATCCACTCGGGGGACAGCATTGCGGTCTATCCGCCGCAGACGCTGCCTGCACGCGTGATCTACACCATCATCGACTACACGAAGCGCCTCGCCGTCGCCCTCCATGTGAAGGGACTGCTCAACATTCAGTTCGTCGTGGCACGCAATGAGGTCTTCATCATCGAGGTCAACCCGCGCTCGAGCCGGACGGTGCCGTTCCTCTCGAAGATCACGAATGTCAACATGGTCGGCGTTGCAACGCAGGTCGCGATGGGCGCGACGCTCAAGGAACTCGGATTCCATTCGGGGTTGATTCCGCCGCGCCCCTACGTCGCGGTCAAAGCACCCGTCTTCTCCTTTGCAAAGATGACAGATGTCGACATCTCCCTCGGCCCTGAGATGAAGTCGACGGGCGAAGTCATGGGCGTGGACTACCACTACGCACGCGCCCTCTACAAGGCGATTGTCGGCTCGGGGCTGAACATCCCGACGAAGGGCTGCCTCCTCTTCACGGTTGCAAACAAGGACAAGGAGGAACTGAAGCAGCTTGCCAAGGCGTTCTCCGAGTTCAACTTTGATATTGTGGCGACGGAGGGGACGGCAAAGGCGATTGCCTCCCTCGGCATTGATGTCGAGGTCGTCGGTAAGGTGCATGAGCGCAGCTCGGACATCATCGAGATGATTAAGAGCGGCAAGATCAA
>CAUVMF010000151.1:0-2636 GCA_963552975.1 uncultured Selenomonas sp.
TCTCGCGCATCTTTGCCGCGACGTTGTAGATGACGCTCAGATCCTCGCGGTCAAACGTATACGCCTCGTTGCAGAAGTGGCATTTCACCTCCGCCTCGCCGTCGTCGCGCAGCGCCCGCAAATCAGCTTCGCCGAGCGTCAGCAGACGGTCGGTGATATAGTTCTTCGAGCAGTTGCAGCGAAAGGCGAGATCGGTGGTCGAGAGAATCTTTACATCATCGAAACCGCCGAGGATTTTCCCGATGATACCCGTAGCGTCCAGCCCTTCCTCGGCCATGTGCGAGACGGAGGAAATGCCCTTCAGATTCTCCTCGAGACGGTCAATCACGTCATCGGATGCGCCCGGCAGCGGCTGAATGAAGAAGCCGCCCGCACCGAGACATTTCAGCTCAGGGCTGACGAGGACGCCGAGTCCGATGGAGGACGGTGTCTGCTCGGAGGTGTAGAGATAGTTGATGAGATCCTCCGCCACCTCTCCGTTCGTGATGTCAACGCTGCCCGTGACCGGTTCTTTCAGCCCCGTGAAGCGCGTGACCGAGAGGATGCCGCGCCCGATGCCGCCGCCCACATCGATCTTGCCGCGTGCATTGAGCGGCAGATTGACATGCGGATGGTCGACATAGCCGCGCACAGATCCCTCTGCCGTCGCGTCGGCAGTCACCGTGCCGAGAGGTCCGTCCCCCTTGAACTTGATCGTCACGGACTCCTTGTTTTTGAGATTCGCGGCAAAGAGGAGTGCGCCCGTCATCGTGCGCCCGAGTGCCGCCGCCGCGACGGGATAGCAGTCGTGCCGCCGCATCGCCTCGGCGACCACATCCGTCGTCACAGCCGCGAACGCACGCAGCGCGCCGTCCGCCGCCGTCGCCTTAATGAGTTGATCCATTGTCTATCCTTTCAAGAGCCGCATCCAATATCTTCTCTTTGCGCACTCTCAGCATCGTCCGATAAAATTCCTTCTGCAGTGCAGATAGGAATTCCTGCCTTTCGATAAATGCATTGATTTCATCCGTGTAAATGCGCGGCAGCATACGCACAAGCGCCGCCGTGCAGTCAGGATTCGCATGAGAAGTTATGAAGTCAAAGTAGTTGATCTTCCGTCCATCCTGTTTGAGTGCCGACGTTGGGAAGACATAGACGCGATTATCGATTTCATGCGGATTGCTCAGAATCTCCGCCATCTTTTCCTCGGGCATCTGCGGGTAGAGACAGGAGCCGCAGTCATAGATTGGTGCGATGCGTGCAATACGTCGCTCCTCGTTGACGAGCAGCCCCCAGTTCCCATTGTGTCGGTCAAAATTTCCGAGATAGGCATCCACGATGAACATATCCCAGAAAAAATCTTTCAACACAACAGGATCAATGAGTGCCTGCCTGTCAATCGCCTCGAGCACGGCATCCAGCTCGGTCGCATATCCGGAGGAGGCTTCACTGCTGCCGCCGATGCAGGCGTTCTTCAACTTTGCAAACTCCATCAGGCGAAAGCCGTCTCCCGTAAAATCCTTACAGGCGACGACGCGTTTCTCCTTTCCCTGTATGCGATATATGCCGTATAGCGTTTTCTGCGCCTGCATGCCGAGGAGTTCGTAGATGTGACAGGCGAGATATTCACTCAGCGAAGCGTTCGTATAAAATACCTTCGACTTTTCCTTGGGCGGGAATTTCAGCATGTAAGTCTCCCCTTCATAGAGGACTCCTATTTTGTTCCCATTCCCGCCGCCATACGTCCGAAAGGGATCGATCGGATACGCCGAAAAATCTATCATCATCTCCGCCTCACAGATATTTTTCGCGCAGGTATGCCGCCTGTTCATGCGTGATCTCATCATCCCACTCTGCCGAGTTGATCGAGCCATAGAGCTCATCATACAGGCAGTCGAGATACGAAATATCCTGCTTGAGTCCTACCTTCAGTGCATCAATATCATGCTGCAAATAGGGCGGAAGATTGACCTCAAGATAACTGCGATCCGTCGGCTTCATCGCTCCCGCCCTCCATTCATTTACCAATCGAGCGCGAGTTCATGCAGAACATCGCCCGTATCTATGTCAAAAATCCGAATTGTCCCATCCTCAAGCACCGCGACGGTGTTGCGCCCGTCGGGGCGCTTCGTGAGTGCAACAGAGCCGGGGTTGAGAAAGACGGTGTTGCCGCGCTTTTCGAGGACGTTGATGTGTACGTGCCCGCTGATAAAGAGGTCGGCTTTCAGATGCCTTGCCATCGCGTCCTTCTCCGCGTCCGTCATGACGGCATCGCCGTGCGTGACGATGATGCGCCGCCCCTCCCACACGACATAGGCGTAGGGGGACATCAGAGGCACTTCGAGACAGCTCGCGTCCACATCGGAGTCGCAGTTTCCCTTTGCGATGATAACGGGGATCTCCGAGACGTTAATGCGCTCGATTAGCCCCATCGGGTTGTAGTCCGGCTTCATCGGATTGCGCGGTCCGTGGTAGGCGACATCGCCCGCATGGAGGATGAGGTCGGCACCCGTGAAGAAGTTCTCGCACGCGCGTACCCACGCGCCCTCATGCCCATGCGTATCGCTGAGTATTCCGATCTTCATGGTCTCACAGCTTTCCGAGGAGACTTGCCATCTCCATCGCCGCCATCGCCGCATCTGCGCCCTTGTTGCCCG
>CAUVMF010000152.1:0-2591 GCA_963552975.1 uncultured Selenomonas sp.
GCGCCTGCTCGAGGCTCAGAATGCGCGGCGGCGTGAGACGGATCGCCTCGTCCGAAGCGGACGTGCGCATATTCGTGACATTCTTCTTCTTGCACGGATTGATATCCATGTCGATGTCACGGGAATTTTCGCCCACGATCATCCCCTCGTAGACCTGCTGCCCCGGCGAGATGAACATCGTGCCGCGATCCTGCAGGGAGAAAATGCCATAGCCCGTCGTCTCACCCTGCTCGAACGCCACAAGCGAACCGTGCGTACGGCCGCTCATATCTCCCTTGTACGGCACATAGCCGTGGAAGATATGATTCATGATGCCGTTGCCCTTCGTGTTCGTCAGAAGCTCCGAGCGGAAGCCGATGAGTCCGCGCGCAGGGATAAAGAACTCCATGCGGATATAGCCCGACAGCTCCGTCATATTCGACAGCTCCGCCTTGCGCGTGCCGAGCGACTCCATCACCGAGCCCATGTACTCCTGCGGTACCTCGACCGTCAAATTCTCCATCGGCTCGCATTTCTGCCCGTTGATCGTCTTGTAGACAACCTCGGGCTTTCCGACCTGCAGCTCGTATCCCTCGCGGCGCATCTGCTCGATCAGGATCGAGAGGTGCAGTTCGCCGCGTCCCGATACCTTGAACACATCCGCCGAATCCGTCTCCTCGACGCGCATCGCGACATTCGTCTCGATCTCCTTGAAGAGGCGGTCACGCAGATGGCGCGAGGTCACAAACTGCCCCTCACGCCCCGCAAACGGGCTCGTGTTGACGCCAAACGTCATCGAGAGCGTCGGCTCATCAATGTTGATTGTCGGCAGCGCCTCGGGATTCTCCGCATCCGCCACCGTGTAGCCGATGCTCACATCGCCGAGACCCGTGAGTGCCACAATCTCACCCATGCCCGCCTCATTCACATCGACACGCCGGAGACCCTGATAGACATAGACCTTGCCGATCTTTGCCTTCGTCTCATGGTCGCCGCTGATCACGACAACGGACTGATTCGGACGCACCGATCCACGGATGATGCGGCCGATTGCGACGCGCCCTACATAGTCGTCCGCCTCGAGCGTTGTCACCATCATCTGCAGAGGGCCGTCCGCATCGCCCTGCGGCGCCGGAATCTCCTTCACAATCGTCTGCATGAGCGGTTCCAGATTGTCGCTCTCGTCCTCCATCTTGAACTTTGCAACACCGTCGCGCGCCGTCGCATAGATCACGGGGAAGTCCAGCTGATCGTCGTCCGCATCCAGCTCCATAAAGAGCTCGAGCACCTCGTCATAGACATCATCCACACGCTGATCGGGGCGGTCAATCTTGTTGATGACCACAATCGGCTTGAGCTTCTGCTCGAGCGCCTTGCGCAGCACATACTTCGTCTGCGGCATCGGCCCCTCGAACGCATCCACGAGCAGGAGCACACCGTCCACCATGTTGAGGACGCGCTCCACCTCACCGCCGAAGTCCGCATGACCCGGCGTATCGACAATGTTGATCTTGATGTCATCGTAGAGAATCGCCGTATTCTTCGAGAGAATCGTGATTCCGCGCTCACGCTCAATATCGCCCGAGTCCATCACGCGCTCACCCACCTGCTCGTTCGAGCGGAACACGTGACTCTGACGCAGCATCGCATCCACAAGCGTCGTCTTGCCGTGATCGACGTGTGCGATGATTGCAATATTGCGCAGCTTATCATTCGTCGTCATATATTAAATGTGCCTCCCCAAAAGTATCCGTTCCAAAAGATAGCTTGTCTATCTTATTATAGGAATCGTGCTTTGTCAACAAGATTATGAGCAGCTGCTATAATTTGCAAAAGAAAAAAGTCCCCGAACACGCGGGGACTTCGTGCAGCATTATTATTTTACCTTGTTCTGCGCCTCAACCGAACGCTGCCAATTCTTGTAGAACTGTTCAGAGAGGGACGAGAACGTCGCAACCGTATTTCCGTCCGACTTGTTTGCGCGCACCTCATACGTGTAGAGGAGCTCATTCGAACCGGAGCGGTAGACATCGAAGAAGAACGTGGTACGACTGTTGTTCGCAACCGTCAGGATAATGTATGCATCCGCATAGGCGGCAACATTCTCCTTGAAGATCTTCGCTGCATCGCGGCGTGGGAGGGTCTTCAGATCGATGCCCTTGTCCGTCTGAATGCCATTTGCGACCGTATCATAGGTCACAATATTCGCGTGCGTAATGCGGCTCGCATCCGAAATGACCTGCGTCAGAATCTCGATCGAAGGTGCCGTTTCCTCAACCTGAACATAGAGAGGAGCACCGACCGCCAAGCGGTTGACATTCGTGATGACAGCGCCCTCCGGCAGCGTCACCTTGTCAGAATAGGGGGACGCTCCTGCCTGAACCGCAAAAAGCGTAAGGCACAGAACAAGCGCCATCTGGACGAATCTCTTCATGAATACATCTCCTCCTTAAAACTTTCATTTCACCTTTTGCCATTCTACACCATAATCATATATTTGACAAGAAAAAGGAAATGAGAGCACAAAAAAACCGTATCGTATATGATACGGCTAAAGTCAATGGCAGGGGCAGTAAGACTTGAACTCACAACCTACGGTTTTGGAGACCGTT
>CAUVMF010000153.1:0-2581 GCA_963552975.1 uncultured Selenomonas sp.
TGCGCGACTGGCAGGGCTGGCAGCACTACAAGGAAATCCTCGCCGAGATCAGCGATGTCATCGTGCGCGAGCTGGACGCACGCGTCGTCTTCCTACCCATGCAGTACCCCGAGGACGTAAAGACGGCAAAGACCGTCGCCGCGTGGACGAAGGAGGACTGCACCGTTCTCGCGGATGAGTACAGTACGAGTGAGCTGCTCTCCCTCGTCGCGAACATGGATCTGATGATCGGCGTACGCCTGCACGCACTGATCTTCGCGGGTGTCATGGGCGTGCCCATGATCGGCATCTCGTACGACCCGAAGGTCGACCGTTTCCTGCGCTCCATCGGCGAGAAGCCCGTCAACGACCTGCAGGACATCACGACCGCGAGCGTCCTGAAGGAGGTGCGCCGCAAGTGGGCGGCACGCCATGAATTCACGGCGGCGAACGCCGACCTCCTTGCGCAGATGCGCACGCTTGCCGCACGCAACGCAGAGCTTGCGATGGAACTTGTGCGGGGAAAATCTTGATGATGACTTGTCAAACTTTGCGTGAATTGCTATAATAAAAAAAGAAAGAACGTCCTTTGCGGCATCTTTCCTTAGTTTATCGGTTATTTTTATTGATAACCGCACATTGGTCAGAATGGGCGGTTATTTCTTTTGGGTTATCGCAAGCAAGTAGCCTGTTGCCACGACGAGCAATACGATCGCGTCAAATTCACTCAACTTACTCACCCCCTTTCGGGGGAAAGACACCGCCGCAGAATTTCTTCTGCCCTAGGACGTTTCAATCTCATTATATACACTTTGACATAAAAACACAAACGTATTTTCTGCAAAAGTCCGTAGCGCAGAGTTTGTGATGAGGCTGCTGCGGGGGAAATAATCCCCCTTGATATTTCCCTTGTCAATGGCTTTGTGGAATGCTATAATAAAAACAGAAAGAAACGTCCTATGACGGCATCTTTCCGAAGTCGCAAGTTATTATCTATAACCGCTCATTTGGTAGAATGGGCGGTTACTTTTTGGTTATCGCGAGAATGTAGCCTGTGGCAACGATCAAAAAGAGAATCGCTCCGATCTCAGACATATCCGCTCACCCCCTTTCGGGGGAAAGACACCGCCGCAGAATTTCTTCTGCCCTAGGACGTTTCAATCTCATTATATACACTTTGACATAAAAACACAAACATATTTTCCGTAGAAAAGCCGTCTCCATGCAGGGAGGCGGCTTTTTGCGCGTTCACTCACTCCTCAATCGTTACCTGTGTGCCGACGGTGATCTGCTTCTTGAGCGCGAGGAGATCGCTGTTGTGCATACGGATGCAGCCCTCGGAGGCGCACGTCCCGATGCTTGCGGGATCGTGCGTGCCGTGGATGCCGATGCCGTCCCACGCGCCGCCCGAGAGCTCCGAGGTGTCGAGGCTGATGAAGTACGGGCCGTACGCGCCTTCGATCTCGCCCCTGCCGTCGCCGAAGTCATGCGTCCAGTCGGAGGAGTCAATCACCTCGTCGATGGGGAAGCTGCCGTCGGGCGTCTTCATGTCGCCACTCACGCGCTTCTGTCCCGCATTCTTGCCAAGCGCAACGGGAAAGGACCGGATGACGTTGCCGTCCTCAAGCAGGTAGAGGCGGAATTCGCTCTTTTTGATAAGGATGCTTGTCCCTGCGGGTGCTGCCGGGCGCGCAGACTCTTCTGCCGCCGTATCTTCCGCACGTGCAGCGGGGACGGCGGGATCTTCCTTCGTCGATGCCTCGGCGGGGGCAGCTGCGGTCGGGGCGGGCTGCTTTCCTGCTGATGCGGTGACAGATGCGGCGGGCGGCTCGTCTGCGGCACTTAGATAGCTGTACGCGCCGAAGACGAGGGCGAGGACGAGCACGCCGCCGAGCAGGGCGAAAAAGCGCGCATAGCTGCGCCGTTTCCGACGTACGCGCAGGGAGCGCAGATCGTTTTGTCTCATGGCGACCTCAAATCTGCTTGCAGAAATCGCCGGAGACCCAGCACTCCGTGCCGTCGGCGCGGCGCACGTGATACCACCCGTCCATGCTGCCGAGGATGGAGACGTACTCGCGGTTGTCGAAATAGCCGAGGATCTCATCGTCCGTGCTCGGGCCGCCGCGCATGCGCACATCAGTCCCGCGAATCTGCCCGTGCGTATTCGGCGGCGCGGGCGTCATCCGCTGCAGCTGCGTGTCGATGACGGGCGCAGGCGCTGCGGGTTGCTGCTGCACTGCGGGTGCGGCGTTCTGCTGTGGCTGTGCGGAGGGCTGCCCCTGTGTCTGGGTCTGTGCGGGCGCAGGGGCGCTCGTGGTCGTGCTTTGCTGCGATGCGGCGGGCTCGTCATTCGTCAGCTTGTCGATCACCTTGGTGACGGGATTCGTGCATCCGGCAGTGCAGAGGAGGAGAGCGATGAGTCCGATGGAGAGGATGGGGCGCATGGGGACATCTCCTTTCATTTTTGCAGGGGGGATATTTTATGACGGCATTTCGTCCGTGCGCCCTCCACGCAAACGCTTAGGAGCATCGCACAGATCTGTTTCCGCACGCTTCTTCCTATAGTATAACATAGTTCGGAATTGTTTGCATAGTTTGCCGA
>CAUVMF010000154.1:0-2529 GCA_963552975.1 uncultured Selenomonas sp.
GCGCTCGCGAGCGGCACGCGCTTTGACAAGACCTACGATGGGAATGCGAACGTCGCGCAGACGCTCGCAAAGGGGACGAACTATAGTCTCACAGGCTTTGTGACTGGCGAGGGCGCGGACATCGAACTCAATGCCGTCACAGGAAAATACGCCGACAAGAACGCCGCCAGAGATAAAGCCGTCACATTTGGCGGGCTGACGCTCACGGGCACGGGCGCGGGGAACTATGTGCTGAACAAGACCGCGCTCACGGGCACAGGCACGATCTCGCAGCGTGCGCTGACCCTTGGCGCAGTCGCGGCGCAGACGAAGACCTACGACGGTACAACCGCCGCAGACGCATCGAAGTTTAGCGCGGCACTCGGCAATACCGTTGCGGGCGACAGCGTGACAGCCGCCGCCACAGGTGCAACCTACAACGATAAGAACGTCGCTGCGGCAGCCACCATTGACTACACAGGTGTCGCGCTCGCAGGTGCGGACGCGGGGAATTACACGCTCGCCGCGACCGCCGCGCAGGGGGCGGGCAGTATCACGCACCGCGACCTCACGCTGACCGCCGACGCGCGGAGCATTGTGCAGGGCGAGGCGCTGCCCTCCTTTACGGGACGTGCGGAGGGCTTCGCGGACGGCGAGGACGAGCGCGTATTCGGTACGGACGGCATCACATTTGGCACGACGCTGACGAATACCGACACGCCGGGCAGCTATGGCGTTACGGGACGCATCGGCAGCACGAGTGACGGCGTGCTCGGCAACTATCGGATTCGACAGGCGGCGGGCAACGTGAACGCCTTCACCATCTACGCCGCAGACCTGCCGGGCGGTATACTCGCCTCGCTCGTGCAGGATGCCGCGCCGCGCTTTGATATGGGCTTTGAGCGGGAGGTCTATGTATTCGGCTTGCCGCGTCCCGTCCCGACGGCAACGCTCGGCATCTATCGCTTCGCGACGGCACGCGATATTAGCATCGAGGGAGTGCGCCTGGACTAAGCTCCTATCGTGCAACATAGAAAAGAGGAATCCCTGTGGATGCAAGGATTCCTCTTTTTTATTCTCTTTATTGTATCTCTTTAGTTCTTGTCGTTCGGTGTTACGTCGATCGGGGCATCCTCAAGTGCCTGCTGCTCCTCCTCGGGCTTGCGCTTGCGGAGGATGAAGAACGCGCCTGCGCCAATCAGAACGATGACAACAACGATCGTGCCGATGATTGCCGTCTTGTTCCAGATGCGGAACGCAACCTCGATCTTCGACGACTCGCCCGTGACGAGGGTCTTGCCGAGGTTCCATGTGAGCTGCTTGCCGTCATTCTCCGCGCGGTCAGCGTTCGAGCTCGTGGGTGCGACGGGCAGCGTCATCTGATAGGTGAACGTGATATTGCTCGCGAATGCGCCTGCGCCGCCGCCGTTCTGGCTGCCCTCAAAGAGCAGGTCAAAGTTGTAGTCGGTGTAGAACAGGCTCTTGTTCGCGGTGATGCCTGTGTTCTTGCCCTCGTTCGCCTTGAAGAAGTCATTTTCCGAGAGCTTGTCGATCGTGGCGTAGTGCTCCGTGATCTCGTAGCCCGACATGCTCTCCTTCGATACGGGTGTGACCTGTGCCTCGGGATTGCGTGCGAGTGCTGCCGTCTTGCTCTGCTCGACGACCTCGGCAAGCATCGGCACGCTCATGAGCGTCGTCTTGAGATCGGCAGAGCCGTCCTCGTTGATGACGACGTTCACATCACCGCTGAAGCAGCCGCTCGTGAGCGCGAGTACGCCGAACATCGCTGCCGCGAGGACGGTGCGCATCGTGCGTGTGCATCGTGTCAGAAACATAAGATACCTCCTATAAATTCAAATGATACCGATTCCATTATATTTTACATGAGCACGCCGGCTTTTGCAAGACGGACGATTGGCAGGGGGGCAATACAGTGACTTTTTTCATTGTGGTATTCGAAATCTCATGGTATACTAACAGAATCTCAGATATGTTTTTCGAGCTGCCGTACCTGTGGCATATGCTATGGTGCGTCAGCCTGACTGCGGTTGGGGGATTGCGGTCACGGGGGAAGGTATGGAAACGTCCTTCCCTGCCCGCAGACATTTGTCTGCATTGCAAAGGAAAACCGGCAGGGGGACTGCACCCTTTTTGCGTGTACGATTGCTCACCGGATTTTCCGGCGGGCATGACCGCACTCTATGGACTCCCCGTCCACATCGGGAAAATTGGTACGCGTACCGTCTGCGTCGGCGGAGACATTGCGTGAGCATCAAGATGAGAAAAATTTGCAAATAGGCAGGAAAACGAAGAGCGGACAACCGCATCATGACCATACAGGCGCAGCTCCTCTCAGAGTTCCAAGGCGAGAACAAGAAGAATAAATACGCAGATTGAAACCTGATTGTCACTGTGCTATACTGTGAACAGGCAAACACGAGCTGACATTGCAGCACAAAACGACGAAGCCCCCGCGAAGAACAGGAGATTCTTCACGGGGGCTTCGTTTTCGTTGACCGAGGGGCAGGAAACCTTTATAATATAAGAAAA